>NHBS01000002.1 GCA_002167825.1 Pelagibacteraceae bacterium TMED13
TAGGATCAATTTTACTTTCTTCTAATGAGATATTTTTCTTTTTAAGGTAAGAAAATAACTCAACAGTTAACCAACTTATAACAATTTTTGGGTCCCTACCTTTTACAATCTGTTCAAAAAAATCCGACACATACTTTTCTGTAACTAAAATCTCTGCATCATATGTTGATATTCTAAACTCTTCTATAAATCTTAATTTCTTTTGATCCGGCAACTCAGGAAGTTTAAGTCTTAACTTCTCAATATCCTCTTCATTTAACACTAATGGAGGTAAATCTGGGTCAGGGAAATATCTATAGTCATGAGATTCCTCTTTACTACGCATTGACCTTGTTTCCAAATTACTTGGATCAAAAAGTCTTGTCTCTTGAATGATCTTTTCCCCTTTTTCAATTAAATCAACTTGTCTCTTTGCTTCAAACTCAATTGCTTGTTGAATAAACTTAATTGAATTAACATTTTTAATCTCACACCTTGTTCCTAATTCATCACCTTTTTTTCTAACTGATACGTTAACATCAGCCCTCAAATTTCCTTTTTCCATATTTCCATCACATGTGCCAATAAATCTAAGTATATTCCTCAACTTTTTTACATACTCTGCAGCCTCTTGAGGACTGCTCATATCAGGCTCAGAAACAATTTCCATTAATGCACAACCTGACCGGTTCAAATCAATAAATGAATTATCGATATCTTGATCATGAAGACTTTTGCCCGCGTCTTGCTCTAGGTGGAGTCTAGTTATACCAATTGACTTTTTTCCACCATCTATTTCTATATTTAAATGTCCTTTACCAACAATTGGAAATTCAAACTGAGAAATTTGGTAACCTTGAGGGAGGTCAGGATAAAAATAATTTTTTCTATCAAAAATAGATTTTTTGTTAATCTCTGCATTTAAGCTAATACCTGTGAGTATCGCCTGATCAATACAATGTTTATTAATTACTGGGAGTGCTCCAGGCATACCCGAATCTACCAATTCGACCTGACAATTTGGATCTGCTCCCCAATCTGTAGATGCACCAGAAAATAGTTTTGAGTTTGCACTTATTTGAGCATGTACCTCCAAACCAAGAACAAGTTCCCAGTTACCAGTTTTTCCTTCTATAAAATATTCCATCAAAAACCTCTTGAATCTTCAATTACACTAGCAGCGCTCAATATAGATGACTCTTCAAATGGCTTGCCAATAATTTGCAGGCCTATTGGTAAACTATCTGAATTTAAGCTGGCGGATACAGAGATAGCTGGTAATCCTGCTAGGCTGGCAGGAACCGTTAAAACGTCATTTAAATACATCTCAATTGGATCTGTCTGTTTTTCACCTATCGGGAAGGCGACATTAGGTGTTGTTGGAGTAAGAATAAGATCACACTTTTTAAATGCCTTTAAAAAGTCATCTGAAATTAATTTTCTAACCTTAAGAGCCTTTAGATAGTAAGCATCATAATATCCCGCAGATAAAACATACGTACCAATCATCAACCTTCTTTTTACTTCTTTACCAAAACCTTGTGCTCTAGTTTCTTCATATAATTGGGTAAGATCTGATTTTTCTTCTGCTCTAAAACCATATCTGATCCCATCATATCTGGCTAAATTTGCTGATGCCTCGGCAGGTGCTATTATATAGTATGTTGGAAGAGCTGAATCTGTATTTGGTAGCGAAACTTCTACAATTTCAGAACCTACAGATTTAAACCAACTTATTCCTAGATCCCATGCTTTCTTGATCTCTGCATTAAGTCCGTCAATCAGATATTCTTTTGGGACCCCAATTTTCTTACCTTTTAAATCATATTTTTTGTAATTTAAGAAATTTTCTATTTTTTTTTTTGAACTTGTGGAATCTTTAGAATCATAACTTACCATCGATTGAAGCATCCTAGCTGAGTCTTCGACTGTTAAAGAAATTGGGCCAGCTTGGTCTAGTGAGGATGCAAATGCTACCATTCCAAATCTAGAACAACGACCATAAGTTGGTTTAAGCCCTACAAGACCACAAAATGAAGCGGGTTGCCTGATAGATCCTCCTGTATCTGAACCAGTTGCAGCCAAGCAAAGTCCGGCAGCTACAGAAGATGCCGAACCACCGGAAGATCCACCTGGAACCAAATCCTTATCATTATTTTTAGATTTCAAGGGGTTTATGACATTACCAAAAAAACTAGTTGTATTGGCAGAACCCATGGCAAATTCATCCATGTTAGTTTTCCCTAAAAGTACAGCTCCAGAATCCCATAGATTTTTAGAGACTGTTGACTCATAAAATGGAATAAATGAATTTAAGATTTTTGAACCTGCGGTAGTTCTGATATCTTTAGTGCAAAAAAGATCTTTCATACCTATTGGGATTCCCTCTAAAAGTCCAAGTTCTTGGTTCTTTGTTATTTTTTCATCAGATCTTTTAGCCATATCTATAGCTTTATCAAATGTTTTTGTTATAAAACAATTTAAACTATCTTTTTTATCTATTTGATTTATAAAATATTCTGTCAGCTCAACCGATTTAAAGTCTTTGTTTTTCAAACCCAATAATGCTGAGGTAATATTTAATTTTGAGAAATCTGTCACTCAACAACCTTTGGAACAACAAAAAATCCAGCTTTTTTTTCAGGAGCATTTGATAATATCTGGTCATTTTCTATTTTCGATGTCACATTGTCTTCTCTCAATGGCATGGGTTCATTCGAAACCGATAGCATTGGCTCTGTGTTTTTTGTGTCAACCTTTTGAAGTTTATCTACCCATTCAAGGATATTATTTAACTCGCATTTCAGATTATGCTCTTCTTTAGGATCAATTTTTATTCTTGCTAACTTAGCAACTTTTTTTACTGTAGAATTATCAATAGACATTTTGCTTATATAAAATATATAGATAAGTATAAATAACACTGCTAATGATAATTCGCAATATAAAAGAGTTCATAAATGTCATTGATGATAAAAAAATTCTCTCGGTTGATTTTGGTAAAAAAAAAGTTGGACTAGCAATTTCTAATACTAAACATACAATTACGTCACCACTGAAAAATATAATGAGAAATAAACTTTTTCATGAAAATATTCAAAAAATCATATTAGACTATAATGTAGGTGCAATTCTAGTTGGGCTGCCCTTAAATCGAGATAAATCTCTAAATAAGATTTCTCAATTTATAGTAGATATTTCTAAAAATATGGATTTTTATTTAATTGAGAATAAAATAATGTTACCAATTTGTTTTTGGGATGAAAATTTTTCTAGTTTTGAGGCTAAAACTTTAGTAAGTGATTTTTATAAAGGTACTAAAATTGATAAATTCGCAGCAAAAATTTTTCTAGATGATTTTATAAGAGAGAATACACTATTAAATGAAAAAGAAAATTAATCAACCTCTTGAAGGGATTAATATCCTAGATTTAACAAGAGTATTAGCTGGCCCAACTTCAACACAACTATTGGGCGATCTCGGAGCTAATATAATTAAGATAGAAAGGCCAGAGTCTGGAGACGATTCAAGAAATCTTGGGCCACCTTACCTTGACAGTCACTCCAGTAAACCAAAGGAAAGTGCATATTTTTTAAGTGTTAATAGAAATAAACATTCCGTTACCATCGACTTAACAAAAAAGGATGGTCAAGAGTTAGCATTTAAATTAATAAAAAAATGTGATGTCATTGTTGAAAATTTTAGGGCGGGAAATTTGAAACAATATGGGTTAGACTACACAAACGTCAAAAAAAAGAATCCAAAAATTATTTATTGTTCAATTACAGGATTTGGTCAGGATGGTCCTTATTCTAAAAGGGGAGGATATGATTATTTAGTTCAAGCTATGGGTGGAATAATGAGTATCACAGGTGAGAAAAAGGGAAATCCAACAAAAATAGGTGTTGGTGTATCGGATATAATAACAGGTCTTTATGCATCAAATGCTATTTTGGCAGCACTAAGGTTTAGAGATAAAACTTCAGAAGGGCAACATCTAGACTTATCTTTGATGGACTCACAAGTTTCGTGGCTTAGTTACGTTGCGCAAAGTTACCTGATTTCAAAAGAGATCCCAAAAAGAATTGGTAATGACCACCCTTCGATTGTTCCTTATCAAACAGTTTTAGCAAAGGATGGTCTTATGGTTCTCGCAATCGCAAATGATCGACAATTTAGAGATTTTTGTAAATTTGCAAAAATTCGTGAATTATTCGATAACCCAAAATTTAGTACAAATTCATTGAGAGTTAAAAATAGAAATAGCCTGAATAAGATTATTTTAAAGGTTTTAAAAGAAAAAAAAATAGATTACTGGGTTTCAGGACTTAATAAACTGAATGTCCCGTGTGGTCCAATAAATAATATTAAACAAGTTTTCGAGGATCCTCAGGTTAATTCACGTAAAATGAAGATTAAAATGAAACATAAAAAATCAAAAAAACCAATTGATCTAGTCGGTAATCCGATTAAGTTCTCTTTAAGTAAAGTTAAATATAAAAAGAGCCCGCCTACTCTGGGTCAGGATACTGAGAAAATACTAATAAATTTTTTAAAATTATCAAAAAAAGAAGTTGATAGATTAAAGGATAAAAAGATTATTTAACAAGTTTGTTGAACATTTTTTTTTTCAATATATCATGCTCAATAATGAAAGAGGAATGTACGCTAAAAATCTATCCTCACGAACATTTGCTTGGTACCGAGGGTCTCCTTCCAAACGAAATCAATTATTTATTAAATCTTTCCAACAAATTTATAAATCATCTTAAAGAAGATAAAAAAAAAAAATTTGATCATCTAAAAAATAAAATCTGCATAAATCTTTTTTTTGAAAATTCAACAAGAACTAGAACTTCATTTGAATTGGCAGGGAAAAAATTAAGTGCAGATATTTTAAATATTGCAGTTGGAGCAAGCTCTATAAAAAAAGGAGAAACAATGATTGATACTGCTATGACATTAAATGCTATGCAACCAGATATTATCGTTGTTAGGCATTATGATGCAGGTGCAGTAAAACTATTATCTGAAAAAGTTAATTGTGGAGTAATTAACGCTGGAGACGGTCCTCATGAACATCCTACTCAAGCTCTATTAGACGCTCTTACAATACTTAATAGAAAAAAAACAATTACAGGTCTAAAAGTTGCAATCTGTGGAGATATTATGCATAGCAGAGTGGCACGTTCAAATATACATTTATTAAATACATTAGGTGCTGAAGTAAGAGTTATTGCACCTGCAACATTAATTCCTAAAAACATTGAGTCTTTGGGAGTTAAAGTTTTTTATGATATGAAGAATGGTTTAAAGGATGTAGACATAATAATAATGTTAAGGCTTCAACTTGAAAGGATGTCAGGTTCTTTTGTTCCATCAATTCGTGAATACTTCAGATTTTATGGGTTAGATCGAGATAAACTTAATTATGCTCAGTCAGACGCTTTAATTCTACACCCTGGTCCTATGAATAGAGGAGTTGAGATAGATTCGGAACTTGCTGATGATATAGATAGATCTGCAATATTTGAGCAAGTAAGAATGGGTGTTGCTGTTAGAATGGCTTGCTTAAAGGCTTTAACTGAAAACAAAGAAGTATAAAATGAATCTAAAAGATCCTTTTGATAATAAAAAAAATTCTAAGAATTACCTTTTAAAAAATGGGAAATTAATAAATATTAAAGAAAAAAAAATCGAAAATAAAGACATACTTTTAGAAAATAAAAAAATTAAACAAATAAAAAAAGAAATCAATATCAGCTCAAAAGATCTAGAAGTTATTGATTGCAATGGATTAATGATAGCTCCTGGCTTGATAGATATGCGGGTAAATATCGGCGAGCCTGGTTCAGAACACAAGGAAACTGTTAAAAGCGTATCTATGTCTGCTGCAAGTGGAGGTATTACTTCCTTAATTTGCATGCCTAATACATCACCACCAATAGATCAACCAGCTATAATCCAGAGTATACAAAGAAAAGCAAGAGAAGTTGGTTTAAGCAAATTTTACTGTACAGGATGCATTACAAGAGGGGCAACTGGAAAAGAAATATGTGAATTACAACTTATGAAAGAGTCTGGTGCTGTAGGCTTTACAGATGGATATAAAAGTATTTCAAATGTAAGAGTTATGAAACGAGCGTTAAACTATGCCAAATCATTTAATGGATTAATAATTCAACATGCTGAAGAACCAGACTTAAGTGAAGAAGGTGTGGTTAATGAGGGGGAATACTCTACTAGGCTAGGTTTAGTAGGAATTCCAAGTTATGCCGAGGCAATGATCGTGGAAAGAGATCTTTGGTTGGTAAGAGATACTGGATGTAGATATCATGTAAGTCATATATCTTCAAAAGATACTGTTGAGGTGATCAGAAAAGCTAAAAAAGAAGGACTTAATATAACATGTGATACGGCTCCACCTTATTTTCTACTTAACGAATTTTCTCTTGAAAATTATAGAACATTTTTAAAACTTTCTCCTCCACTAAAAACTGAAGAAGATCGTCAAGAAATTGTTAAAGGATTAATTGATGGCACAATTGATTCAATTGTGTCTGATCATACTCCTCATGACCAAGATGCTAAGAGACTTCCTTTTAATCAAGCAGCGTTTGGTGGGATTGGATTGGAAACGCTTTTACCATGTACACTTTCTTTAGTTAAAAATAAACTTCTAGATATTTTCTCTGCGATATCTTTAATATCAGTAAATCCCTCTAGAATCTTAGGTCTTGATTCAGGCACAATTGAGGAAGGCTCCGAAGCTGATATTTCAATATTTGATCTTGAAAAACCTTGGAAAGTTTCATCGGATTCTTTTTTTTCAAAATCTAAAAATTCTCCATTTGATGGAATGCTTTTGGAGGGAAAAAATATTATGACTTTTGTGAGAGGTAAGCTTGTCTATAAATCCTGAACTATATATAATTTTAATATGCTATCTTTTTGGGTCAATACCATTTGGTTTAGTTATTTCAAAAGTTCTTAAAAAAGATGATCCAAGATCGATGGGATCTAAAAATATTGGAGCTACTAACATACTTAGAATCAGTGGAATAAAACTGGGATTTTTAACATTACTTTTTGATATAATGAAGGCTTTTATTCCAATAAAAATTATCAGTTTATCAAATTCATTAAATCCAGAAATAGCTATTCTTTCAGTTTTTATTGGTCACCTTTTCCCATTTTGGATAAAATTTAAAGGTGGAAAAGGAATAGCCGTTTTAATTGGGGCAATACTTGCCTATAAGATTAGTTTTGCTTTATTATTTCTTCTTACCTGGATAATTATAGCTATCCTAACAAGATATTCGTCCTTAGCTGCTTTAGTTTCCTGTATTTTTACATTTTTATTTATGATTATTGAAGGAGACAAACTAGTTCCGGTAATGTTTGTGATGCTTATATTAATAATATTTAAACATTTTAATAATATAAAAAGACTTATTCGTGGAAAAGAAACAAAAATAATATTAAAAAAGATAAAATAATTTTGACTTTTTTTATTTATCAATATAGTTAATTTCATTAATTATGAAACTTCTAGTAGTTGAATCACCTGCCAAGGCAAAAACAATCAAAGGTTATTTAAATGACGAATTTGAAGTTCTTGCAAGTATTGGNCATTTCAGAGATTTACCTGAAAANGGTATGGGNATNGAAGAAAATGAAGANTTTTCNGTAAAAAAGTGGGAANTTGATAANAAAAANATTGATCCAATAATTAANACAATNAAAAAATCTGACGAAATNTTCNTAGCTNTAGATCCAGATAGAGAAGGAGANCTNATAGCNTGGCATTTAATTGAGATCTGNAAAGAAAANAAACTNACTGATAACAGAAGNTTTAAACGTATTGAATTTTCAGCNATAAGAAAAGAAGATATNATTANTGCNATAAAAAANCCTAGAGAAATNAATCAANATTTAGTAAANGCAGCNATNACAAGAAGNTTCNTNGATCGTTTTTTTGGTTATAAGATTTCTCCTATCACAAAAAGAAGAACAATATTTGGAAACTCAGCTGGTAGAGTACAATCTCCAACTTTGAAAATATTATGTGAGAAGGAAAAGGAAATTGATCTATTTATCGAAAAAGAATTTTGGGAACTTGATATAACTTTAAATGACAAACAAAATAATACTGTTTCCTGTGATCTAGTCTCTATATTAAATAAAAAATTTAATAAACTTTCTGTAGAAAATAAAGTTCAAGCTGAAAATTTAAAAGAAAGAATTTCTAATTCTAAATTTCTTGTTGATAGTATTGTAAAAAGAGAGAAAAGAAGACAACCATATTCACCATACTCTAATTCACTATTGTTGCAGGACGCATCTTCGAAACTTGGTTTTAGTCCTAAATATACCAATGCGATTGCGCAACAGCTTAAAGACGGAGATGGATTAGGGGGCTTAGGAGCACTTATTACATACCATAGAACAGATTCTAATAGAATGAAAAATAGTGAAGTATTAAAATTAAGAGAGTTGATTTCCAGTACTATTGGAGAAGACTATGTTTCAGAAAAAGAAATTATATATAAAGAAAAGTCCAAGTTTGTTCAGCAAGGACATGAAGCAGTGACACCTACCCAACTTAAAAGAAAACCTGATGACATTAGAGATAAACTATCTCCAGACCAGTTTAAACTTTATGATCTAATTTGGAAAAGAACAATTGCTTCACAAATGAAACCAAGTAAAAGTTTAGAAACACTCTATTACTTAAAGAGTGAAGATTTTTTACTTAAAGCTTCTGGATCAATAAAAATTTTTGATGGATTTAAAAAAATTTATGATTTTTCAGATAGTAAAGATGAATCACAAATTTTACCCAATCTTGAAAAAGATGAAAAACTTGAAGTCAAAAAACTTGGAATAAAACAGAATTTCACTAAACCCCCTAACAGATATTCAGAAGCTGGTTTAATTAAAAAACTTGAAGAGTTAGGAATAGGTAGACCATCAACCTATGTTTCAATTTTTACTAAATTGGAAAAAAATTCATATATAAATATTAAAAATAAATCTTTGATACCAACTGGAAAAGGTAAAATTCTTGTCAAATTTCTTGATGGTTTTTTTGATAAATTTGTCGACTATGGCTTCACTGCAGATCTTGAAGAACAACTAGACCTTATTACTGAGTCAAAACTAGATTGGAAAAGCACTTTAAATAAGTTTTTGGAAATTTTAAATCAAACTGTGAATCAGGTCGAAAAACAAAGCATCACGCAAGTAATTGACAAAATTAACGAAAATAGTTCAGAGATTCTAAAAGAAAAAGAATGTAAAAAATGTAAAGATGGCAAGTTAACTATCAAATTTGCTTTTAGCGGTCCGTTTGTTGGTTGTACAAACTATAATAAAGATGGAAATGGATGCACTTACAGTCATGCTCTTGGAGAAAATGATGAAAATAAAGAGTTATCAGGAGATGGTAAATTAATAGGAATTAATGATGAAACAAAACAAAAAATATTTCTTAAAGTTGGTCGTTATGGAAGGTATTTAGAAACTTTATTAGATGATGGAAAACCAAAGAGGACTAGTATACCTAAAAAAATGAAAAATGAAGAAATTGATATTGATAAATCAATTAAATTATTATCTCTACCANGAAAAATTGGCGAGCATCCCGAGTCTAAAAAAGTTATTACTGCATCAATTGGGCCTTATGGGCCTTACTTAAAGCATGATAATAAATATGTATCATTAAAAGAAGATGATGTAACAGAAATNGGAATCAATCGAGCTGTTGAACTGATTGATAAAAATATAAAATCAAAGCAAGACATCATAATTGGCGAACACCCAACAACTAAGAAAAAAATTATTCAAAAAAAAGGAATTAAAGGGAGACCGGATTACCTCTCGTATAATAAGAAAAATTTTTCTATTACAGAAGATATGAAAGAAAAAAAAATATCACTTGATGAAGCACTTAAGATTATCGATGAAAAGATTTCAAAGCAAAAAAAAGAAACAAAATAAAGAAATTAATATTTCACATGTTATTGATTCTGAGATTAAGGGAAATTCAATAAGGCAAGGTTTTTCCAAGGGAATACAAACTTATAGTCAAAGATTTGATAAACTCAATTATAACAGTCATAAAGATATGACTCATATCCCCTTTGTTACAATTGATGGTGAAAATAGTAAAGATTTTGATGATGCTGTATTCGCCGAAGTGAATAACGAAAAAATCAAAATTCTAGTGGCAATAGCCGATGTAAGTTTCTTTGTAAAAAAGGGAGATCCAATTGATATTGAAGCCAGAAAAAGAGGGAATTCATTTTACTTCCCAGATAGAGTTATACCTATGTTACCTGAAATCCTTTCAAATAATATTTGTTCGCTAGTCCCAAATCAAATTCGAGCTTCTTTAGTTTGTGAAATAATTCTAAAGAATGCAAAAGTAATTAAATATAAATTTCATAGAGCTAAAATACTTTCTAAGGCCAGGCTAACTTATAAAGAAGTTGACGAAATTCACAAAAAGACCAGGAAAAATAAAATATCTAAATTAGTTGATAATCTTTTTAAAGCTCTTGAAATACTCAAAAAAGTCTCNGAAAATAGAGGAAAAATAGAATTTAAGGTCAAAGAATATGAAATAAATTTTATGAATGATAAAGAATTTAAGTTTGAAGAAAAAGAAAATTTTAAATCATACAGACTAATAGAAGAATTCATGGTGTTAGCTAATAATGTTGTGGCAACACATCTCAATTCTAATGGTGTTAAATCAGCTTATAGGAATCATGAAAAACCTAAAGATGAAAAAATTAAAGAATTAAAAAAGTCTCTTAAACTTAGGAACATTAAAGAAATTAGGGATTTTAGAGCTCAAAAAGATTTTAACTTTTATTTAAAAAAAACATTTTCTCAACAAACATCTTTTATTAATGATTTAATGCTTAGAGCACAATCGAAAGCATACTATGATATAAAAAATATTGGACACTTCGGTCTTGGTTTAAATCACTATACACATTTTACATCTCCAATCAGAAGGTATTCTGATTTGTTAGTACATAGAGATCTAATTGAGATGATCTTTAATAAAAAATTGAATAAAAATAAAAAAGAACTTATGAATCATTTGACTTTTCAAGAAAAAAAAAGTGATGAGTTAGAAAGAAAAATTAACGATAGATTATGTAGTATTTATATAAAAATTAATAAAAAAAAATTCTTTACTGGTATTGTAGATGGAATTGAAANTTTTGGTATATTTATAAAAGCANTAGAGTTACCATTTTCTGCTCTTGCTAGATTTANTAAATTTCATAATAATGAANAGAATATAAATTATAAATTCGGTCAGTTAGTATCTTTTAAGATAATTAGAAATAATATTAAAAATGGAAAAATTCTTGCNGGGAATGTTAAATTACTAGAGAAAAATGAATANNNGAAGTTATATAAAGCGNGGTTTTAAAAAAAANTGNCCAGCTTGTGGNGAAGTGCCNCTATATATTAAATTTTTAAAAACATACCAAAAATGTAAATCTTGNGGAATNAAGCTATCAAATTATAAATCTGACGATGGNCCNGCATATTTAACNATCTTCATCGTTGGACATATTATAATNCCNCTTGTACTTCTTGCAGAAAAAAAATTAAGTCCATCTATTTATTTCCANATGTTTTTCTGGCCANTCTTAACTATANTTTTATCTNTATGGCTATTACCAAAAATAAANGGTGCTTTTATAGGTTTTCAAATCAGNGTTGATGATAAAACATAAGCTTGACAGATGAATTTATTATTTTTATAAGNTATCTATGGCAAAATCTAATACTATACANGTTAAAATGGTTAGCACAGCTGATACGGGATATTTCTACGTTAAATTCAGAAACCCAAAAACTAAGACGGAAAAGTTAGAACTAAAAAAATACGATCCAAAAGCAAGAAAACACGTTATTTTCAAAGAACAAAAAATAAAATAATCACTCCTTTTTAATTAAAATTCCCAATTCCTTTAAATGTTTATCCGATGCCTTATTAGGAGCTCCAAGCATGAGATCCTCCGCTTGCTGATTCATTGGAAAAGCAACAACCTCTCTTAAATTATCCTCGGCTGCTAACAACATTACTATTCTGTCAATACCAGGAGCAGATCCACCATGTGGGGGTGCACCATACTGAAAAGCTTCAAATAAAAACCCAAATCTTTCCTTAAGCTCAGTTTCTGAGTAACCAGCAATTTTAAAAGCTTTAAGCATAATTTCTGGTTTATGGTTTCTTATAGCTCCTGACGACAACTCAACTCCATTACAAACTATGTCAAATTGATATGCGAGAATATCTAATGGATCCTGATTGTTAAGAGCATCCATTCCACCTTGTGGCATAGAAAAAGGATTATGACTGAAATCAAGTTTTCCTTTATCATCTAATTCAAACATTGGATAGTCAATTATCCAGCAAAATTCAAAAGTACCAGTTTTTAATAACGATAAATCATCACATAGCTTATTTCTAGCTAAAGATGCAAACTTTTGTGCATTTTGAGGTTGGTCGCAAATGAAAAATACTGAATCTCCATTCTCTAAATCTGAAACATCCAAAATTTTTTTTAAATTCTCAGATCTTAAATTACCCGCAATCGGCCCTTTAGCTTCGTTATCATTGAAAATAATATAGCCAAGTCCTTTTTGACCTTTTTCTCTCGCCCATGCGTTTAGTTTATCAAACCATCCTCTTGGTTTGTCAGCAGAATTTGGTGCAACTATCGCTTTCACAATACTACCATTTAATATATTTGACTCAAAAATTTTAAAGCCAGAATTTTTAAAACATTCAGTGACATCTATAATTTCCAAAGGGTTTCTTAAATCTGGTTTATCTGTTCCATATTTTGACATAGATTCTTTGTAAGTTATTCTTTTAAATGGTGGCTTAGAAACTTCTTTATCGCTAAATTTCTTGAAAACCTTTTCTAATATAGGTTCGACTTCATTGAAGATATCCTCTTGCTCAACGAATGACATTTCAAAATCTAACTGGTAGAACTCACCAGGAGACCTATCAGCCCGAGCATCTTCATCTCTAAAACAAGGAGCAATCTGAAAATACTTATCAAAATTCGATACCATAAGTAATTGCTTAAATATCTGTGGAGCCTGTGGAAGAGCATAAAATTTTCCGTTATTTAATCGACTTGGAACTAAAAAGTCTCTAGCACCCTCTGGCGATGATGCTGTGAGAATTGGAGTCTGAATTTCATTGAACCCTGCATCTGTCATCTGCTCTCTTAGTGTTTGGATAACATTTGATCTTAAAATAATATTTTCATGAATTTTTTTTCTTCTGAGGTCAATATATCTATATTTTAGCCTTAGATCCTCCGGAGAATCATCATCGATAGATACTTGAAAAGGAATTTGTTTGGAAGCATTCAGTACTTCAAATCTTTCTACAAAAATCTCAACTTCACCTGTTTTTATTATTTTATTAATTGTTTCATCAGATCTCTTTAAAACTTTTCCTTCAATTTTAATTACACTTTCTAGCTTTACCGATTCTATAATTTCGTAATCCTTAATTTTAGAGTCTACAACACATTGCGTTACACCATAGTGGTCTCTAAGGTCTATAAATAAAAGTCCACCATGATCCCTTTTCTTATTAATCCACCCTGATAACATTACTTTTTGATTGATATGCTTACTGGTAAGTTCTCCGCAGTTGTTTGATCTATATTTAGTCATAATTGATGAAAATGCTTAATAATGATAATAATTAGTGAATGCTCAATTTAAATAATGTTAAATTACAACAATTCTATTTGAAATGTCAAAAAGATAAATTAATTGGTATAGATACTGAGTTCTATAGGGTAAACACTTATCATCCAAAATTATGTCTTATACAAATTTCTAATTTAAGCCAGAGTATTATTATTGACCCAATTTGTGGTAAATTAGAAGAAAATTTTCTTAAAAAATTATTATTTAATCAATCAATCACAAAGGTTTTTTTTGCCGCAAGCCAGGATTTAGAGATTTTTTACAAAATATTTAACAAATTACCAAAACCTATCTTTGACCTTCAACTTTGTATATCTTTACTTAATNAAAACTCNCCTCTTAGTTATTCATCAGCCTGTAGAAATTTTTTAGCAATAAATATTAANAAAAATAATCAATTTGTTGATTGGAGAAAGCGACCATTAAATAAAGGTAAAGTTATGTATGCTATCAATGATGTTAAGTATCTATTGCCTCTTTATAACAAACTAAATTTAAAGATAGATTTTACAAAAAAAATAANCGATCTAAAAAAAATCCATGAAAAACTAGTAAATCCAAACACATATTCTGAAAAACCTTCTGTAGCTTGGAAAAAATTAAGATTTATTCCTAAAANAAGTGAAGACCTNGATAAACTNAAAAGAGTNTGTGANATAAGAGAGAAAATTGCTATTAAAAAAAATGTTCCAGTTAAAAGAATTATTAAAAACTTTGAAATTAAATTATTTTTTAAAAATAAATCCTCATTAAAGTTAAAAACAAAAATAATAAATAAAGTTCAAAACATTGAACTTAAAACAATATTAAATAATNTAATTTAAAATAGACCTGAGAAAAAATTTATTAATCTTAGTTTTCTTTTCCAATGACATGGTATCTATCTGNTTCGCNACTTTTAATGCTGATTTATAAGATCTCTCAATTCTATNGATCAAATAATCAAGACTTTCTTTATTAATTNTTATGTTCCGTTCANTTAAATATTTTTCAATAATTTTTTTNAATAATACTTCATCTGGATCTCTCATTTCAATAACGGTAGAAGATGAAATTCTAGATGTTAGATCTTTTAAGCTTGAATCTAAAAATCGTGGCATTTTTCGAGAGGCCATTANTAAATTTTTTTTTCCACTAGTTTTAATTATNTTTATAAGGTTTAAAATTTTTTCTTCATACTTNTTATCTTCAAAACTAATTATGTANTCAACATCNTCAATTATCCAATTATGATTTTTAATATAAAGTAAGTCATTTTGNGGNATTAGTTTTTCTAAAAAATTTCTNTTATTNATGTATATACNTGATGAGAGANCCTTCCACAGTTTACAAACTAATGATTTNCCACATTTTTCGGATCCATATATATAAACAANTGGAGTAGGCCATTCTGGCCATTTTTTAATCATTTTATAAGCTAGCTCATTTTTATTACTTACATAAAAATCATTATTTTTAAATTTAAAATTAAATTTAATAATTTCTTGTTTCATTAATTTATTTCATNTANTGAGAATATATTTTNNTTACCAGGTTTTATAATCAAACCNTATTTNCTCAAAGATAAATTAATTTTATCTATAGAAAAGTTTGACATTACTNTNTAAATAACAGNATCATCTTGAACTTGATAAAGTGTTATTTCGTCATCATNNAAAATNTNAAAAAGAGTTTTCTCAATAAGNANGCTCTTTTTCAAGCCATCATAATNATNTTCNATAAATATCTCANTNATCATNTTTGAGTTNAGATCAAGCTTATTAGCCTTCATTTTCCACCAAATTTGAAGTTCATTTATAACTGTCTTTGAAATCANTTTNATCTGTGAGGTTGGATAAATTTCATTGAACTTATTTTTATCAAATATTTTAATTTCTTCAAAATTNTCATCACTAAAAACTNTCAANCTCAAATCTGATTTAAATCCACTAGCTTCTTTATCAAAGTTTTCTTTCAAAAAAATTATAATACCTTTCTTTTTTTTATGATTTTTTAGAAAATCTTTAATCGCTGTAATATCTCTTTTGATTATTTGTCGTGCTGATATTTTTAATTTATTTAAATGATTCTTTTCTGGAAAATATAATTTTAATAATCCAACACTATCATAGTCTGATTTAAGATTATCATACCAAATATTATTCATCTCCCATAAATATAAAGTATTAACTTTATCTAAAATTGGAAAAACCAAATACTCATCGGAAACTAATGTTTGAACCCTTATCTTATTAATTCTAAAAAACTGAAGTACCGACTTCTGATTAAAATTAACTGAGATATTTGCAGAGTAACTAATATCTGATATTTGTTCATCGGATATTTTATAATCATTTACAAGTTGATCAATTTCTGGGTTATCTAATTGATTTACACTTTTTAGATCTTTTGGATCTATTATTTTTCTCATTAATACTTTAAAAGCGTTCTCAAAAGCAATATTTTTTGCTTTTTCTCTTAAATCCAATATATTNTTATCGTTNTGAAGAAAAACTTGNTTATCTTGAATAGAATATAATGCATCATTTCCATGTACATGAAAATTAATAAATATTATAATAATTAAATATTTAATAAAATTTTGCAATAAACTAAAAATTGTTAAGTTTTATTTGATTTATAGCATTTATTTTTTTCTAAAGTAATTATTAAAGAAAATTAAGGAGCGACCAATTAAAATAACATATAANTCATCAGGTGTTGATACNAACAAAACATCAAAATTAGTANATAATATTGAANATATAACTTCNAAAAATNTTAGAAGAGAGGTTATTGAAAATAANGGTGGNTTTTGTTCTCTTTTTGACTTGAAAAAACTAAAGTATAAAGATCCTATTTTNCTGAGTAGTACAGATGGTGTAGGTACAAAANTATGTGTAGCAATAAATTATAANAAACTNGATTATTTAGGATTTGATTTNGTNGCTATGTGTGTAAATGANATCCTNGCAAGCGGAGGTGAACCTCTNTTCTTTCTNGATTATATNTCATCATCAAGNATAGAAAAAAAAANNTTTTTAAAACTTGTCAAGAGTATNAATAAAGCCTGTCAAGTTTCAAANTGCTCANTAGTTGGGGGNGAAACAGCNGAAATGCCNGGTTTATANAAAAATANTGATTTNGANATAGCTGGNTTTTCNGTTGGNGTNGTTGAAAGAGAAAACTTNCTTAAAAAAGAAAATGTAAAAAAAGGAAATTTAATAATTGGTTTGGAATCTAATGGNGTTCATTCAAATGGATTNTCAATGATAAGNAAAATNCTAGANCTTAATAANNTTTCACTTGATGAAAATTTACCTTTTAATTCTAAGAAAAANGTTGGAGATGAACTTATNAAACCAACAAAAATATATGTTGATTGTATATTACCATTGATACAAAAAANAATGATNAAATCAATAGCACATATCACTGGTGGAGGTATATATGAAAATNTAGCNAGNGCTTTACCACGNAAGNTAACTGCAATGATTAATTTAAAAAATTNTAAAATTCCTAANATATTTCTNTGGCTTCAAGAATTAGGTTCAGTAGAAAANNAAGAAATGTTNAANACATTTAATTGTGGAATTGGGTTGATTTTAATTATCTCAGAAAATCATNAAAAAGATGTCNTANNTCATTTAAAAAAAAATAGAAGTAAATTCTGGGTTATGGGAAAAACNGTTNAAAATAAAAANGATAGTCAAATAATAATTGAGAATTATGGTAAATGGGTTTTAAAATAGCTATTTTAATATCTGGAAGAGGNAGTAATATGTTGAATATTATNGAGGCTTGTAACAANAAAAAATTATNCTCTTCAGTTAATTTAGTTGTATCAAACAGACCNAATGNNTTGGGATTAAAAGTTGCAANTAAATATAANNTTAGAACNGAAATNNTAGATNGTAATAANCTTACTAAAGAAAATTTTGANANTCTTTTAGACAAAATATTANAAAAAAANAATATNAATCTAGTATGCTTAGCTGGTTTTATGAAAATNCTAAGTAANGATTTTGTTAAAAANTGGCCAAAGATGATTTTAAATATACACCCNTCTATTCTNCCATCCTTTAAAGGNTTAAACGCGCAGAGACAAGCCATAGAAAATAAGGCTAAGTATTCTGGGTGTACTGTACATTTTGTAAATGAGGAAATGGATAGTGGTGAAATTATTGATCAAAAAATTGTTAGCATTTCGACCAATGATGATGTGGATTCGTTATCAAAAAAAATATTGATGGAAGAACATAAATTATATATAAAGGTATTAAAAGAATTGGAGAAAAATTGTGGAAAAAATGAACAGTAAACAGCACGAAAGCTTCTATAATAAATTTATAAAATTCAGCATCATCTCNTCAATAATCGTTACAGTATTATTAGCCTTACTTTGGTTCTTTCTAATTTATTAAATGTTATAAATTTCTCTTTTACTGAAAAAGAAATCTATTTCGATTTTTGCATTCTCTTGACTATCTGAACCGTGAACCGAATTTTCTTCTACTGATACCCCATATGCNTTTCTTATAGTNTTATCCTCGGCATTTGCTGGNTTTGTNGNACCCATNAGTTCTCTATATTTTACAATTACATCCTTGCCTGATANAACCTGAACTACAATCGGTCCAGATATCATATAATTACATAAATCTTGATAAAAAGCTCTATCTTTATGAACTGAATAAAACATCTGAGCATCTTCTAATGATAATTTAATCATTTTTTGACCAATAATTTTGATAGATTTNTTCTCAATCATTGTATTTATTTTACCTGTAAGATTTCTTTTGACTGCATCAGGTTTGATTATTGATAACGTAAGTTTCATAATATCTCCTCACAATTTACANTGACTTCCATTTAAACGCTTTTAATTCTTCAAAACCATTCACTGTAAAGCCATATGAACCTAGTTTATTTTTATAGGATTCGAAATTTTGATATTCACTTTTATAACAAAAAACTAAGAATCTTTTAAATAATTTAAATGACTTTATACTTTTTTCAGGTGAAATAATCAATGTATCAAATTTTTTCTCTAAATAATTAGGTATCTCTAAATTTTGGGATAATACGATTTTATCTTTTTCATAAATTTTTTGGTTAATCAATTTATGTGGAATGAAACCACACTTTTCCTTAACCCACAAAAGTCTATCAATATCATTTAAATCCTCTAGACTATTAAGCAAAATCAAAGTTTTTTTATTACGACCTGTAAGTTTGTCGCCTAATTTAATAAGTATATCTGAAAAATTTGATGATATGTAGTAGAAATCTATCTGACCAGATTTAATACCATTATTCATAATTTTCTTTAACAAAATTATCTAATAGTCTTACACCAAATCCCGTTCCACCAGGTCTAGAATAGTCTGTGCCTCTTTTAGACCATGTAACTCCTGCAATATCGAGGTGTGCCCAATCAACTTCACCCACAAATCTTTTGATAAACTGAGCTGCAGTTATACTTCCGGCCCCTCTCGTGCCAGTAATATTTTTCATATCAGCTACTGAGCAGTCAAGAAGTTTATCAAATTTACTATCCATTGGTAATCTCCAAACTAATTCCTGTGTGCTTATTGAGGATTCTTGAATTTTTTTAGCCAGGGTATCTGAGTTCGAGAAAAGTCCAGCGTATCTATCCCCAAGAGCAACAATTATGGCTCCAGTCAATGTGGCTAAGTCGATCATAAGGGATGGTTTATATTTTTTCCTCACATAAGTTATTACATCAGCGAGAACAAGTCTTCCTTCGGCATCTGTATTTAAGACTTCAATTGTCTGACCAGACATTGATTTCACAATATCCCCTGGTCTCTGAGCATTACCGTCAGGCATATTTTCTACTAAACCTACAATACCTACAACGTTAGCTTTAGATTTTCTAATTGCGAGTGTATACATCAATCCAGCAACAACTGCTGCACCACCCATATCCCATTTCATATCCTCCATTCCACCTGAAGGTTTAATAGATATTCCGCCTGTATCAAAAGTTACTCCCTTCCCAATAAAGCTTAAAGGGTTAGCAAAATTCTTATCTTTTTTTCCATTCCATTTCATAACCAACACTCTTGGAGGTTTTACAGAACCTTGAGCAACTCCCATAAGAGCATTCATACCCAATTTTTTTATCTGTTTTTCATTAAGAATTTCACTTTTTATACCAACTTTTTTTAGAACATTACAAAGTTGNACAAANTTCTCTGNATANAGTTCNTTNGCNGGTTCTGAGACTAGATCTCTTGTTAAATAAATTCCCTTNACCATTTGAATATGGTTTTCNAANATNNTCTTNTCAGNTTGAGTTGCTNCNAAGNCAAATGANANTGATNAAATCTTAAAATCTTTTTTNGTTATNGTTTTATATTTTTCAAATCTATANTCTTTCATNAANAAACCATATGTNAGATCTTTTATTGATNTNAATAAATCNTTTCTATTNGAATCNNCTTCNATAATCACTGTAACCTTTTCAATNTTNTTTCTTTCTAGTTGANTTAAAATTCTTCCTGCCAANGCTTCGGTATNAGATGTTCCAGANTTTGNTTTTATCTTTGAAATTAGTACTTTTTTNATTTGTTTTCCGTCTGGGATAGTGAAAAATTCAGTGAAAGATNCTTNAGATTTTTTTAGCTTTTCAACTTTNTCAATNAAATNTTTGTANANTCATACTNAATTTGTTTTTTTTTANAAGNAGATTTTTATNTGAGTAAATGATTACAAGGTTNTCATTACTNTTGAATTTATCGGAAAAACTTATTTTCATTTTCTNTATTAATTAAGATTAAAATTTGTAATAAATAATGTATATTGTTTTTTTANAAATATTCAATGAATTTAATTGACAAATACATATTTANACAACTTTGCTACAACTCGNTATTGATACTTTTGCTNATTATNTCNCTTTTTTGTTTGGCTAAAAGCGTTCAACTTATTGAGCTAATGATTGGCANAGGACTNCCTTTTTATATTTTTTTAAAACTAATAAGCCTTTCACTCCCTCAAATAATNCCTGTAATTCTNCCTATAATTGTTTGTTTATCAACCTANTTTGTTTTTTCAAGAATGCANACAGACCGTGAATTAATAATTNTGCAATCATCTAGTTACACTGTTTTAGATATTATCAAACCNATAATTATNTTTTCTACGNCTCTTTGTANTNTAAGTTNTTATTTCACTCTTTATCTTGCTCCTCAGTCAAATACTGACTTNAAAAAATTATTNTATACCCTTAAGAATGATTATTCCTCAACACTACTTCAAGAAGGNGCATTCAATACNATTGGNAANAATTTTACAATTTTTGTAAAAGAAAGAAAAGTTGATGGTCTTCATAATGTTTTTATCCACGATACTAGGAATATCAAACAAACTTCTACCTTAATAGCTAAAAAAGGTGAAATNATTTCTGATGACTCATCAACAAAGATTNTGTTAGANGATGGCTCTCANCAATTTCAGTCTCAAGATAAAAAGCTNTCAGTTCTTTATTTCGATAAGTATTTACTAGATATTAATCANAATCAAANTGATAACTGGGCTACAAGATGGAAATCNCCTTCNGAAAGAACTNTTGANGAATTAAAAAATCCAAACCCAGACTCTNNAGATGACCANAATAATTTACAAGCNTTTAAAGCTGAATTAACCTTAAGATACTCAATGCCNTTAAATATTATAGGATTTAGCTCTTTAGTAGCAATTNTATTATTNTCNTTTAGTTATAAAAGAACAGAAAATTTNAANAGNACAATAATAATATTTATNACAATNATATTACTACAAGTCGTTTCAATTGTNACTTCAAATCTATCTATAAAATATCAGGATATGCAAATTTTTAATTTTATACCAACGGTTTTATGTTTATTTTTAATTCNANCTCTTATNAGTAAGTCTAAAAAAATATGATTTTTAAAAATACACTNGTTTTAAGATATATAATAAAAGAAAATTTATTNTCATTTATTATTANTTTTANATTTGCGTGTATTTTTTTNNTTTCTATTGATCTNATTGAACTAATTAGAAGGAGTTCAAGTAAAAATATTGAATTTNCAGTCTTACTNAAAATGGCNNTACTTCATATNCCNACACTTTTTCCTATAATNCTCCCTACAGTTTTTTTNTTAAGTTCAATGAATACATANATGANNTTAAATAAAAATAATGAGTTGAATGTTTTAAGAGCATCAGGNTTCTCGATATGGTCTTTAATANTGCCTACAATCCTAAACGTGACTGTTGTCAGTATTCTATTTTTATTTATTTTCAATCCTGTTTTTTCTTATATGAATCTCAAATTTAAAAGTCTTGAGAATTCTTTTTTTAAAGGTTCTTCTGGTTTATACTCNGTTTCACAAACTGGTCTTTGGTTGAGAGANANAAATNNCGAATTTGAATATGTCATTAATTCTAAATTATATATTCCTGAAGAGCAAAAACTTANAAATGTAAAAATNTTTAAATTTGATTTAAATAATAAATTTTTGGAAAGAATAAATGTTGAAAATATAATAATGTTAAATAAAGAAATTTGGGAACTCAATGATGGATATCGGCTAGAAATTAATAAACTTCCAATGAAATTTGATAAATTAGAACTTTTNATAAATNTAGANGCTAAAAAAATTGAAAGAAACTTTAGGCCACCTGAATCNATTGGTTTTTGGGANTTNGATGATTATATCAAAAATTTAGAAAAATCNGGTTTTTCCGTTAGAAAACANATTGTTTACAAAAACTNTTTATATNCCTACCCCTTAATCCTTTTATCTATGGTNTTACTTGGTTGTNTACTATCTATAAAAAAAAATAGAATAAAAAAGAATTTTTTAATGATTNTTATTGGAATAATTATTGGNGTTATTTTTCATTTTACTGTTGATATAATCAAAACACTAGGACAAACAGGGAGTTTGAACGTTTTTTTTTCAGTTTGGGCGGCACCAATTATTTTAAACTTATTTCTAATTAGCGCATTGATTCATATCGAAGATGGTTAAATTTTTTCTTCTTGCCTTTCTTCTTTTTTACAGTGATACTTTCTCAAATGATGAAATAGAAATTAACGCTGATCAATTCACATATGATAAGAATAGCACAAGAATTTATGCAACGGGAAATGTTGAAATAATTGATAAACTTTTCAAATTAAATGCAGATAAAGTTTTTTTAAATAATGACTCTAACGTTATTTCCGCAAGCGATAACGTTAAAGTTTATAATAAAAGTGATGGTACTTTTTTAAGAGCAAAAAAGATAGTTGCTGATAAATCTCTAGATAATGCGATAATTCACGACAAATATTTATATATCCCAACCTCAGAAAATCTAGTTAAAAAAAACTATATAAGGATTGCCGCCAAAAAAGTTGAGAGAAGAAATCAATACTGGGAAAAATTAGATAGTGGTATTTTTACTGCTTGTGATATTTGTAAAAAAGAGGGCTCCAATAAATATGAAAGTCCACTTGTTCAAGTTAAAGCAAAAAAAATTATTCATGACAAAAAAGAAAAAATAGTTAAATTTTACGACTCATATTTAGATGTAAAAGGAAAAAGTATTTTTTATCTTCCATACTTTTCTGTTGCATCACCGCTAGTTAAAAGAAAAGCAGGATTCATTGCACCTAGTTATAAACAAAATTATTATTTTGGTTTATCAGCTGATATCCCATACTACATACCGTTCAATGATCATCACGATATAACAATCCAACCAAAATTTTCACAAAAAAAAAATCCAGCACTTTACATTGAGCATAGAAAAAATTTTAGAAATGGTGAAATTGTTACTGATTTTAGTGGAACAATAGAAAACCAGAACGTTAATATTACTAAAAAAGATAAAAAAAGAGGTCATATTAGATCTCATTCNAAGTTTGATATAAACGAAAATACATACCTTGATTTAAAACTCCAAAGAGTAACAGATAGAAACTACCTCAATACATACAGATATAAAAATACTAATATTCTTGAAACTTCTTTTAAATTAGCAACACATCGTAATAGAAATTTTTATTCTTTAGAATCCTATGCAATGCAAGATTTAAGAGCAAATATTNCTAGAGCAAATAAACCAAAAATATTTCCCCTTTTTAAGTTTGATTTAAANTCTGCTAGTCAAAATAATAAAATCAACCTTAATACAAAGGGAGAGTTCGTTAGTCTNCNTAGAACAAAAGGNNNAGAAACTACTAANTTTTTCATTAATCAAAACCTTCTATATCCTACCATTTTTAATGATGGAACTGCAGCTGAAGTAGGGGTTCACCTTAATGCTGGATTTTACAATATTAATAAATATGACAACCCAGCAAATGGTAGATTTGAACACAGTAAAAATAGATTAAATGCTTACCCNGTATTCTCTCTCAAACTTAAAAAACCCTACTTTAAAAGTAGTAAAAAGTACGTAACTATAATTGANCCTAATNTAATGTTTATTAAGTCAAATAAAAAAGCATTTAATAGGTTNATNCCAGATGAAAATAATATTAATAATTTTGAATTAGATTNCTTTGATATTTTCAATATAAATAGATTATCNGGGTTTGATAGATTTGACCCTCAGTCAAGGGTTGATTATGGAATTAAATTTAAAAAAAAAGCAAAGAAAGACGNNTTTGTGAGCGAAATNTCTGTTGCACAAAGTTANCANNTGCAAANACAANCATATATGCAGGAAAATTCTGGTATATCTGAAAAATTTTCAGATTTTGTTGGTAATATANCACTTAGGCCATCAGATCTTGTTAGNTTTTCNTCAACGTTNTCTCTNGATCAAGAAAATTTCTCATTAAAAAATGCATATTCTAGTTTGATTTTTCGAGTTAATCAAAANCANCTATCAATAAGTAATATTCATTCACCTGTAATATTGGATGAAAATGGAACAACTGAAATTGAAGGNAAAAATCAATATTCTATTTCATANAATCATAAAATTAGTGAATTCTGGTCCTTTACCTCGTCCACAACATTTGATAAAAAGGATAAAATTAAATACAACAATATAAACTCAAAAATAAAATATGAAGATGAATGTGTGGGTATATCTTTTTCCTGGAAACGTCAATATACTCATAATCCAGAAGATCCAACATCTAATAGCTTTTTATTTTTATTTAGTCTTAAGGAGATAATGGAAGGTGATATATAAGTGTAACTTTTATATTATTATAATAATATTCGTAATTCTTTTTGAGACAAAATTGGTTTCAGATGAAAAGTTTGAAGGCTTAATTGTTTCTGTAGATTCAGAAGCAGTTACAACTTATGATTTATCTGAGAGAATAAAAATTGTTTTAAAATCATTAAATCTTGAAGATAATATAAAAAATAGAGACTCTGTAAGAGATAGAGTCCTAGAGTTATTAATTTTAGAAAAAATTAAAAAAATAGAATCTCAAAAATTTAATATTGAAATATCAGATGAAGAATTGGAAGAATTTATCGCAAAACTATATGATTTTCCAGTGGATGAATATGAGAAGTTCAAAATCTTTTTAGAACAACAAAATATTGATATTGATGTAATTAAAGAACAACTAAAAGCTGAACTCATGTGGAAAAAGTTTACAAGACAAAAGTTTTCATCGAAAATCACAATTAACAAAAGTGAGGTTGATACACTTGCTAGCAACCTTATTAACAAAGTTGGAAAAGTAGAATATAATTATTCTGAAATACTTTTTAAAAATGTAATAGAGAATGACTGGAAAACTACGAAAAAAAGAATGAATAAAGTTTTGTCTTTACTAGAATCAAAATCTTCATTTGACTTGATAGCAAAAAAATTTGATGAGAATATTTCAACAACGAATCTTGAGAAAAATAGATGGGTTTTGGAAGATAATCTGGACGAAAATTTAAAGAATGTATTGGATAAATTAGATGTTGGAGAAGTAAAGTCAGAAATAAAAATTAAAAATGGTTATAAAATTTTAAAGTTGAATCAAAAAAGAACATTTGGGCTTGAAGCATTTACATATTCTTTTATAAAGTTCTCATCATTCAACAGAGATTTAAATGATTTGAGATCCAAAAATATAACATGTGACTCAAAAGAAGATAATTTTAATTTTGAAGATATATCTTTTGTAACTTTAGAAAATATNAGAGCTAATGAGATTTCAGAAATATTTCGTGATGAACTAAAAAAAACGGATGTAGGATTTTTTACAAATGTAATTGAAATATCAGGTGAAAATAACATACTACTTATATGTGATAAGTTAGATAAAGAAAATCAGGTTGTAAATCGAGAAAAGATAGAGACAAAAATATTTTCAGAAAAATTTAATCAACTTTCTAATACATACCTTACCAATCTAAGAAAAAATATAAATGTTAAATTTTTTGCAAAATGAAAAAAAAACCAATTGTTTTAACAATGGGAGAACCATCNGGAATAGCTACAGAAATTGCTATCAAANCATGGNTAAAAAGAAAAAAATTAGANCTTCCAAATTTTTTTCTACTAGANGATTTTAAAAAAGTCGANTTTATAAATAGAANATTTAATTTAAAGGCAAAATTNGTAAAAATTTCATCTGCAAANGAAGTTAATAAATATTTTAGTGAATATTTACCNATTCTTGATATGGAGATNAANCTNAAATTTANTNTNGGTAAACCTAATTTTAAAAATTCNCGGTATGTTTTAAAGTCNATNGANNANAGTTATGACNTGTTCAAAAAAGGAGATGTTTCTGGATTNGTTACNTTGCCTGTATGNAAGAAAAGTTTAAAAAAGAATGGATTTAATTTTTGTGGACAAACTGAATATTTATCAAGTCTAGCTACAAAAAANAATAAAAAAAAAAANNAATGAAATTATGATTTTATCAACAACACNACCGGAAGATAANGGTNNAAATTTAATAGTAGGNTTGATAACAACACATGTTCCTTTGAAAGACTGTTTAAAAAATGTAAATAAAAAATTAATTGAAGAAAAAATTTCNCTTTTCGANAGTTCACTTAANAAGTTNTGGGGNGTTAAAAANCCNAAAATTGCNATAGCCTCAGTAAATCCNCATGCTGGTGAAGGNGGNCTNATNGGACGTGAAGAAATCTCACTTATAAAGCCAGTATTAAATAAGTTAAAATCNAATTTCAANATTAAAGGNCCNTTAAGTGGAGANTCATGCTTTTCCAAAGATATAAGAAAAAACTTTGATGGTATTATATGTTTTTATCACGATCAGGGTCTTATTCCTATTAAGTTACTTGACTTTAAACATTCGATTAATGTTACAGGTGGTCTGCCATTCCTAAGAGTATCACCAGATCACGGGCCTGCTTTTGATATTGCTGATAAGAATTGTGCAAATTCTGAAAGCTTATGCGCAGCATTAGAATTTTTAAATAAAAATGTTTAACTTTCGTCCGAAGAAAAAGTTTGGGCAGAATTTTTTAAAAAACAAAGATTTACTAAAAAAAATTTCTGAATTAAAGGATTTTGAAAATAAATTAGTCTTAGAAATTGGTCCTGGTACAGGGGCACTCACTGAATACTTACTAAAAAAACAACCAAAAAAGCTTATAGCGATTGAAAAAGATGAAGAACTTAAGCCTTTTTTATTAAAAATACAAAAGAAATATTTAGTAAATTTTGAGATCATATTTCAAGATGCACTTAGATACGAGTATTCTAAATTTGAAGGTAAAAAAATATTTCTAGTTGCAAACCTTCCCTTCCATATAGCTACAACTCTAGTGATAAAATGGTTGAAATATATTGAAAATTTTGAGTCAATTATTATTATGGTACAAAAAGAGGTAGCCGAAAGACTATCAGCCAAAGTATCTACAAAATTTTATGGTAGAACTAGCATTCTTGTTCAGTTACATTCAAATGTGACAAAAATTTTTGATGTTTCACCTGAGAACTTTCACCCCAAACCTAAAGTAAATTCATCAGTAATTGAATTAAGTCCGAAATCTAATCTTAATTTTAATTATGAAAGAGTTGATAAACTTCTTAAAATTTGCTTTGCTCAACGTAGAAAAAAACTAAAGAATAACCTTAATAAAATTAGCNACTCAAACCTAGAAAAAATAATTAAGAGCGGTATAGACCTCAATCTAAGACCTCAAGATATTAGTATTGAGAATTATGTAATGATGTCCAAGTTATTAATCTAACAACTTTCCAACCATTTCAAATAAAAACTTTTGACGCGACTTCTTTTTTCTTTCNGCATATAGTATTGTTAGGACTTCTTTCACACATTCAGCTAAGTTTTCATTAATTAAAACGTAATCGTACTCTATCCANTGACTTATTTCAGATTTTGCCTTACTCATCCTCAATGAAACTATATCGTCGCTATCCTCTGCTCTATTTTTNAATCTTTTAGACAATTCATCGTTAGTGGGTGGAAGAATAAAAACTGATACCATATCAGTGCTTGAAAAATTATATAATTTTTGTGCTCCTTGCCAATCAATATCAAAAACTACATCTACTCCATTTTCCATATGATCGGTTACAATCTTTTTTGGAGTCCCNTACCAATTATCAAATACATTNGCATACTCTATAAAAAAATCATTATTCTTAAGCTTTTCAAATTCNTNATCNGATACAAAAAAAATAGTCAATACCATTTATTTCACTTTTTCTTTTTTTTCTTGTNGTGTAGGAAATAGACATTTCNACATCTTTTTCTATTTCTACGAGTTTTCTACATATTGANGTTTTACCTGCGCCTGAGGGNGANGATAAAACTAACATCAAACCTTTTCTCTCTTTTTTTTTAATCATTAATTTTATATTCTTTTATTTTTTTTATATTTTTTAAATGTTGATGATAATGCTTTGAAAAGATGTGTCCATTAATTTTAGGATCNGCTACAAAATAAAAATATTCATTTTTNTCNGGATTAACTGTTGCTTCCANNGATTTTATTCCAGGNAAGCAAATTGGTGAAGGNGGTAAACCTTTATTTAAATACGTATTGTAGGAAGATTTATACTTCAAGTCCTTTCTCAATAATTTTCTATTAAATTTTGTTTTACCCTCTGTTATTGAAAATATTACAGTGGGGTCAGACTGTAATCTCATACCCTTTTTTAGTCTATTATAAAAAACACCGGCAACTTTACTTTTCTCATAATCTAGAGATGTTTCTTTTTCTATTATTGATGATAATATAAATATATCTTCGATATTACTAAGTGGTAAGTCCGGATTTCTTTGGCTCCAAAATTTATTTAAAATCTCAGAACTACTTTTTGATATATTTTCAATTAGTTTATTAGCATTTTCTGTTATGTTATAGTGATATGTGTCGGCAATAAAAAAATCGCTAAGCTCATTAATATCAATCTCTTGATCTGGATAAATTTCTTTAATTTTTTTTAGTAAGTCAAATTTTGTAGTACCTTCAACTATTGTGATTTTTCTAAAAAAAAAATCTCCATTTTTCAACTTTCTAACAATTTTATTTACTGAGATTTCCTCTTCAAACTCATATTCTCCAAACTTAATTTTTTTTTCAGAAAAATTAACTTTAATCCAGATTTTAAAAGCTAACTTGCTTTTAATAACATTATTATTTTTTAACAGATCACTTACTTCTGAAATACCCATCCCCCTCTCAATAATAATTCTTTCTTTATTACTTAATACAAGATCCTTGAAGAATAACTCAAAAAAAATATTTATAACTAGAATAAGAACAAATATAAAAAAATTTAACACTACTGTTAAATTTTCTTAAAAATAAGGGATACGTTTGTTCCTCCAAAACCAAAAGAGTTTGACAATGAGAAATTAACTTTTTCTTTTATGCTCTCATGTGGTACTAAATTTATCCCTGTACAACTATCTGAAATATTATCAAGATTAAGTGTTGGTGGTATTTCATTGTTTTTAAGGGATAGAATTGAAAATATAGCCTCTATTGAACCAGATGCACCAAGTAGATGTCCGGTCGACGATTTGGTAGAAGACATAAAAAGATTACCATTATCTGAAAATAACTTTTTAACCGCTGCAAATTCGATTTCATCTCCTAGTGGTGTTGAAGTGCCGTGTGCATTAATATAATCAATATCTTGAGAAGATATATTTGCTTTTTCAATNGCCATTTTCATTGCTCTAAATGCTCCATTTCCATCAGATGCAGGTGCTGTTGGGTGTGAGGCATCTCCTGATAAACCATAACCAATTATTTCCGCATAAATATTAGCTGATCTTTTTACTGCATGTTCATATTCTTCTAGAACTAATATTCCAGAACCCTCAGATAATACAAAGCCATCCCTATCAACATCCCAAGGGCGAGATGCAATACTTGGNTTNTCATTATANTTGGTAGANAGTGCTCTCATTGCACAAAAACCTGCTATTCCAAACCTAGTACATGCNGCTTCTGTNCCACCTGCCACCATTACATCAGCAGTTCCNTCNGAAATAAGTCTAAAAGAGTCNCCNATAGCATGTGCACCGGAAGAACAAGCTGTAACAACTGAGTGATTTGGCCCTTTAAAATTATATTTTATGGATATATGTCCACTTGCCAAATTTATTAAACAGGAAGGNATGAAAAATGGAGAGATCTTGCGCGGACTTCTATCTAGGTTCATTGCGCTTTTTCTTATCCCATCTAANCCACCTATTCCNGAACCAATCATNACNCCAGTTTTGTANGAGTCTTCATCACTTTCTGATTTCCAACCTGAGTCTTTTAACGCTTCATTTGCTGCAATNAGTGCATACTCAATAAATGGCTCTATTTTTTTTCTATCTTTTACCTCAATTATATTTTCTGAAAAGAGCGTTTCATCTCCTTCCATCAGAAGTTGCCCACCGACTTTTGAGGGTAAATCACTGATTTCGAAACCTGATAATTGTCTAATTCCAGATTTTCCTTCAATTAGCTTATTCCAACAATGTTCCCAACCAAAACCAAGGGGTGTACACATACCGATGCCTGTAACAACCACCCTTCTCATNNTTTAGTTTTGAGAATTTTGGATATGATCTATTGCGTCTTTGATGGTAGNGATTTTTTCTGCCATATCATCTGGAATTTCAATATTAAATTCCTCTTCAAACGCCATAACTAATTCGANAGTATCTAAACTATCTGCGCCTAAGTCATCGACAAAACTTGCTGAATCTACAACTTTATCTGATTCNACNCCTAGGTGTTCAACTACAATTTTTTTAACTCTTTCTGATATATCNCTCATACTNGCATCCTTACATTAATTTATATNTATATTAATAAATANTTTTTCTTTTAAATCAATTATATTATAACATTGCAAGGCCTCCNTTAACATGAATAGTTTGGCCTGTNATATAGTTTGCCTNCTCAGATACCAAAAATTTTACACAATATGCNACNTCTTCTGGCTTACCAATTCTTGCAAGAGGAATTTTATTTTTAATAAATTCTTTTTGTTCGTCACTTAAAGCTGCAGTCATTTCAGTATCNATAAAACCAGGAGAAACAGAATTTACAGTTATATTTCTTTTNGCAAGCTCAATNGCAATAGATTTTGTCATCCCAATAATACCTGCTTTGGATGCNGTATAATTGGATTGACCAGCATTTCCAGTNTGNCCTACAACAGATGAAATATTNACAATTCTACCCCACTTTTTNTTAATCATTTGTTTGGAGAAAAAATTACTNATCATGAAGTTTGAGTTTAAATTAGTATTNATTACTTTGTTCCATTTTTCTAAGTCCATNCGCAAAAAAAGACTGTCATCNGTTACNCCAGCATTATTTACTAANACATCGATTTGTANATTTTTCATTGAAATTTTTTNAAAAAAATCNGTCAANCTNTCANTNCTGCTAATATCGCAAACAAAGTAGTCTTGAATAAATGAAAATTTATNAGNNAAACNTTTTAATTTTTCTTCATTTCTNCCCAAAATATATATTTCGTGATCATTNCCTANAAATTTGCAAATTTCTAATCCTATTCCTCCTGTTGCCCCTGTAATCAAAGCTTTTTTCATAATATNTCCTTATTTGAATCAATAAATTGCCCTATACCTNTCATATCTGCTAGATTTTGAGANGATATNTTTTTTGAAATTCTCTTATTCATACCAGATAAAACTTTCCCATTTCCTANCTCTACAAAAACTTTTGGNCCANTATTCTCAGCCAAAAGTATNCTTTCTCTCCATCTTACCCTACTTGAAATCTGATCAATAAGTAAACTTTTAATTTTGTTAGTATCATTTTCAAACTTTGCATTAACATTACTTATAAATTTTGTATTGAGATTCTTTAAATCGGTAACTTCTAAAACCTTTTTCATTATTTTAGAGGCNTCATTCATTAAGCTACAATGAAAAGGTGCGCTAACATTTAAATCGATAACAGANCTAGCACCAANNTTCTTTAGTATANTTGAAAACTCNTCTATTGCGTTTTTTGTTCCTGACAATATTATTTGACCTGGACAATTATCATTAGCTATTTCGCATACTTCATTTTTNTTAAGTGNAAATTTTCTAAGCTCNGTTTCTAAATTNACAATATCTAAACCAATAACTGCGACCATTTTTGTCTCTATTCCTCCNACCGATTCTTGCATAGCTTTTCCTCTTAATTGCAAAATTTTAGCTGTCTCACTAATACTGATAGAATTTATAGAACATAATGCTGAATACTCTCCCAAAGAATGTCCTAAAACAACTTCAGAGAATGATGAAATATCCTTTTTAAGTTCGTCTTCAAGCACCTTAACTACGGCAAGACTAGTTGCCATAATCGCTGGTTGGGTATTAACTGTAAGTTTTAGTGATTCGTCGGGACCCTCAAAAATAATTTTAGAAAGTCTGAAATTCAATGCCTCATCTACTTCATCAAAAACATCCCTTGCTTTTTTATGGTTTTTGTAGAGATCCAAACCCATTCCTACTGTCTGTGAACCCTGTCCTGGAAAAATGAGGTTGAAATTATTCATTATTATAAATTATATCTTTAATATTTATTAAATAATGTTATAAACCTAATTTTAAAACCTTGCTATTTAAAAATAGCTAAACTTTTAAAAGTTTAACCGAAAGGATTAGAATGTTGTACGAAAATGTTTTTATTATAAGTGGTCAACTATCTAAGAAGTCAGCAGATGACTATTATGATGACTTGATAAAAAAAATTAAAGATACTGGTGGTAAAATACTAAAAACCGAGTTTTGGGGGCTAAGAGATCTATCTTATAAGATTAAAAAGAACTCTAAAGGCTATTACTATATGATTAATTGTGAATGCAATCCTAAAATTTTTAGCGAGTTTGATACTAAAGTAAGGCAAGATATAAATTTTCTTAGATTTTTTAATTTAAAAATTAAATCAGTAAGTAAAGATCAATCACTTTTAACCGAACAAAAAAATAACTAAGGGAGTTACCCAATGAGAAATAAGGTTTTCGATAATACATCTTCTAAAGCATTTTTAAATAAAAATTGTCCGCTATCTGGTAAGGATGCACCTATTGTTGATTATAAAAATATTAATTTACTCAGAAGATATATGACAGAAAAGGGTAAAATCCTTCCAAGTAGAGTTACACAAGTTTCAACAAAAAAACAAAAGGAGTTATCTGCAGCAATAAAAAGAGCACGATTTTTAGCTTTGTTGCCATACGTTTCAAGACAATGAAACCTTCCACTAGAAATAATAATCAGATTAACGTAGCCTTATATTCTTCACTGTTTTTTATTTTAACTGAGATAATTCTTTTAAAGATATCAACACAATTCTTCTTCTTTTTTTCGCACCTTCCAGTTTTATTTTTATGTATTATTCTTCAGCCAAGACAAATCATTAATAGCTTTATTTTATCTACAATTACTTTAGCTCTTTTCAAAAGCCTGGGTATATTTGGGTTTATCAATTACAAAGATTTAATTTTTCTTGCGTTTGTTTTACTTATTTCTTCAAGTTTCACACTTTTAAATCATTTGAAAAAAGAGAAGGAAACTATGAACGGAATAGTTTTTTCAAGATTTGTTTTAATTCTTAGTTTTGTTCTGAGTGTTTTTATTTTGTTTTACTATAAAAATCTTGATCACTCAGCTATGATAAAAAGTTTATCAGAGATACTTAAGAAATTTAATCCTGAATCATTAGATTACTCTGGCGTTACCTTTTCAGAAATGTCATCGTTCATAGTCAATATTTTACCCTCTGCAAACTTTTTGGTTATAATTTCAGTTTTTATGTTTAATTACAAATTAGCCTCAATAATCTGTAAATTATTAAAATTTAGACAAAATTTTAATTTCAACTTCATAAAGATTCATCTAGAAAAATCCTATTCTTTTATATTTTTAATCATACTTACTTTAAAATTTTTTAAATTCGAAGAAATTGAAATATTAACCACGAATCTACTCATATTTCTGAGTTGTGGTTATATATTTGAAGGCTACCAAAATCTTCAAACATTTTTTGAGAAATTTGATATAAGCTCGTTTTTAAAATTTTTAATAATATTTTTACTTTTTATATTTTTAGGGTATGTTCTTTTACTAATTATATTTTTAATTGGTTTATACAAAAATATTAAAAGATTATTATTTAAGGTTTAGATATGGAAGTTATTTTATTGGAAACATTCGATAGACTTGGGAAGATTGGGGATGTTGTAAAAGTTAAAGACGGATTTGCTAGAAATTTTTTAATTCCTCAAAAAAAAGCACTTAGAGCAAATGATACTAACAAAGATTATTTTGCTAAAATTAAAACTGATTTACTAGAAAAGAGTAAAAAGGCCGTAGACGAAGCTAGTTTAATCTTAAAGAAAATTGAGAATAAGGATATTATTTTTATCAGAAATGCTAGTGATAATGGTCAACTCTATGGCTCTGTATCACCTAAAGACATTTCTAATTACTTTGCAGAGCAAAAAGTTGATATTAAGCCCTCAAGTATAAATCTATACACTTCCATAAAAAAAATCGGTATATACGATATTAATGTAAAACTTCATGCGGAAGTTACATGCACACTAAAAATAAACGTCGCTACATCTGAAGAAAATGCGATAAAGCAAAAAAATGAACTTAACAAACCAAAAGAATTAAAAAAAAATGAAGAAAAAGATGTTGATTTAAAAGCTACTAAAAGTGAACCTAAAGATACTAAAAATGTTAAAGAATCACAAAAAAAAAGTCCCGAAGATAGTAATGAAATTGACAGCTCAGCTCAGAGTGAAGAAATAAATGATGATGTATAGCAATGAAAATTGCCTGAATGCTTCTTGAATCTGTTAAATTAATAATCGGACTTTTCCTTGCAATTAAGGGTGCAGATGTATTAATCTCAAGTTCCATTGGTTTAGGAAGAAAATTTAAAGTATCAGACTTTTTTATAGGACTAGTGATAGTTGGATTTGGCACATCTATTCCAGAGTTATTGGTCTCAGTTGATGCTGTACTAAATAATTCAGCGAACTTATCTGTAGGAAATATATTAGGCTCCAATATAGCAAATATCCTTTTAGTTTTTTGCGCTCTGGGCTTCGTAAATAATATAAAAATAAAAGATGTTGCACCTTTTGATATGCTTTTTCACTTAAGTATGCATGTTATTTTTTACCTAGTCTTTAATTTCTCAACATTTGGTAAGAAATTCGGGGTTTTATTTATAATACTTTTTTTATTTTACATTTATTTAAGCCTTCGGGTTTCAAAAGATAAAAAACAGATTGATAATACTGATGAAAATGACTTTTTCTCTGCTTTCGCTTTTAGAAAACCAATTTTTTTTAGTCTACCAATCCTGATTATTTCTATAGCGTTAACTCTATTTGGTGTTGACCTAGCAGTAAATTCTGCAGTGTTTATATCCAAAGAACTTAATATACCTGATTCTTTCATTGGTCTATCCTTAATAGCAATTGGCACTTCACTCCCTGAATTAGTAACATCGATTTCTGCAGCAAAACGAGGAAATTATCAAATAATATTTGGAAATATCATTGGCTCAAATATCTATAATTTATTATTTATCCTAGGAGTTTCATCATTATTTAAATTTTTTGGTTATAATTTCTATATTTTAAAAACTGATGTATTAATTTTACTTATTACGGTCTTTGTATTCTCAATATGCTTAATCAAAAAATTGACTATTAATAAAAAAATATCATTAATTTATTTAGCAGCCTATATTTTGTACTTAATAAATCTTTATTATAGAAATTTTTAAAGTTTTACACGTTATCCACCTAATTAACAGCCAGAAAAATGGTGCTTTTAATTTATAACATAATATACTTGGCTAATGTCTACCCAAAATCCTAACAATAAAATAGTCACAGTAAATACATCAAAAAGTCTAAACCTTTCAAGAGATGTTCCTATGAATTTAGGAGTAGAGCAAGCGTTACTAGGGGCCATTATATCCAATAACTTAGCATTCGAAAAAATTGAAAATTTTTTAAAATCTGACTTTTTCTCAACTAAAATTAACAAAATTATATTTGAAGCACTAAAGAGAATAATTTCAAATGATCAAATTGCAGATATTAATACTCTTAAAATATTTCTGGAAAATGATGAGGATTTCAATAAAAATGGTGGATTAGACTATTTACTAAAACTTTGTGAGAATAGCCTAAGTATCGTTAATGCAAAACAATATGGGGAACTTATTTATGATTTATTTGTAAGAAGAAAGTTAATAAATGTTGGCACAGAACTTATAAATGACTGTTATAATATTAATAATGAAGATAAAGCTCTAAAAATTATAGAACAAACCGAGAAGGAACTTTTTGAATTATCAAATAATGATGATATCTCAAGAGGCCCAAGAACATTCGAAGATATTTTAATAAATACAATGGATTATGCCGAAAAAGCTTTTAAGAAAAGTGAGGAAGTAATTGGCTTAAGAACTGGTCTTACTGATTTTGATAAAAAGATTGGTGGTTTACATAAGTCTGATTTAATAATAGTAGCGGGCAGGCCTTCGATGGGGAAAACAGCATTTGCAACTAATCTTGCTTACAATATTACAAAAGATTTAAAAGATAAAAAGAAAGAAAAAAACGTGATTTTCTTTTCATTAGAAATGTCCTCTGAACAACTAGCAACAAGAATAGTTTCTGAAATTGCAGGTCTTTCATCAGAAAATATACGAACTGGCAACTTATCAAAGAATGATTTCAATAAGTTAATTACAGGGAGTGAAAGCCTTAAAGATCTGAACTTATTTATTGATGATACTCCAGCACTCACGATTTCTTCTATTAGAACAAGAGCTAGAAGAATGAAAAGAAAACATGGTCTAGATCTAATTATATTAGATTACCTTCAGCTTGTATCAAGTGATAATCGTTACAATGATAGTAGAGTACAGGAAATATCAGAGATTACAAGAGGACTAAAGGCTATAGCAAAAGAACTAGATATCCCAGTAATTGCTTTGTCACAGTTATCTAGAAAAGTCGAAGATAGAGAAGAGAAAAGACCTCAATTAGCCGATCTAAGAGAATCTGGTTCGATTGAACAAGATGCAGATTTAGTTGTATTTCTTTATAGAGAGGAGTATTACCTAGCTAGAACAGAACCCTCCGAAGGAACCGATAAACACGAAGTATGGACTAGTAAAATGGAAAAGGTGCATAATGTTGCAGAAGCAATAATAGCTAAAAATAGGCATGGTCCAATCTCAAAAGTAAGACTTCATTTTAATCCTTCTATAACAAAGTTTTCTGATTTAGCGGAAACATCGTTTTAGTCAAAAAATATGGACGAAAACAACTTTATTATAAATGATAATTGTTTACTTAAAATAAATCTGGATAGGATTGGTCAAAATTATAAAAAAATTCAAAAACGTATCTCAAAAAATTCTGAAATAAGTGCTGTTTTGAAATCAAATGCATATGGTCTTGGATTACAAAATATAGCAAAAAAACTTATAAAGATAGGTTGTAAATCCTTTTTTTTAAATATATCAAAAGAAGCTTTATATCTTAGAAAAATATGCCCAACTTTGGATATATATTTACTTAACGGTTTGGTAAATATTAATTGTGAAGATATAGACGAGGTTTTGGACAAAAATATTATCCCAGTAATTAATTCATCAGAAGAGTTAGAAAAACTTGTAAAATTCAAAAAAAATAATGATGATTGTATTAATATATCTTTACATTTCGATACAGGAATAAACAGGCTTGGAATCCGACAAAGTGAGTTGGCAAATATTATAAATACTTGTAAAAAAAATCATATAAAAGTTAAATGTGTAATGAGTCATCTTATTGCCTCAGATGAAAAAACTATATTGAATAAAGAACAAAAAATAAAGTTTGATGAAATTATTAAAAACTTTCCAAATGCAATTTTCAGCATTTCAAATTCAAACGCTATAATTAATTATAAATCAATGAATTATGGAATGGTACGTTCCGGTGGAAATATCTTTGGAGTTACATCAGATGACTTCGCACAATCTTTTGATTTATACGCAAGGGTTCTACAAATTACTAGAGCTGAAGAATGTTTGAATCATTTTGGATATAATTCTACTTTTAAATCAACAGAATTAAAAAGAATCGCTATTTTAGGTTTTGGATACGCTGATGGATATCCCAGACTATTAAGTAACAAAGGCGAAGTGTTTTTTAAGAAAAGACTTTCAATTATAGGTACAATATCTATGGACTATACAATAATTGATATTTCAACATTAGATACTGGTCAAATTAAGGTCGGGGATTGGGTTGAACTTATTGGGGAGAATATAAACATAAAAGAAATTTCCAAAAAATCACAAACTATACCTTATGAAATTTTAATAAATATTTGTAGTAGAGCCAAAAAACAATATATTGGTTAAACATGAAGTTTAATCTTTTAGTATTCCAAAAATTTTTTAGCAAAATAGGTAATTATGCGTTCAATTTCTTTAACGATATCGGAGACGTTTTGTTCTTCTTTCTGCTATTTGTTAAAAATTTATTAACCGATAAATTTTATTTTAGACTTTTCTTTAACCAAATTTTTAAAATTGGCTTTAATTCCTTACCTGTTGTTGGGCTGACAGCAATTTTTACTGGTATGGTTCTAGCCTTGCAATCATATACAGGTTTCTCNAGGTTTTCTGCAGAAAGTGCTATCCCTAACGTAGTAGTATTATCAATTACTAGAGAGCTTGCTCCTGTGTTAGCTGGATTAATGGTTGCAGGACGGGCAGGAGCTGCTATNGCAGCTGAAATAGGNACTATGAGAGTAACTGAGCAAATTGATGCNCTAAAAACCTTATCAACAAATCCTTTTTCATACTTGGTAACACCAAGGGTCATAGCTGGAGTTTTGTCTCTTCCATTTCTCGTTTTGATAGGCGATATTATTGGAGTATTNGGAGGATATTTAATTTGTGTAAATTTACTTAATTTTAACCCATCGGTATACCTNCAAAATACTTATAATTTTGTTGAATTCATTGATATATTCTCAGGNCTTGTAAAGGCAGCAGTTTTTGGTTTTATTATAACATTTATTGGTTGNTACTTTGGNTTTAATACTAAAGGAGGAGCTCAAGGTGTTGGGCAGTCTACNACATATTCNGTTGTATCATCTTCGATATTAATTTTATTAATGAATTATATAATTACTTCGCTCTTTTTTAAGTTATGAGAAANTTAAAAATAGAAATNAAAAAATTATCAAAAAATTTTGAAAAAAGAAAAGTTCTNAAAGATCTAGATCTNAATATTTATGAGTCTGANTCATTNTCTATTATTGGTGAATCTGGNTCAGGAAAGTCAGTTTTNGCAAGATGTATTACAGGATTATCAGAATTNGAGAAAGGAAAGATTTTAATTGATNATTCAAATGATGTTATGAAGATGTCATCNANCTCTTTAAATAAACATATTTCTAAATTTGGGATTTTATTTCAGAATTCAGCGTTATTAGATAGTTTAAATATTGAGGAAAATCTAAAGTTTACTAATAAAAATATTAATTTGTCAGAAATTCTAAATGANATTAATTTGTCAAAAAAAATCTTNAAAAANTTTCCNGCAGAGCTNTCTGTTGGTGACCAAAAAAGAATTGGATTAGCTAGAGCAATTCTCAAAGAACCAGAAATACTAATATTGGACGAACCAACAACTGGACTCGACCCTTTAATCTCTAATCAGATCAATATTTTAGTTAAAAGTATTGTTGAGAAGAAAAAGATTACAGCAGTAACTATCACCCATGATATGACAAGCGTCAATGAATATGGAGAAAAAGTTGCTTTCTTAAAAAATGGTAAAATAGAATGGTATGGAAATGCAAAAAAAATATATAGTACCAAAAATAAAAATTTAAAAAATTTTATAGAAGGAGTTCTTTANAAATATAAATGCTTGACCTCATAATCATAATATTAATATTTATTTCGGCATTCTTTGCTTTCATACGCGGNTTTTCATTGGAAATTCTATCTCTATCTGGATGGATCTTTTCTATTGGAATCTCGTATCTTTATGGAGGTATAGCCTCAAATCAAATAAACCAACTGCTAGATAATTTTCTAATATCAACAGTAATTTCATATGTTTTCTCATTTATCATTCTTCTTATTATTTTTTCATTTCTTACTAAAAATGTNTCTTCATTGATAAAAAATTCNTTTGCTGGACTTTTAGATAGAAGCTTAGGATTCTTCTATGGATTATTAAGAGGTTATTTACTAATTTGCTTTTGTTATTTTTGTTTTGACTACTTTTACAGTGGCTCAAAACCTATTTTTCTAGAAAGCTCAAAGNTAGTTCCAATTATNAAGATTTCAAATAAAGAAATATTCAATATCATGGAAGTCGATAATGAATATTCAAAGAAATTGAGAAAAGAAATTGAGCAAAAATCAAATTTTTTATTTAAAAAAAGTATAGATTCNAAATTAAAATTTAGAGAAAAAGATATGGATGATTCTTATAATGAAAAAAATAAAAAGGATTTNGAAAATATAATAAATAATAATTTAGATTGATATGAAAATAATTTTTTCAGATAAAAAACCAAGGGATGAATGTGCGATCTTTGGCATCTCAGGAAACCCTCAAGCTGCTGAGTTAGTGGCATTAGGTTTACACGCACTTCAACATAGAGGACAAGACTCAACGGGTGTCGTTACAACAGATAGTATCAACTTTTTTGCTCATAGAGGTATGGGGCAAGTATCCGAGGTGTTTTCAGAAAAGAAAATATTTAATCACCTCAAAGGTGATTTATCGATTGGACATAACAGGTATGGAACAACTGGTGAGTCAGCCCTTAAGAATGTGCAGCCGTTATTTTCTGAACTTAATATTGGTGGTATAGCAATAGCCCATAATGGAAATTTAACTAATACTAATTTTTTAAGAGAAGAATTTATAAAAGATGGAGCAATATTTCAGTCCACATCAGATACCGAAGTTATTCTCCACCTAATTTCAAGATCAAGAGGTGACCTTATAGATAGACTAATCTATTCTTTACATTCTATTAAAGGTGCATATTCTCTTTTATTAATGACAAAAGACTGTCTAATTGCAGTAAGAGATCCTGTTGGTATCCGCCCCCTAGTTATAGGCAAACTCAATGACTCATATGTTTTTAGCTCAGAAAGCTGTGGTTTAGATATTATTGGCGCAGAACTTGTTCGTGATGTTGAACCCGGAGAAATAATTGTTGTCAAAAATAATAGATTAGAATCTATCAAGCCTTTTTCCAAATCTTACCTTAGACCTTGTTTATTCGAATATATATATTTTGCAAGACCAGACAGTATTCTTGATGGCAGAAATGTTTATCAAGTAAGGAAGAAGATTGGACATGAATTAGCTGCCGAGAATTTGGATGATCGAGAAAAAATTGATGTTGTTATACCTATACCAGATTCCGGAAATGCTTCTGCGCTTGGGTATGCAGAAAAAATTGGGAGAAATTTTGACTTGGGAATTATAAGAAACCATTATACTGGCAGAACCTTTATTCAAGAAAGTAACACAATTAGAAATTTATCGGTTAAGTTAAAACATAATCCAAATCTAAATTCTTTAAAAAATAAAAATATAGCATTGATTGATGATTCAATAGTTCGTGGGACAACATCAGTAAAAATTGTTGAGATGTTAAAAAACTGTGGAGTAAAAAAAGTTCATATGAGGATAGCTAGTCCACCTGTAATGTTTCCTTGTTTTTACGGGATTGATACACCAGATAAAGACGAGTTATTAGCATCTAAATATTCATTGGAAGAGATCAGAGATTATATAGGAGTTGATACTCTAAAATTTATTTCTTTGGATGGAGTATACAAAGCTTTAGGGCATAAAAATGGTAGAAACTCAAAAAAACCTGAATATACAGATCATTATTTTAGCGGTGACTATCCAGTGGAGTTAGTTGATCAAAAATCAGGTGTATTTTCATCTCAATTATCACTCCTAATTGAAAGTAAATAAAAATAATGGAAGGTCTCGATCACAAAAATATTATAATTTTTGGTGCGACAGGTTTCATAGGTCAATATTTAACAAATACTCTAGCAAATACTGGAGCAAGATTAATTATCCACGGTAAAACTTATGAGAAAGTAAATGAATTATATCAATCAACCTCATCTAAGAATGATAATATAATATCATTTTGCTCAGATGTTTTATCTGAAAAGTTTTATCTAGAACTTTTTAAAACTGTATCATCTCACTTCGATCACATTGATGTAATGATAAACTTAATAGGAAAGTTTAATGGGCTTAAATCTATTACAGACTTATCACACAGAGATTGGAATGATCTCATGGAAATAAACTTTAGTTGCTATTGGAGAATTATTAAGGAATTAAACTCAATAATGGGAGGAAAGAAAAAAACTAAAATTATTTTTCTAACTAATAAGAAAATTGAAAAAGGTAAGGCATACCATCACGCTCTTGGTTTAAGCAAAAGTTGTTTATGCTCTCTAGTTAATATATTAAATGATGAAAAAAAAAAAATTGGTTTAGAGAGTATATTAATTGAAGCAGAGCAATTAAATATAGGAATTACTAGTTTATTAAAAGGACAAAATTTTTTCAAAAACAAAGATTTAGATACGATAATTAAAAAAATTATGGAAAAATTATAACTATTTTATCCATATATTGTCTTTACTAAATTTTCATACCAGCCATAGGCTTGGCGTGTTTCGTCGTAATATTGATGGGATAAAGCATCAACTTTAGTCGTGTTACTTCCTAAGGATACAATTTTAGTCTTTTTATTATTAAGTTTATACCAAGATGTAATTGAAAAGGCTCTTTGTGATGAGGAAAAACTGTAGCAAGTATTCAAAAATGCTGGATTTAAATAATCTTTTTCATATATTCTGTTAACCAAATTAGTAGCTAAAATCTTTGCCTGACTATTAGCTGAAAAAGCTGACTTAGGCATATCCCCAGCATCTATAGAATCACCAATTACAAATATATCTTTGAAATTCTTGAGCTCAAAAGTCATAGGATTTACATCACACCAATCTTTATCTACATTGAGTTCTGATTTTGTTATAATTGCTGCCGCCTTTTGATTAGGAATAATATTTATAAAATCAGCTTTAAATTTTGATCCGTTTGAAGTCTTAACATAATTTTCCTTTTTATTAAAATAAACAACCTTTCCTCCACTACTTTTAGAAACCCATTCTATTGATCCTTTATGGTAGTTTTGCCATTCATTCAAAAAGATCTCTTTTTTGGTAAATGAATCTTTTGAGTCCAGTATAATTATCTTAAATTTTTTTTTCTTTCTATATAAAAAATTTGCTAATAAGCTTGCTCTTTCGTAAGGCGCAGGAGGACATCTATAAGGATAGTCAGGGGCAGAAATTATTATAGTGCTTTTTTTCCCCAGATCGTTTAATCCTTTTTTAAATTTAAATATATCCTTNGTACCNTTCCAACAATGTGGGANTATATTACTGTCTTCAGANTTATANCCAACTATATCATTCNTAAAANTAATACCNGGNGATANAATTAAATAATCATAATTAATTTTTNANCTATCTTCGGTTTCAAGATTNTTTTTNAAAGTATNAATNTTTTTAACTGANCTTTTNAANAATTTTATATTTTTTAANTTCTTTAAATCATAATCATGACTTATGTAACTATATGGAATNATNTCAGCAATAACTAGGTTTGACATAGGNCAAGTTTGTATTTTTTCATTCTTCTCAATTACNATTATATCAAAATTTTTTGAAAATTTTAAAAGGTAACTNANGCATGTTGCCCCACCAATACCNAATCCTANGATAANAATTNTTGGTTTNAGTTTAGTTTTTGCNACTGAANNATTGATTTTAAAGAGACTNCTAAAAAGNANNGTNCTNAGNAGNTANCCAGANCTTTTTAAAAAACTTCTTCTATAGTTATTNAACTTTTTCATAAATCTTTTCAGCNATTTTCATAATATCTTTNTTATTCAGTACCTTTGATATTCTTGTCATAACATGATTATCATTACTNNATANATACNCATTCATTNGTGANATAAACTCNTCTTTTTCAAGTCTTTTTANNGATTTTATATANTTGTTTCCTTCGTAATTCTGACCATGACAAGATTTACANTTTTCTATAATNACATCNATCTGAATATCATTCGCANATATATAAAATGGGAATAAAATTAANAAAATTAAATATTTATTTTTTTTCATATGGATTAGATGATTTTTTAAANATTATCTTTGTNGGCATNCCAGTNAGATTGAAATAATTTTTTAAATTATTTGTCAGAAATCGTTTNTANGAATTNCTAATAAATTTAGGATGGTTTGTAAANATAAAGAATTTAGGTGGTGCAATACTNACCTGTGTTATAAATTTAAATTTAACTANATTTCCATTATACATTGGATGTGGTGTTTTATTAACAACCGTACTNAACCATGTATTTAAATTACTTGTTGGAATTCTATTTTTCCANGATTTNAGTTGATCNANTAATGATTTATTAAAGGTTTGAAAACCTNAATTTTTAGTTGCNGATACAAAGCAAATTGGAATACCTTTAATTTGAGGNGTAAGATANTAAATNTGNTCAATTATTTCANTCTTTTTNANAGATNANTNTGTATCAATTTTATTTACTAAAATTAAAATACATCTATTTTCTTTNAAAACATGGTCAATAATTTTTGAATTAATTTTCTCAAAGTAATTATTTATATCTAAGACAATAATAACTACTTGAGATAGACGNATTTTTTTTAATGTTTGTTCAATNGAAATTTGATTAACTTTTGANCGACTTTCNNTACCCTTNGAAAAACCAGCTGTGTCGTAGGCTTTAAATTTAATGTTTTTAATATCNATATCTGACTCNACAGAGTCTCTAGTCATAAATGGGATCTCACTTGTTTGAGANATAGNNTTTTTACTAAGTAAATTAAAAATTGTNGATTTACCTGTATTAATTTTACCTACAATTGCAACTGAAATACTCTCATCTNCNNAATTAGTATTATTATTNTTTTGGAGAAGNTTATAAATTTCCCANTTTAAATCATCTAANCCAGANTTGTGNGTAGCTGATATAAAAAATNTTTTCCCAAAACCCTGTAAATCATGTGTTTTATGATTTTTTANATCACATTTATTAAGAACTATTAAAGTTTTTTTATTTAGTTTTCTAGTAAGATTGATTATGTTGTGGTCCTCTGATGTTAGGTCATCTTTTGAATCAAATACAAGCAAAATTAAATATGATGACTTTGCATTTGTAAGAGTTGAATTATTAATTTTTTTTTCAAATTCATTTTTAGACAAAACTAAACCGGGTGAGTCGATTAACTCTAATTCCTTATCCCACAGCGTAATTTTTTTTTTTCTTATATCTCTTGTGAGACCAGGATAGTTGTCTACTAAAGCCATTTTTTTATTAACAATTCCATTAAATATTGACGATTTACCAACATTAGGCTTTCCAATTATTATTACTTTATTCGACATTTCAACCTAAAATAAAAATTGTACCTTTCTTTGTTATTAAAAAAACTTCATTTTTTATCTGAAAAGGACTTAGAATAAACCCCTCATCAAAATTCAATTTGCTTAATGTTTTACCTGTAAATGGTGATAATGATAATATTGTTCCAAATGAGTTTGCAACCAATAGCTTATTAGATGTTAAAAGTGGACCATACCATCTAATTTCCTCGCCATCATCGTTTGTTTTTAATTGTACTGACCATAACAATTTACCGGTTTTGCTATCTAAACAAAGAAGTTTTCCTAGAGTATCTATGATATACAAGGCCTCTCCAGAAATGATTACCTGATTAATTGAAGAAATCTTTAACTCCCAAATCTTTGATCCGTCATTAAGGTCATATACAAGAAGCTTATCTGAAAAAGTTGGGCTATAAACCTTATTATTAACAATTGATAATGGCGACTGAATATCGTTTAGAGCAGATCTTGAAAAGTAATTACTTGAACCAACATTATCAAACCAAATTAATGATCCATCATTTTCGTCCAGAGCATAGATTTCACCTGATGAATAAGATAAAACTACTGTGTTATCAATTGCTGCAGGTTTAGAACCTCCGATGATTGATACTTCCTCAAGATTCCCAATATGGTTCCAGATAATTTCTCCATTCTTAAGGTTNAAGCAAAATGTTTGATTATCGTCTGAAACAGCAAAAACTTTATTTTTAAAAATTAGTGCAGGGCGTGAGAACTGAACCAAAAAGTTCTTCTTCCACTCTTTTTTTCCAGTATTAGAATCAATTAAATAAATATTCCCTAGACCCGACGTCACAACTAGAGAGTTACCGACTAAACTCATGCCGCCTAAAAATAGTATCTTTTCTTTTTTTTCTCTCTCTAGATTTGTTTTCCAATTTAATTTACCGGTCATATGATTCCTAGATATTATATTAAAGTCTTTATCTACATAAAAAATATTCTCGCCTAAATTTACGGGTTGAACAATAAGGTTAATTTTTTCAAATAGAATATTTCCTAGTGAAATTTTTCTTTTGAGCTTTAATACTGGTTTACTTTTAAAATGGGAAAGGTGATTTCTTGGATTCTGAAACTGCTGATTCCACGAATCAATGGGCTGGGGCTTATCAACAAGAATTTTCTTATTAGCTTTTACAATGATATTGTCTTTAAAATCAAAGACATTTTCTCTTTTTCCCGGAAGTTTAACCTCCTTTTCCTCAAATAAAGAAGCAATTTCATTGAATGAGCATCCTATTAGAACAAACATTAAAATGCTAAAAATTGCATTTTTAAAAATCAATTTATTTTTCCTTCAAAAGGTTAATTAAATTTTTAGCTCTTTGACTTAAGTCTCCAGGCTTTGATGGAAGTTTTGAAATGGTCTCAAAAGCTTCAATTGCTTTATCTATCTCGTTATTCCTAAGATAGATATAGCCTTTTAATTCAAGTGCAGATGATTTCCAAATTTCACTGTTCTCAAGTGGCGTTATTTTTTTTAGTAAATCATCTTTTGATTCATTGTTTAATGAATTCAGAACAAATAATATCGTNGCTATATCTCTAAATGATTGATCGACTGCATTTTTTTCTAAATCTTTATATATCTTCAATCCTTCAGCTAGTTTTCCTTGTTCAATTAATATTGAAGCTTTTTTCATTTTTGCCATTGTAACGTAACCGTCGGAACCTTTATCAACAATTCTATCTAATGCTAATAAAGAAGCATCTAAATCCTCTTCACTAGCCAAAACTACCGCAGCAGTGAAGTCATCCCCAAGTTTTTGCCTCTGGTTGTTTGAGTAACCATCCCAGAATACAAAGCCTGATGTAAATAAGACTATACCAAGGGAAATGCTAGCAATATAAGGAAAAAACTTTTTCCAAAGTTTAATTCTTTTCTCCTCTTTTATGTCCTCGTCTACTTCTCTAATAAATTCGTCAGTCATTTTAACCTATTTTTTTTNATACAAATATCATATAATTTATAAATACTTATATTCTATCAAATTTAAATTTCAATTTTTATATTTATGAATAATTTAAAAAATAAACGNTTTNTAGGTTTCCAAAAAAGAGAGATACACACAATAATGGAATTATATTCAANNAAAATNTCAATTGGCGAATGGAAAGATTATTCAATNAGCTATNATAANGAGTGCGCTATATTCTCNATTCATAGGTCANTTAAACAAGGTTCTTCNTTCCAAATAAAGAANATAAAGAAAAAAAATACCTATGTNTTAACTTATCAAAACANNACTTTAGCNGTATCTAGCTCTCTTTTGANTATCATTGACCATTTAAAAAAACCNGTNTTAAGGATTATCAAGTAANTTTCTTCTNATTCCNGATGTNTAANTTTTATTTTTATNTTTGAATAATCNTTGANACCCCATAACTCCATTAAACCAGTAGTCNGTACTTCCAGATTCCCAAGTAATTTCNAGNTTTCCATCTTTTATTTTCCATNTACCCTNCTCACCATTTCCNTATTCAGAAATAGCAACTCCGTCTTNTTTAATTATTACATTATACTCAGATTGCCACTCATCAGTNGCAATCCACATTCCTTGCCANNTNTNATTAGAAAAGGTTNNTTGAGAAANTANAACNAAAGAAATNAAAAATAATAAACTTNTAANCATCTTTTCTTTTTTTNATNAGTTTAAGAACATNGATTTTTTGGTTATCAGTAAAGTTGGACCATCCTCCAATTTCNTCAANAGTTCTAANNCAGCCTTNNCANAAATTTGTATCNGGGTTAACTTGACATTTTTCAACACATGGNGATTTTATCATAANTCTAACTTNANTCCGTTGATAACAAACTGAATTGCNAACGCTCCTAATATNAATCCAAAAATTCTTTGTATAATATTNAATATTGTCATATTAAAAAAATTNCCAATAACTTTTGACAAAAAGATNATTATTGATGTTACTAATANTGTCAAGATTATCGGTGAAATATTAAAATAAAAGNTCNCTAAGGTATAATCAAAATTTTTTGATATTAGTACTGATAAAGTTATTGCCGANGGGCCTGCTATTAAGGGGATTGANATAGGAAAAACTGCAATACTATCAANAGAATACTCATCAGATAAATTTGTNGTAAGATTTTTTTTTCTTTTAACNCTCTTCTCTAGTACCATCTCATANGAAATAATTAATAAAAAAAGACCTCCAACNATCTGAAAAGATCCCAAAGACACNCCCATATAAACAAGAAAATTATTTCCATAAATACAAAAAAATGTTAATAAAANNGAACNAATTATAAAAACAATAACAGATAACTTTATNGTTTCTCTTANGCTAATAGTTGCTGTAATNGCTGTNAATATAGGNATTAAAGATATTGGATCAATAGCTACAATTGCTTTAAGAAGATTTTGNAAGAAAATATCATGCATCAAGAATATATAGTATCAAATTTTTATAAATTTTTAAAACTTAATAANATTGATGAAATAAAAATAAAGTTAAAAAATCAATTAATAAATTTAGACATAAAAGGTTCGTTTTTAATTGGTAATGAAGGAGTAAATGGATCCTTTTCAGTCAAAACTAAAGATTTAAGAAAAACTATAAGTTTAATAAACTCAGTTTTTAATGATAAATTTAAATTTAAATTACAGTCCCATCACTCCCACGCTTTTTTAAGACTAAAAATTAAAATAAAAAAAGAAATCGTTACNATAGGTAAAAAATCTATTCAACCTCTCACAGTTTCAGGTCAGTATTTATCTCCTAAAGAGTGGGAAGAAATAATTAACTGCCAAAATGTAATAATGATTGATACAAGAAATCACTATGAAAGTAGCATAGGTTCATTTTCTAGTTCAATAAAAGTNAACAGTAATAATTTTANAGANTTTCCAGCTTGGTTTGATAAAAATAAAAAAAAGTTTAAAAATAAAAAAATTGCAATGTTTTGTACAGGTGGAATTAGATGTGAGAAAGCAACTAACTACGTAATGAAATCTGGCTTTAAAGATGTCTTTCAATTAGAAGGCGGTATTATAAATTATCTTGAGAAAACTAAGAATTCGAAAAAACTTTGGGAGGGCGACTGTTTTGTTTTTGATGACAGAGTATCAGTAAATAAAGAGTTAGAAAAAGGTAAATACGATCAGTGTTACGCATGCAGATACCCTTTAACGAAAAAAGAAATGTTATCTAAATTATATGTTGAAGGAGTTTCTTGCCCAAAATGTTTTAACCTAAAAAGTGATAAACAAAAAAGAAAATATAAAGAAAGGCAAAAACAAATTAGCATTGCCAAAAAAAAAGGAATAAAGCATCTCGGATACTAGTCTAAGCCAACCTTAGGTATTGAATATTTCTTCATTTTTTCAATCAAAGTTGTTCTATTAATTTTCAAGGATTTTGCTGCTTCAGTTACTGAACCATTTGTTTTTTTGAGAGAACTTTCTATCAATATTAATTCCACTTCGCTTAAATGTCTTCTCAGATCAATTTTATCCAATACATCAAACCATTTTTTATAGTGACTTGGATGAGGTACTGATATTATATTTTTTTCATCTTCTTTTGAATGCTGATCAACTTCTGTTAAACTTGAGGTCATTTCCCACAGCGTATCTTTTTCTTCAACACTGTCAGGAATATTGACTCTAAGAAGATTTTCCCTAATGTTTTTTGCAGATATTAACTTGTTTGGGAAAATAATACTTGCCCTTTCAATCACATTTCTTAATTCTCTTATGTTGCCAGGCCAAATGTATTCCTTCAGAGCTGATAAAGAAGATTCATCAAAAGTTGGTATTTTTGACCCAGATTCCTTTATTTCTGACAAAATATGATCAAGAAGCTCGGGTATGTCATTTTTTCTCTCCGATAAGGTTGGTATTTCTATTGGAAAAACATTAATTCTGTAGAAAAGATCTGCTCTAAATGAACCTTCATCAATCTTTTTCTCAATATTTTGATGAGTAGCACAAATTAACCGCAAGTCTAATTCTATTTCATCCTTTCCACCAACTCTTTGAATTGTTCTAGTTTCGATTGCTCTTAATAGTTTTGCTTGAAGAGACATAGGCATATCACCAATTTCATCCAAAAATAAAGTTCCTTGATTTGAAATTTCAAATCTTCCCTCTCTTTTTGAATCTGCACCAGTAAAAGAACCTTTTTCATGACCAAACAGTTCAGATTCTAATAATTCTGACGGTATTGCTGCACAATTTACATTAACCAATTTTCCTTTTCTTTTTGATGATTCATGTATTGCTCTGGCAACAATATCTTTACCACACCCAGTCTCTCCTCGTAGTAGAACAGTTGAATTAGAATTAGAAACCATATCTACCAATTTTTTAAGACTTTGTGTTGCCTCGCAACTTCCTTTGATGATTTTTGACATTTGAAAACAACTTTTACTAAAATAATGTCAGAAAAATGACAATAATCAAATCCAATTTTTAAAAGAAATAAAATTAATTACCTAAGATATTGATTTTATTCACTTAAAAAAAAAATACTTTAAATAAAATTGAGTTGGCAACATTCTTGCTTCTACGAATTTGTGAACAATTATAGGAAATTGTAATATGGAGAATATATTAATAGTTAAAGAATCATTTGACAATATAAACGAATTAAACGAATTCTTTTCATCTAAAAATTTAGATGTTAAAATTTTAGGAAGTGATGAGTTAGGTCAAATAAATTCTCCTAAATCAGTTTTGATTTGTGATAAAAGATTTGAAGAAAGTGTTAAAGGAAAATCATCCTTATTAAAAATAGCTAGAAATATTGGTAGTACAAAAATAATCATTTTACATTCTTGCACAACTGAAAACTACGCCATGGATAGCGATATGGGTGGCTCGTTTGTAAATATAAGATTTAAAGATATGGATGAAGTGATCAAAGAGATCATTTTCCAGGAAATTTCAACAAAAAAGTATAGTTTCTCAGATTCTAAAACAGTTTCTTTGATTAAAATTGCTGAAAAGGTTGCAAGTACCGATGTTACTGTTTTCATCCATGGGCCAACTGGAACTGGAAAAGAGGTAATCTCAAACTACATTCATCAAAAATCTGAACGTGCTAAAAATCCTTTCATAGCAGTAAACTGTGCTGCAATTCCAGAAAATATGCTTGAAGCAATGTTATTTGGGCATGAAAAAGGAGCTTTTACTGGAGCATCTTCAGCAAATAAAGGAATTTTTAGGGCTGCAGATACAGGAACTTTACTTCTTGATGAAATTTCTGAAATGCCTTTATCACTCCAAGCAAAGTTATTAAGAGTTCTTCAAGAAAAAAAAGTAACTCCAATTGGAGGTCAAAGAGATATAGATGTAGACGTTAGAGTAATTGCAACTACAAACAGGAATATGATGAATGAAGTGAAAGAGAAAAAATTTAGGGAAGATTTATATTACNGGCTAAATGTTTTTCCCATTGGAACACTAAATTTATCAGAAAGAAAAGATGATATNATTCCAATCAGTGTTGCACTTCTAAAAAGGCATTCTGAAAAAAGCAATCTTCCTTACATTGATAAATCTGCACAGAATATAATTAAAAATTATATTTGGCCTGGTAATGTTAGAGAACTTGAAAATGTTCTTCAAAGAGCGATAGTACTTTGTGATGATAAAGTTATTAGAGAAAAGGATATAATGATAGATGTTTCTGAAGAAAGTAGTTTTATTTCTTCTGTTCAAGACGATATTAACAACCAAAGTGCTTTACAAGCTTAAACTTGGAGAAAATAATGAAGCCTACACTTACAAATTTAAAGCCTACAACAATAAGTAGTCCCACTAATCAGAATCAGATTAAGGATATTCAGGAGGATGTAGTTTCTTTAACACCAAAAATTAATTACCAAGAAGATAAAAACTTTTTAGAAAATATTCAATCAGCAATCCAAGACGTATCAGATAATCAAGTTAAAAGTGCTGAACTCACAAAGAATTTTGAATTAGGAATAGAAAATGATCTAACAAAAGTCATGATACAACAACAAATTGCAAGTTTAGGTTTCCAAATGACTCTAAATGTACGTAATAAAGTTTTGAGTGCATATAAAGATATTATTAATATGCCTGTTTAATAGATAAAGAGAGAAAAAATGGCTGAAGAATTAAAAAATACAGAATTAACAAACACCACATCTGGAGTTACGAGTCAAGGTTTGGTAGGAAATGTTTCAAATACCTTAGAGAAAATAAGAAAATTCTCAAATGAGCCTGCAGTGCAAAGGTCAATACCTGTAATGATTACACTATTTGTAATTTTTTTAGGCTTAGTTTTTTTCATCTCGTTCAGGGAGCCATCAAGAACTGCTCTTTTTTCAGCTTTACCAGAACANGAGAAATCTAGAGTCGTAGATGTACTAAGAAATAATGGTATTAATGTTTCAATTGATCAAACAACAGGTGAAATTCTAGTTCCAAAACCCGATTATTATGAGGCAAAAATGAAATTAGCTGCTGAGGGTCTTCCAAGTTCAGTTCCACAAGGTTACGATATTCTTGAAAATATCCCAATGGGTACAAGTCGTTCAGTAGAATTCATGAAAATGAAGCAAACCCAAGAGATAGAGTTAGCTCGTTCAATCAATGAAATTTCTAATATTATTGGTGCAAGAGTCCATTTAGCTATACCTGAGAAATCGGTATTCGTTAGAGATACTGCCCCCCCAACAGCTTCAGTTTTTGTTAAATTATCAGATGGAAGAGTTTTATCAAGAGAACAAATCAGATCAATTGTACATATAGTATCTTCATCTATTCCTAATATGTCATCTGATAACGTTACTGTGGTTGATCAATATGGCGCCTTACTTTCAAAGCCTGAAGACGACCCAAATATAGCTTTAACTGATAAACAACTGTCTCATAGGATTAAAGTTGAAAAGTTGTACAGAGAGAGGATTCTTTCTTTAGTTTCTCCTATTGTAGGCGCTGGAAANTTAACAGCTCAAGTTAATGTTGAAATGGACTTCACANCTAATCAAACTACCGAGGAGGTTTTTGANCCTGAATCAATATCAACAAGAAGCGAGCAAAATAGTTCTGACGAATCTACAGATAGACCAGCTAGGGGTATTCCTGGAGCAGTAGCAAACCAAGCACCTTTAGCAGCTGACCTTCAAGTTGATGCTCCAGAGACTGGTGAAGATGCTGAATTTAAACAAAGATCGTCAAGTAATGTTAAAAACTATGAAGTTAGTAAAAAACTTAGTACAACAGTTGGACAAGTTGGAAGAATTATTAAGGTCAAAACTGCTGTTTTAGTAAAAAATAAAATGGTAGAAACTCCTGAAGGTATAAATTCAGAACCAATAAGTGACGAAGATAAAGAAAAAATATCTTCACTTGTAAAAGAAGCTGTAGGTTTTAATGTCGATAGAGGTGATAGTATAGTTGTCACAAGCGGTGATTTTATTGAAGAGATCCAAGTCCTAACAACAAAATGGTATAAAGAGCAATGGTTTCAAANTTTAGTTGGTCAGCTATCAACAGTTTTAATATTAGCCATTATAACTTTTGGAGCTTTAAAACCTTTACTTAATAGAATTTTAGTACCGTCTGCTGGGGTNGGTGCTGGAGCNGGTGCCCCAACAAGTGAAGATGACCTAGAGGCTCAAGAGTCNGATGAGGTNNAAGTNGAAGAAGGCGAATCNTTAGAGGATATTAAAGCTAAATTAAAACCTAAAAAAGCNTCCATNTCTGCTGAAATGCTTGANACAGCNAATACTTATGATGATAAGGTTGCGGTGATAAGAATGATAGTTGGAGATGAAGCTGGAAAAGTATCAAATGTATTCAGACAATTAATGCAAAAGGATNTATAGTTTAAATAAGGAGTAAAAAATGGCAGAAAAGACTCAAGAAACAAATAATGAAGANGAAGAAAAGTCAACTTACGAAAGACTNAATAATACTCAGAAGTGTGCAATTCTTATGATGCTACTTGGAGAAGAGGAAGCATCCGAAATTCTNAANAANCTTGGGCCTAAAGAAGTTCAACAGCTAGGTAAAGAAATGTATAATGTTCAAGGTTTAGACCAAGATACTGTNAATCAAGTGCTTGATGAGTTTCTTTCCGTTATTAAACAACAAACAGATTTAGGAATGGGATCCTCAAATTATATTAAAAATGTAATGACAAAAGCTCTTGGAGAAAATAAAGCACAGTCTGTNTTAGGTAGAATAACTCCAACTGAAAGTAATAAACCCATNGAAATTTTAGACTGGATGGATGCNAGATCAGTGGCTGAGTTAATTTCTGATGAACATCCACANATTATGGCACTAATNATTTCTTACTTAGANGCAGGAGTGGCAGCTGATGTCCTTGTTTTGCTTNCNGAAGATGTTCAATCAGATATTATTCACAGAATTGCAACTTTAGAAACNGTTCAACCNGATGCNCTCTCTGAACTTGAGAGAGTTATGCAATTAAAATTCAAAACAAATACCTCTTTGAGAGCTTCATCAGTTGGTGGTGTTAAAGCTGCCGCNTCNATAATGAACTATACAAAACAAAATATGGAACAAAGAGTTATGAAAAATCTTGGTGAAAAGGATAGAAATTTAGCNAAAGAGATTCAGGAAAGTATGTTTACTTTTGANACTCTAATACTTATGGANGACAGAAGTATGCAAACTTTACTTAGAAATGTTGATCAGGAAATATTAATTATCGCACTTAAAGGCACAGACGATGCACTTAAGGATAAAATATTCTCAAGTATGTCTCAAAGAGCAGCAGCAAACATTAAGGATGAAATGGAAGTNTTGGGTCCTATTAGGCTTACAGAGGTTCAAGAAGCACAAAAGGCTNTAATNAATGTAGCAAGAACAATGTCAGACGAAGGAACAATNGTACTTGCTGGAAGAGGCGGGGATGATTTTGTATGATGCAAGTAAAAGAAAATCNTGATTCAACAAAAGATGATGGAAATCAAAAATCNGANGCACTCAAAACGGAAGAGATNTTAAGNCTTTTAAGTAAACAGAATTCNGATTTTCAGAAAGAATCNGAAATATCATCAAACATTACTAAACTTTATAAAAAGATTGACCTAGCATCTTTNGCTAAATCTAAGAGTGTNGGTGAAGGTAANAAAGGNGAGCTTGAGGAAAAAGANGGNCTCANCGAAACAAAANCTGAGTCANNAGAAATAGANGAACAAAANAAAGAAGATAACNAACAAAATAAGGAATTAGAAAAAAAATATACTGAGACTGAAGCGAAAGTNATGGCTAATAANTTAGCTAAAGAATATTACGATAAGGGAATGCAGCTAGGAATTAAGAAGACTAAAGAAGAACTTCAGAAAGGAGACCATGAACTTGCAGTCTCTTTGAAAAATATTGCGGATAATTTATTCCTTAAAACACCAGAATTTTCAGAAAAACTCAATTCATCAATAGTTGAGTTATTGAAAAAATCAATAAATGAAATTTTAGGATATGAAATCGACAAAAATTCTGAATTTTTTAAAAATAAAATTCTTTCAATTATTGATTCCATTAATTCATCAATAGAAAAAATAGATGTTTTTTTAAATGAAAAAGATCACAATGCTGTAACTAAATATTTAAATGATAAAAAGCTAGAATTACCCTTTAACCTCTCTCAAGATACTTCGTTAAATAGGGGCGATATTATAATAAAAGCTGGTTCGATAGAAGTGAGAGAAATAGTTGATAAGAAAGTAAAATATTCTAAGTCAATAAATTTAGAACCAGCAGTAAAAAATGTTAAAAATAAAGATAAAACTCCTCCTGAAAATTTGCAATCAAAGGAACCACCAAATGGTAATATTAAATCAAATAATTGAAAATATAAATAAACACACTGTTGTGAATAATTGCTTTTACAGGAGTCGAACTACAAAATTTGATGGTCGTATTGTAGAATGCGACTCATTCCCCTCACCTATTGGTACAATTTGTGAAATAGAATGTAATGATAAAACTTCGGTAACTGGTGAGATAATTGGTTTTAAGGAAAATAAAAATGTAATAGCTGTTCATGGTCAAAATGCCAACATAGTTTTAGGTTCATCGATAAATGTAATAAATGCATCGACTAATATCAATGTTGGTGATGATATTCTTGGAAGAGTTGTGGATGCATTTGGAAACCCAATAGATAATAGTGAAGATGAACTCTTTCTAAATGAAATTTGGCCAATTAATGGCAAACCTATAAATCCCATGGATAGAAAACCAATCGTCGACAAACTAGATGTAGGTATAAGAGCAATCAATAGTCTTTTTACAGTTGGAAAAGGTCAAAGACTCGGGATTATTGCAGGTTCTGGGGTTGGGAAGTCAATTTTGCTAGGAATGATGACTAAATTTACTGAGGCGGATGTTGTCGTTGTTGGTTTGATTGGTGAAAGAGGAAGAGAATTAGGTAACTTTATTTCTGAGATATTAAATGATGAAACAAAAAAAAGGACAACAATCGTTGCAGTTCCAGCTGATCAATCTCCATTATTAAGAATAAAAGGTGCTGAACGAGCAACTGCAATAGCTGAATATTTTAGAGCAAAGGGTAAAAATGTTTTACTAATCATGGACTCATTGACTAGAGTAGCACATGCAAAAAGAGAAGTAGGTTTAGCTTTAGGAGAACAACCTACATCTAAGGGATACCCACCATCAGTAATTTCAATGATTCCCAATTTAATTGAGAGAACTGGTTCTGGAGGAAAAAATGAAGGATCTATAACCAGTTTTTATACGATTTTAGCAGATTCTGACGATACTAATGATCCAGTTGTCGACACAGCTAGAGCAATTTTAGATGGTCATATAATATTATCAAGGGAGTTGGCTCAATTAGGTATCTTCCCTGCTATCGATATAAACTTTTCGTTAAGTAGAGTTATGAACTCTATAGTCACAAATGATCAAAAGGATAAAGCAGAATTTGTCAAAAGAATGTACTCGATATATCAAGAAAATAAGGATCTTGTCTTAATGGGTGGTTATTCAAAAGGACAAAATGAGGAGATAGATATGGCAATGGAAAGTTGGCCTAAAATTTGCGAGTTGATAAAACAAGACTATAAAACTAAGTCTGATTTTTCTGATTGCATCAAAAAATTAGATAAAATAATACGCAAATGAAAAAAAAAAAATACGATATTTTAGTTAAAATAAAAAAAATAAATAAGAGTAAATTAGTAAATAACCTAAATAATCTAAATAGCGAAAAAGGGAAACTCGAGGATATCAAAGACTACCTTGAGAAAACTCTTAAAAGTAGCCAACCTTCAAGTGAAGAAATTTCTGGAGTTCAGTTGAGACAAATTTCTTATTTTAATGAAGAACTAATAAAAAAACTTGAAGTTTCTAAAAATCGATATAGACACTTAAACAATGAGATAAACAGTAATTTAGAGCAAATCAATAAAATAGAAAAACAACGAGAAAAAATTATTTCTAAAAAAAGAAAAATTGAAAAAATTGAAATTGAAGCTCTTGAAAACAAAAAAGAAATTTTTCGAAACAAAATTTCTCCAATTTAGTCTTAGTGGCACTATAATTGCACTTTAACTGCTAGTTATGGTTTCTATTAATAAAAATATATTTATGAATCAAGATAATGGATTATCTTTATCTTCCTCGAAAAAGAATACTGATGAGTTATTTGCAGAGCTTTTTTCAATATTACATTCCAATAATGATTTATCAAATTTGGATACTAAAATAGATTCAAATATTATTAAACCAAAAGACCATATCGATAATGATCTAGTTCTTGAAAACTCTGAAGTAAGTGACCTAGAAATAGAGGCTGCAAAATATCTTGCACAAACATTTTATAAAGAAATAGGTGTTATTGAAGAAGAAGATATTAATCAGATTGATAAAATTACTGAATTTCCACCCAAAACCTTTAAGAAATCCGACAGTTCTAAAAATGTAGCCAATATAGATCCGTTAAATAAATTATCGTTTAATAAATTATCGTCTAATAAATTAGATGATGAGTTCTCAAAAGAGCATAATTTTCAGGTCAATGTCAAAGTATCAAAAATTGAAAATAAGCATTTAGGTAAGGAAAAAACTGAGGTTAATGACTTTCAAATAATGAAAAAGATTCCAGAAGTTAAAGGTAAAGAAATAAAAAATGAATATAAAAACGTTACTAGTGTTCAGTCAAAAACTATTAGTAGTAACTTGATTGAGAAAAAACAAAAAAAAAAAAATAAGCAAGTCTTTAAAAACATCTCAATCTCAAATTCTGAAATAAGTACAACGAACAATGATAAAAAAATATCTATACAGACAAATATTTCAACAAACATTAGTCCCAAAAAAAATGTTGAAAATGTAAACAATAGAAACATAAATGAAAAAATAGATAAAATTAAAGTTCCCAAACAAACTGCTAGCAACTCAAGTGAACATAAAATATTAAATTTTATGGAGAATAATTGGGAGCAAAAATTCTCTTCAATTATAAAAGAATCATTGAAGAATGATATCAATAAAATTGAACTCGATGTTAAACCAAAGAATCTAGGAAAAGTTAGACTTGAAATAATGGTTGAGAAGGAAATAACAAAAATTGATTTAACTACTGAAAGTATTGAAACAGCTAATTTACTCAATGAAAATCTTAGCAAAATAAGTGATTTTTTAAATGAGGGAAAGGGAAATTATCTTTCACAAAACAAGCATAATAACCAAAACTTCAATCACCAAAAAAAAAATAGAGATGAGCATAATCATAAAACTTTAGTTAATAATAAAAAAGAAAAATCACCAATTAATACAATAAATAACTCAAACCATAACATTGATGTTAATGCATAATTAATATAATCTAATAAGGAGAAATTATGGCTGAAGATAATAATCAAGAAGAAGGGAAAAAGTCCCCAATAAAACTAATTTTAATGATAGTNGGNGGAATNGTCCTTCTNGGGGTTGGTATAGGTGTAGGAATTCTGATGGGTGGAGGAGAAGATACAGACCCATCCTCAGAGATATCTCAAATAATTGAAAAAAAAGAGAACCCGGAAAAAAAAGATGAAGAATCTGGAGAGGGTGAAGATGATAACGCTGCAGCCAACGAATGTTCAGAGGAAGAAAAAGATGAAGAAGGAAATTGTCCAACCGGTCCTAAGAAAATGCCTAAGATTACACCTGAACAAGAAATATTCACGACAACATATTATGAATTTCCAGGTAATTTTACAGCAAATTTGAAAGGTTCAAAAAAGTTTCTTCAAATTTCTCTAGGTGTTTCCACCCAATATGATGAGCAAGTAATGGCTAATGTTGAGAGTCATCAATTAGCTTTAAGATCCGAAATTCTGACAACAATGTCTGAGTTCACTTCAGAGGATATTGCTGGTAGAGAAGGAAAAGAAAACTTAGCTGATGCAATTAAAAATAGTATTAACAACATGTTAATGAAGGTTGAAGGTTTTGGCGGAATAGAAAATGTACATTTCACTTCATTTGTAATACAATAGGAATATTATGAGCGAACCATCAAGAAAATTATCTAGCGAAGAAGTAAATGCGCTTATGGATGGACTAAAATCTGGTGATCTTGGTGCATCAACTTCATTAGACGATTCCAAAGATATAGAATATAAGAAATTTAATTTTGGCTCCGACGATTTAACTCTTCTCGGGGATTATTACGCGTTAAGGCTAATAAACGAAAGATTTGCAAGAACTGTAAGAAGTGTATTTCTTCCACTTTTAAGAGTTCAACCTAGAATAAGTTCTTTCCCACCCGAGGTTAAAACATTTGAAGAATATAGTTCAGGTTTAGATGCTTTTATGAGCTTAACAAACAGCAGAATTGAAGAGTTAAGAGGCTCAATGCTCACAGTTGTCCCTCCAACCTTTGTGGGTTTATGCACTAACAGTAGATTTGGTGGAAAACTTGAAGTTATTGAAAACCAACGAACTGAGTTCACGTCTACTGAAGAAAAAATAATTGAAGTAATTAATAATGGAATTAGTGAAGTTCTTGAACAATGCTGGAAAGATTTAACACCNATAAGTATAAAATTTCATAGTAGAGAACAAAACCCACAATTTGCGGCATTTATAGAATCAACAGACTTAGTAATTGTATGCTCATTTGTGATGCAATTACCAGATGTTGACTCTATGTCATTTGATGTAGTGTACCCACTTCAAACTCTAAAACCCGTTTCCTCACTTCTGAGATCAAGAGTCCAATCTGAAGTGAATGAATCTAATATGACTTGGAGAGATAAACTTGAGAAAGCTGTTCTCGAAATTCCTTTACATGTCAAAACTAATTTATCAGAACCACAAGTCGCTATGTCGAAATTGCTAAGAATGAAATCTGGAGACACATTAAGTATAAATCTAGATGAAACCGTTGATTTTTACGTTGAAAATAAAAAATATTTTAGTGCTGAGATGGGAGAATTAAANGGTAATGCAAGCGTAAAACTTATAAAAAGATTAAACTAAGGAGAAAAAAAATGAATGCAGAAACAGCTCAAAATGAAAAAAAAGTAGAAGATCCCAAAACAAACCCTGAAGAAGGTCAAGTTAAAACTGAGGATCCGCAAACTGAAGATAAAAAAACTGAGACAAAACCCACAGAAGCAGTTGAGCCTAACTCTGCAGCAGTAAATAATCTTAGAGTATTGGAAAATATTGAAGTTAAATTAACTGTTGAGGTTGGAAACACAGAAATTGCAATAAAAGATCTATTGAGATTAAATGAAGGGTCAGTTGTTGAGTTAGACAGACTAGCAGGTGATCCATTAGATATCCTGGCCAATGGAACTAAAATAGCTAAAGGTGAAGTTGTTATGGTAGGAGAAAAATTTGGTATTAGGTTCACTGAAGTGGTTGCTCCAGAAGAGTTGGTTCAAAACTTGTAAGTCATTAATTTGACTTTTCTTCACAAGATGTTTTTTTTTATCAGTTATTTCAATAACTTACANACCCTAATATATACTCGGCACTTATCTTGCATCTGTGATCTATTACATGATGGAGAATATTATGCCAACTTATACAGGTCCAAGTTTANTNAGTTATCTACTNGTTTTAGGTTTTCTANGTNTACTATTTNTNGGNTTTTATTTTATTAAAAAAAATAGACACCTTATCTCTCAAAAAATNAATTCAAAAAGNAGNATGAAGGTTTCAGATGTTACTCTTCTNGGNCANGGNGATAGAGCTTTGATATTAAGNTTAGATAATAAAGATTATTTATTTATNTCAGGAAAAAATTCNGGTGCANTNCTAACTGANGTAAAAAAANCAAATGAATTTANAACNAACAATCTTGAAAAAGTAATNGAAAAAAGGTTATCCANTGANAAATCTTAGTATTNTTTTTNTTTTANTTNTNCTNCCANTATTTGCTCANNGTCANGTAATTCCNGATGGTNTAGAAGCACTTACNATNTCTGANTCAGCNAATGGTACAAAAACNTATTCATTATCNCTGAAAATTTTNGCNTTAATGACNGCTNTAACNATTCTNCCTTCNCTNNTTNTNGGNATGACAGCCTTTACNCGTGTTATTATTGTTATGTCTATTNTNAGGCAAGCTNTNGGTACTCAGCAAACACCNCCAAATCAGATATTAGTAGCTATCTCNCTTTTNCTTACNTTTTTTATAATGGCNCCAACCTTTAANAANATTTATTCTACTGTTTCAGANCCATATAATGCNGGTNAAATGAANTTAAATGAAGCAATTGAAACAGGTGGNGGTGAGTTAAAAAACTTNATGATNAGNAATACCAGAAAAAATGACCTTTTAATGTTTGCAAATATGGCTGATGAGGGGGATTTTATTGATAACTCTCAAATACCTTTCTACATTGTGTTACCAGCATATATTACAAGCGAACTTAAAACTGCTTTTCAAATAGGCTTTCTTTTATTTCTACCTTTTTTAGTGATTGACATGGTTATTGCCTCAATTTTGATGTCTCTTGGTATGATGATGTTATCACCAATGTTAATAGCTCTTCCTTTTAAGCTGTTACTTTTTGTCCTGGTTGATGGATGGTCGATGACTGTGGGTTCACTGGTTGGAACCTTCTCATAAAATTATAATGGAGTTAGATAATGGGATTTGATGAAAATATTGAGATGGTGAGATTAGCGTTTTACCAAGTTTTAATTTCAAGTGGCCCTTTTTTAGGTGCTGCTTTAGCGATTGGTTTAATAATTGGTATAATACAAGCCGCAACATCGATACAAGAAATGACATTAAGTTTTGTTCCAAAAGTTGTGTTAGTCATTTTTGCTATGGGATTCCTAGCAAATTTTTTTTTGGTCAGCCTTACAGATTATTTTCACTTTATTTTTGACTCAATCTCAGGAATTAAATAGTAATGATTCCTCTCCCATTTTTTCAACCTATGGACGCGCTTCCAGGTTTAGAACTAAATGATTTAATGGATTACTTATTTACATTTTTTTTATGTTCGATAAGGCTTTCAGCATTTTTAATTTCAAGTCCATTTCTTGGATCTAGAAGCATCCCTTTAAATGTTAAAATTGTTTTTTCTATTGTGATATCCTTTTTTTATTTTGGTTATCTATCTGACATTCAACTTTCNGAAGAAATATATCAAAATCTNNTAACAATAATTATCACAGAGGCNCTTATCGGGCTNGCATTTGGTTTAACTCTCACAATTTGGTTTTCAGCTGCNGCTTTAGCCGGAGANAAAATTGCATCAACAACTGGCTTGGGTTTTTCACAAATGATTGATCCAGAGACCGGAGGGCAAACACCAGTAATCAGTCTTGTTTTAGACCTATTTTTAATAACAATATTTTTATCTTTAAATGGGCACTTAATAGCTATCGAATTTTTATTCAAAAGCTTTGATATTTACAAGATTAATTCCGGATTACCTGATATCGCCCTTGTAGGAATAGGAATTCAAGCAACTGGAGCAATGTTTTATACCGGAGGTTTAATTATGCTACCAGTTGTAGGAGCCTTAATTTTAACTAATGTTGCGATTGGTATAATTACACGATCTGCACCACAGCTNAATATGTTTTCTTTTGCTTTTCCAGTTACAATGTTGTTAGCCTTTCTCATTTTATATCTATCATCTCAATCAATGGGTAATGCTTTCGCAGAGCTTACTAAAAGTTCATTAGAAACAATAGAAAACGCACTAACAGGAAGATAAATGGCTGAAGATAGAGACGATAGTCAGGAAAAAACCCAGGACCCCACTCAACGAAGATTAGATAAAGCACGTGAAGATGGGAAAGTTTTATCTTCAAAGGAGATTTTTGTATTTACTTCATTATTTGCTGGAATACTAATTTTTTATATGACAACATATTTCATTGAAGATTTTTTAAAGATTTTTAAATCACTGTTTGTTTTTGGTAAAGAATTGAATTCAGGTAAGAATCTAATTTTTTCATTTTCAGAAGTTGTAAGCCTAATATTAAAAGTTTTTCTTGTATTTGCTATTCCACTTTTAATTGTAAGTATAATTACACAATTTTTAGTTGGAGGAATAAATTTTTCTTTGAAAGCTATCTATTGGAAATTCGAAAAAATAAATCCAATTAAAGGGTTAAAGAGAATTTTTTCAATAAAGGGATTAGTAGAACTTGTTAAAGCTATTCTAAAGGTAGTTCTTTTAGGTACTATATCATACTATGTAATATTTTCTTATCTCGCAGACTTAGTTAATATTACAAGTGTAAATCTTTTCTCTGCTGTAAATAGAATTTCATCTTTCTACCCAATAATTGCAATTGCATTATTAGTTGTTTTGGGATTTATTGGAATTATTGATTTAGTATGGCAAAGATATGATTTTATGAAATCTTTNCGAATGTCTCATCAAGATNTTAAAGATGAATATAAAGATACNGATGGTCAACCTGAAGTAAAACAAAAAATTAGGAAACTTCAAGCAGAAGCAGCAAANAAATCTAGNAAAGAAAACGCAGCAATTGATAATTTAGGTGAAGCTACTGCGATTATTACCAATCCAACNCATTTTGCTGTAGCACTAAAGTATGAAGTTGGNGAAGCTTCNGCNCCTATTGTAATTTGNAAAGGAAAAGGTAAGATTGCNGAAAAAATAATTGNGAAAGGTAAAGAACTNAACATAGGAACNATGCAAAGCCCTAANTTAGCTAGGGCNATTTATTTTACATCAGAGATTGGGGATGAAATAATGAATCAGTTATATAGTGCAGTTGCTATGGCTCTTGCGTATATTTTTAAAGTTGACAAAGGTGAAGAGGTTGAAAAACCAGAAATTGAANTACCTAATGAATTAGTATTTGATGAGTTTGGAAGAAATAATGTTGAATAGTAACATATCAAAAATTATTGTAACTTTTGCTTTTTTTTACAGCTCCTTAATTTGTCACTTTAGGGCAATAGAATTATACGATTCAGGTAGAATTACATTTGCTCTATTCCTTTGGTTTTGTGCATTATGCTCTTTTTGCGGTGCATTGAGGTTTCAAATTGCAAAATTCATTTATAAGTTAAGATCAAGGAAATAAAAATGGAAAGAATTTGTAATAATTGTCAGAGTTTTTATATCACTTATAAAAAGAGGTTTCCATATGGATGCAAAGCATTTGGGATTATTTCAAAAAACACACCTTACCTACAAATAAAACAAGTTTCTGGCACAAATTGTGCACTATTTTCAAAGAAAGTAAAAAATGTTAAGATAAAAAATAAAGGAAGACTTGCATGAAACCACAAATTAACGCTGTCCAAGAAAGCATAAAAATTGCGCTAGATGCAGCTGATGCAGCAACCGATGTAACAGCAGAATACAAAAGAATTAAAAACGAATATATTAAAACGGAGAAAAAAATGAAGGAAATTCATAAATATACTACTATCATTTTTTCAAGTTCAATTGCTACTGCGATTGTGGCAATACTTTTAACTGGCTTACTTTATTTTAAATCCTTATCTGAGCTTGAGGAGATGACCGACACTAGCCGGGAAGCTCTTGTTGTTTTTGCTGAAAATGTTGAAAATGTTAATAAGGCTGTTGAAAATATGAATTTAAGTCTTTCAAAACATACGGATCTA
>NHBS01000003.1 GCA_002167825.1 Pelagibacteraceae bacterium TMED13
TCAAATTTAGTATTTAAAAAAACTAATAAACATTTAATAGCTTCTGATACAGAAATCAACCTTGAACCTAAAACTAAAATATTTGCATCATTATGTTGTCTTGCTAACTCAGCCATTTTAGAATTTAAACATAATGCCGCTCTAATGTCTTTCACTCTATTTGCGGACATTGACATTCCAATTCCTGAACCACAGATAAGAATTCCAAATGAATAACTATTACTAAGGATTCCTTTTACAACATTATGAGCATAATCGGGATAATCAACTGATTCATCAGAATCAGTTCCAATATCATCGAATTCAATGTCTGATAAATTTGAAATAATTGAATGTTTCATTTCAAAACCAGCGTGATCAGAACCAATTATTATTTTTTTTCTATCACTCAATTTTTTTAATATCCTTTTTTACTTTGCTAGCCAAAAAATAAAGACCAATAATATTTGGTATTGACATAGCAAAGATCATGGAGTCTGAAAAGTTTATTACACTTTCTAGGTTCATTGAGGTTCCAATTACGGTAAAAGAAAGAAAGATAATTTTGTAGGAAAATCTACTGGATCTACTCATCCCAAATAAATAAGTCCAACACCTTAGTCCATAGTATGACCAAGTAATAAGAGTTGATAAGGCAAACAGAGTTATAGCAATTGCTAAAATTGTTGGAAACCATGAAAAAACACTTTCAAATGCTCTAGAAGTTAATTCAACGCCTTGTATACCATCGGAATTTTGCCCGACACCTGTAATAATGATTACAAACGCAGTCATTGAACAAACAAAAATCGTATCAACAACAGGTGATAAAAGAGACATAAATCCAGTATTAAGGTAGTTACTACTTTTTGCTGCTGCGTATGCAATGGGAGCTGATCCTATCCCGGATTCATTTGAAAATACAGCTCTTTTTACACCAGCAATTAATGAACCCAATAATCCACCAACAGACGCATCAATGTTAAATGCACTGCTAAATATTGAAAGAACTGTTTGTGGAAGCAAATCGTAATTGGAGATGATTATAAAAAGGCAAGAAAAGGTATAAATGAGTGCCATTAGTGGAACAAGTTTTTCAGTAACTTTGCCAATAGATTTTATTCCACCAATAATTATGCTCCCAGCTACAAATGCGAATACTAGCCCAGCCAACCAACCTTTGCCCTGAAGAATACTATTCTCTGCACCAGTAGCCTCAATAATTTGCTGAAAAGCTTGGTTTGCTTGAAACATATTTCCGCCTCCAAAAGAACCGCCAATACAACAAATAGCAAAAAAAAATGCTAGAATTTTACCAAATTTTTTATAGCCGCATTCCTCTAGACCTCTTGATAGATATCTAATAGCCCCTCCAGAAACAGTTCCATCTTCATGAATTATTCTGTATCTGTGACCAAGGCTAACTTCTACAAATTTCAAAGTCATCCCAAAAAAAGCAGTTATAATCATCCACAGAGTTGCTCCTGGACCACCGATTGATATTGCCACAGCAACTCCGGCAATATTACCAAGACCAATAGTGCCTGACATCGCAGCAGTAAATGATTGAAAGTGAGACACCTCTCCTGGATCTGACGGTTTATCAAATTTACCGCGGGCAACCATTATGGCTCTATTAAAAAACCTTAGATTAACAAAGTTAAAATAAAAGGTGAAAAAGAGACTTGCGAAAACGAGCCAAACAACAATAAAAGGGATATTTGTTTCGAATGCAGAAAAACTTCCGAAAATAATACTTGTTATCAACTCAGAGATTGGTTGAAAGAGTGTTTCTATTTTCTCATCGATATTCATATTTAATTAATAAACTATAACACATATAAATTAATTTATTACCTCCTCAATGATTTTGTAACAATCCTCAAGTGCTTTTTTTTTAATACAGAATGGAGGCATTAAATATATCGTTTTTCCAATTGGTCGCAGTAAAAGACCTCTATTTAAGAATTCTTTTTTTAGACCCTCTACAGACTTTGAGCCGTATTTAAATCTATCGTCATTTAAGTCAAAAGCTGCAATACTTCCGAGAACTCTTATTTTTTTTATGTTTGAACTTTTGGATATAGTACTCAAACATTTTCTATGAGTATCTTCTATTTTTTTAATATTTTTAAAAGTTTCATCCTTAGCAAATAAATTTAAAGAAGCTAATGCTGCTGAACAACCTACTGGATTGGCAGTAAATGTGTGACCATGTAAAAAAGTCTTTTTAAAATTCGAGTCAACAAATTCTCTATGAATTTCCTCATTAAAAATTGTTGCTGCCAGTGGAATATAACCACCCGTTAGAGACTTGGCCAAACAAACAATATCAGGTTTTTCAGTGATATGGTCAAGGGCAAACATTTTACCAGTTCTTCCAAAACCAGTCATCACCTCATCAAAAATTACCATTATTCTGGAATCTTTAAAAATTTTGATTAATTTATTTAAGTATTCTTTTCTGCAAACTCTCATGCCCCCAGCACCCTGAATTAAAGGTTCGACTATTACAGCTGCTATATTATCTTTTTCCTTACTTATAATATTTTTAACCTGACGAATTGATTCTTCTTCTGATAACTCAACCTGATTATTTCCAAACCAATTCTCAGGAAAACTAAAAAAAAAGTTTTTATTAATAATTTCACTAAATGGTTCGTAGAATCCTGATGAAAAACCAACTGACATTGCTCCTAAAGTGTCTCCATGATACCCACCATCGAATGCCATGAATTTATTTTTTTTCTTTCCTTTATTGTACCAGTATTGAACAGCTACTTTCATAGCAATCTCGACTGAGGTTGAACCATTATCTGAGAAAAAAACTTTACTTAATTTATCTGGTAGCAATCCAACTAATTGTTCGGCAAGATTAACTGCTGGTTCATGTGTAAATCCTGCAAACAAAACCTGCTCAATACTTTTAGCCTGGTCTGAAATTTCATTGATTATTTCATCTCTACAATGCCCGTGGGTATTTACCCACCAAGATGAAATCAAATCGATATACTCATTTCCATCTATATCTATAATCTTTTCATTTTTAGCTTTCTTAACAACTACGGGGGTATTTGAATTTTTTTCCTGTGTAAATGGATGCCATATGAATTTACTGTCTTTTTTAAGAATTTTATTTTTCATTTATGTTTTTAAATTTAAAACAATTTGTTGAAGAGTATCACTATTTATGGCTTTAAGAAAAGGGATAATTGATATTAAGTTAATTTCTTTTCCATAAATTTTCTCCCCAAATCTCATAATTGTATTTATTGTTTCTTTATTTTCATCTCCAGAAAAAACTATTCCTGCCAGATTTATTTTTTTTTTTTTAAGAATTTCAATGGATAGTAATGTGTGATTGATTGTACCAAGTTGAGTGCGCGAAACCAAGATTGTGGGTAAATTAAAGTAACTAATCACATCACTCATAAATGTTGTCTCATCTATTGGAACTTGAAGGCCTCCTGCTCCCTCGATTACAATAGGATGATGAAAATTATCAATTTTAAAGAATTTAGAGATCTCAATGTTAATATTTTCTTTTTTGGCGGCAATATTTGGGCTTAGAGGATTTTTAAAAAAATAGGTCTCTTTAATTATTGAAATATCATTAAAAATATTTACGACCACATCAGAATCTTTGTAACCATTTTTATTTAGTCCACATTGAATTGGCTTATAATAGTGAGCATTATATTTTTTTGCTAGAATTGCTGATACAACCGTCTTTCCAACGCCAGTATCAGTTCCAGTAATAAAAAAACTATTTTTCTTCATTATTTTTTTATAATAAAAAAATTAATATTATAGTTGATTTTAATTGGTTTTTTAAAACAATATTTTCTAAGTTTAAGTAATTTTCTGACGTCTATAGGTCTATTGCTTACATTAGCCCCAATCTTTTTCATATTCTTAAAGAAGTCTAATAATGAAAAGGTTTCCTCAAAAAAAGTTTGTTCATAAACTTTACATTCGAATTCTTCATTAATTTTTTTTAAAATAATTTCTTTTTCTGGAAATTCATTTATCAACTCCTCCAATTTAACTTTTTTTAAAAAACTAAAACTTTTGTTGTCTGGTATTGAAAAAATAAAGATTGTATTTTTTCTCATTTTATTAAGAATTCTTTCAATGAAAACTAAAAAATTTGCCGACCAATGTAATGCCATGTTAGAAACAATCATGTTATAATCATCAAATTGATAAAATGAGTCAAAGTCATTTCTATCAAATAAAACATTTTTTTTATTTATTTTTTTTTTTGCGATATTTAACATTTGTAATGATAAATCTAATAGGTGTATCTTATTAAAATTTAGTTTTTTAATTAAAATACTTGATAATTCTCCTGTTCCACAACCTAAATCTAACAGTTGACTTTTTTTTTTATTATTTGTCTCAGAAATTTCTTTATACAAAAAATTTAAAAGGGTAAACATTATTTCTTTTTGCAAAATGGTTCTACTATCATATTTATCTGCATACTTATCAAATGAATATTCAATCTTTTTTTTAAAAAAACTAGTATTCATAGTTTTAAGGATTTTTCTATAAGCTCGAGGGTCTTTAACGGATTGCTAAATGGAAGACTATGTTCATTTTCATCTAAAAAAAATATTTGGTGGTTCTTATCCCTTAATTTTTCAAGCATATATTTAGATGAAGAAAATATCTCGTCTTTTTTATTAAAAAATGAGACTTTCTTAAAATTTTGCATCATAAATTCTTTCTCTTGATCCTTATCCCTGAGGTCAATTAAATAATTAAGTAGAATATTTTTATTGATTTTCTTATTACTATATTTTACGCCACATTTAGAGTAGAAATCTTTAAGCACTAAATCTGGATTAACTCTAAACCTAGAAATCATCTTATTAAGAATTCTTTTTTTCATTTTTTGATTATTTTGAAATTTTATAAAATTTGGTGAACCAAAAAAATTTATGAGTAATTCACAGTTAATTTTTTTATTTAAAAACCATTGAAGCCCTAAAGAGTGAACTACAAAAATTTGATCCTTTAGGATTTTTAAACTTTTTTTCTTTTTTGATTCAGATAAAAAAAAACCTAAATCAATGCATGTAACCTCAGAACAAAAAGTTTTCTTTTCTAAAAGGATTTTTAAACCACTCCAAAATGAAGAATCAAATGCCCATCCATGTACTAAAATAAAGTTAAAACTTTTTTTCATTTGTTAAAAGTTCTCCATAACTTTCAAAAAATCAATAATTACATTTTTTTTAATAAAAGCAGTCAACGAAACTCTGATTCGCTCCTCATTNTTAGGAACGGTTGGATGCCTAAAAGATTTAACAAAAAAATTTTTTCTTTTTAGTTCTTTTCTTAACTTTTCACATTCTNAAAAATTACTAAGGATTATAGGTATAATATGNGAACTAGTATTACCTACATTTAGATTAAGCTTTTTCAGTTTNTTGATTAAAAATTTACTNTTTTCGATTAATCGTTCTCTTTTTTTGCTAAGTTTAGGTAAAATATTTATTCCAGCTTTTATTGANCCAACTACCGAAGGCGGTAAGGCAGTTGAGTAAATTAACCCNGGACAACTTTCAACTACTAAGTCATAAATATCATTAGAACAAGAAACAAAAGCGCCATAACTTCCAAGAGCTTTACTAAAAGTTCCAACCATAACCTCCCTTTCAGACCTTAAACCATTTATAGATTGGCCCAAACCTTCTTTCCCATACAAACCAAATGAATGNGCTTCATCTATGTACAATATTGNATTATATTTATTTGCTATAAATCTGAGACCATNTATATCAGCAAAGTCTCCATCCATGCTGTACAAACTTTCTGAAATAATTATTTTTTCAGTATTTNTCTGGCTTTTTTTTATTAGAAGTTCTAANTGGTTTAGATCCAAATGGTTATATCTAAAAACTTTTTGTTTTGTAATTGAATTTCCATAATTAATACTTGCATGATTTAATTTGTCAGAAAAAATAGAGAATTTATTTTTTTTCCCAATTGTATTTTTCGTTATTGCTGGAATAACAGTAGCGTTTACTAAAAAACCATTACCCATAATTATTGATTTAGAAAACCCTAACTGCTTACTTAGGTTGGTTTCAATTTCTTCAAATTTATTAAAATTACCTGCAATCAAACGAGAAGAAGACGAACTATTACCGTAATTTTTTAAGTATTTCAGAGATTTATTCAAAATTTTTTTATTTGAAGATAGCCCTAAATAATCATTACTAGACAAGTTAATCAGCTTTTTTCCATCAAATTGGATNTTGTCTTCATCAGATTTAATTCCAACTTTTGAGAACTTTGATTTTTTTAATTCTCTTTTTGGAATTTTATTATTTGAAATTAACTTTTTCACAGTCTAATATACAATATAACATTTAATCTAACAAAAGAAGAAATAATGAAAGACGAAACAATTGTATTACATCACGGTCACAGAAGGGATGAAAGTACAACATCCGTAACTGTCCCTATATACCAAACAACATCATATCAATTTAATAATACAGATCATGCATCTAAGTTATTTTCACTACAAGAACTAGGAAATATATATAGTAGAATAATGAACCCTACATGCGCTGTGTTAGAAGAAAGAATGACTAAATTAGACGGTGGTGCTGCAGGGATGGCTTTAAGTTCAGGTCAAGCTGCATCTGCTTTCTCTATTCAAAATATTTGTCATTCTGGCGATAATTTTGTTAGTTCAACAGATTTATATGGAGGAACGTGGAATTTATTTAACAATACGCTTAAGGAAATGGGTATCGAATGTCGATTTGTAAACCCAACAAAGCCTGAAGAGTTTGAAAATGCAATTGACGACAAGACGAAGTGTGTATACGCAGAGACGCTCCCAAACCCCAAATTGAATGTATTCCCTATCAATGAAGTGAGTAGTATATGTCAAAATAATAAAATTCCTNTAATTGTAGACAATACTGCTGCCCCTTATATTTGCAAACCTTTACAACATGGTGCGAATATAGTTGTTTATTCAACTACCAAGTATATAGGCGGACATGGTCTTTCTATTGGGGGGTTGATAATAGATGGTGGAACTTTTGATTGGGAAAAAGCAGGTGATAAGTTTCCGATGATGAATAGACCAGACCCGAGTTACCATGGTGCAATATGGTCTCAAGCAGCCAAACCTTTAGGTCCCATTGCATATATACTAAGAGCAAGAGTAATATTACTAAGAGATTTAGGTTCAGCCATGAGTCCTTTTAACGCTTTTACATTTATTCAAGGATTAGAAACTCTTCCATTAAGAATGGAAAGACATTGTACAAATGCCGTACAAGTTGCAAATTTTTTGAATAAACATGACAAAATTGACAAGGTTATTTANCCAAGTCTAATGAATGGTGTGCATGGAGATAGAGCAAAAAAATATCTCAAAGGCGGTTTTGGTTCTTTGCTTGGGTTTGAACTGAAAGAAGGAGAAAGTGCTGGAAAAAAATTTATTGATAATCTTAAATTACTTTATCANGTTGCAAATATTGGAGACGCAAGGTCATTAGCTATTCACCCAGCTTCTACAACTCATTCCCAACTTAGTCCTGAGGAACAGCTTTCATCGGGTGTTACCCCAGGTTACGTTAGGTTATCAATAGGTATTGAACATATTGATGATATTATCGAAGATTTAGACCAGGCCTTAAGTAAAACCTAACTTTATCGTATTTAAAAAATGTAATGGTATTTCCAAATCATAGAGGACGAAGACTCAGAAAACATAATTCAATAAGAGAATCATTAGCAGAAACGAATCTTTGTGTTCAAAACCTNGTAATGCCCTACTTTATTGATGAAAGTAACAAAATNTCATCAATNGATAGTATGGAAGGTATTAAAAGGTATACAGAAGAAAGTATAGTTTCTGANGTAGGTGAATTGTTGGATTTAGGAGTAAAAATGGTTGCACTTTTTCCAGTTATCTCACCTCAAAAAAAATCAAATAATGGTGATGAATCACTAAATGAAGATAACTTGATATGCAGGTTAAATAGACATTTAAAGAAAAAATTCCCAGAACTAATAATTATTTGTGATGTAGCATTAGACGCTTACACACTAAGTGGACATGATGGATTGGTTGATTCCTTGGGGGAAATTAATAACGATAAGACAATCGAGATTTTATCGAAAATGGCATTAAATTTTGCAAAAAGTGGAGCTGATATCGTAGCGCCAAGTGATATGATGGATGGAAGGATAAAATTAATTAGATCATATCTAGAAAAAAATAAGTATCATGATACCTGCATATTGTCATATTCATCAAAATTCTGTTCCAACTTTTATTCACCTTTCAGGCAGGCACTGGGTAGCGAAAAAAATTTAGGTAATAATTCAAAAAGTACTTACCAGATAGACTTCAGAAACAGACGTGAAGCGATTAAGGAGTCTTTAGAGGATATTGAAGAAGGTTCTGATATTATAATGGTAAANCCCGCCGGTTACTATCTTGATATAGTTAGAGAAATCAAGGACTTAACTGTTATACCTATTGCTGCATACCAAGTGAGTGGTGAATATGCAATGATAAAAAATGCAGTTTCAAATGGAATTTTTGATCTCAGAAGTGTCGTTTTAGAGAGTTTATTTTGTATTAAAAGATCTGGAGCAGATATTATTTTTTCATATTTTGCCAAGGAAGTTGCAAAATGGTTAAGATAATAAAATCATAATGAACTTGATTTTTGAAAATTATAATATTAAAAAAAAGANTACATCATACAAATTAGGAGATTAAAATGTCGAGAACACATCCAGGTAGATTTCATATAGCGATTCCCGGTCCAACAAACATACCGGAAAGAATATTAAATGCTATGCATATTTCATCAGAAGATCAAAGAAACCCAGAGATTCCAAATTTAACTATACCATTATACAAAGATGTAAAAAAAGTTTTTAAATCGGAATCAGGAACAGTTTTTTTATTTCCAGGNTCAGGGACAGGTGCCTGGGAATCAGCAATTATAAATACAATGTCGCCTAATGATAAAGTTTTAATCTACAGATACGGTCAATTCAGTCATTTATGGGCGGATATGTTCAAAAGACTTGGATTAGATGTTGAACTTGTTGAGAGAGAATGGGGCACAGGAACACCNCCCGAAGAAGTTGAGAAAACTCTAAAAAATGATACNGATCATAAAATTAAAGTTGTNTGTGTCACCCAAAATGAAACNGCAACAGGNGTAACNTCTCATGTTGAAGATATTAGAAAAGCAATGGATGCTGCTAATCATCCAGCACTTCTCTTNGTNGATGGTGTNAGTTCAATTGCCTCAATTGATTTCAGAATGGACGAATGGGGTGTGGATTGTGCAATTTCTGGTTCACAAAAAGGCTTTATGTTACCATCTGGAATGGCGATTATGTGCGTTAGTCAAAAAGCACTTGAAGCNCATAAAAAAGCTNAATTAAAAAGATGTTATTATTCATGGGAAGATCAAATAGCTACAAATAAAGATGGGTATTTCCCATATACACCTCAAATTCCGATGTTAAGGGCACTTCAAGAGTCTTGCAATATGATTTTTGAGGAAGGACTTGAAAATGTTTTTAAAAGACATCATCGAATAGCTGAAGGGGTCAGAAAAGCAATTCTTGAAGGTTGGGAATTAAATTTATGTGCTAAAGATCGATATTGGTATTCTGATACAGTGTCAGCAATAGTTGTTCCAGNNGATAAAGATGCTAAAAANGTNCTNTCGACAGCCTTTAANAAATACCACCTTTCNCTTGGTGCNGGNNTGACTNAGGTTGCTGGTAAAGTATTTAGAATAGGTCACTTGGGTGATTTNAANGAGCTTCAAGCTTCAGCTTTCATTAATGGTGCTGAAATGGCAATGATTGATTCAGGTATTAATGTAAAACCTGGAAGTGGTATTGCTGCTGCTTCTGAATATTGGAGAAAGGCTTTAGAAAATGACTCAAAAGTNCAAAGTATTGGTAACAAGGAAGTGGCCTAAAAAAGTTGAAGAAGAACTTCAGTTAAACTATGAAGCAACTCTAAATGAAAGTGACACACCACTTTCAGAAAAAGAACTAACCGAAGCAATGCAAAATCACGATGCATTGCTTCCAACCGTTACAGACAAAATTTCTGACGCTATTTTATCAACGGAAAACAAAAAAGTTAAAATTGTTGGAAACTTTGGTGTTGGTTTTAACAATATAGATATAGATTCTGCTAAAAAAAATAATTTAGTAGTAACAAATACTCCTGAAGTTCTTACAGATTGCACCGCTGACATTGCAATGCTATTAATGCTCGGAGTAGCAAGAAGAGGCTCAGAAGGAGAGTTTCACATTAGAAAAAAGGAATGGAGTGGATGGCGACCGACTCATATGATGGGTACAAAAATAACAGGTAAAACACTAGGACTAATAGGGATGGGTAGAATTGCTCAAGCTATGGCACACAAGGCTCATCACGGTTTCAAAATGGAGATTTTATTTTATGATCCATACGTCAAAAGTGAAAATCTAGATAATCTAAGAGCTAATTCCTGTGAGAGTATCGAAGAACTTCTATCTAAGTCGGACTTTGTTTCACTGCATTGCCCTTCAACTAAAGAAACGCAAGGTTTAATCAATTATGAAACTTTAAAAAAAATGAAAGAAAGTGCATACCTTATAAATACAGCAAGAGGTGATATTGTGGTTGAGAGTGATCTTGTCAAAGCACTTAAGGATGATGTTATCAAAGGAGCTGGTTTAGATGTTTATCAAAAAGAACCCGAAGTCCATGAAGGACTCTTAAAGTTAAAAAATGTTTTTCTGCTGCCACACCTCGGAAGTGCTACTGAAGAAACAAGAGAGGCTATGGGAATGAGAGTTCTCAATAATATCCAAGCTTTTTTCAATGGTGATGAACCAAACGATAGAGTTGTTTAATTGATGATCAAAAGATCAGGTGCTATACAATCACCGGATAAAACACTTCTTAAGTTATTTAATCACGGTATTTCAAATGTTCAGTCAAAAAATATTTTATGTAACTTCATAAAAGTAAATCAAAGTTCTATTGCGATAAAAGTTAGTAATAGGTTTATCCAATACAAAAAAATAAACAGTATTTATCCAATATGTATTGGCAAAGCATCCGTGGATATGGCCGAGACTTTTAATAAAATCACAAAAAAATTAAACGTCCTTGTTCATCAAGGAGTAATTGTAGTGAATAAAGAGAATGCAAAAAAGGTTAACAGTTTTAAAACCTTTATTGGAGGACATCCTATCCCAAATGAAAATGGACTTAAAGCCGCTAAATATATCAAAAAATACTTGGGAAATTCAAAAAAGAATGACTTAGTTTTAGTCCTATTATCTGGAGGAGGATCTGCTCTTCTACCGTATCCTGTTGAATGCTTATCTCTTCAGGACAAGATTCTTATTAATAAACAATTAATTGAATCTGGTGCTGATATCAAAGAAATAAATGCTGTCAGAAAACATCTATCTCAAATCAAAGGAGGAAATTTACTTAAATTTACTTACCCTTCAAAAGTACATTGTTTGATATTATCTGATGTCGTTGGCGATGATTTAAGTTCAATATCTAGTGGTCTTACCTCTCCAGATCCCAGTACTTTCAGTAAAACTAAAGATATTCTTTTAAAATATAAATTATGGAAAAAAATTCCAACAAGCATCAAAACTTACATAGAGGAAGGTGTGAAAAACAAAGAACTTGAAACACCAAAAAAAAATAATAAAATTTTCTCAAACGTTAAAAATTCAGTTATTGGCAGTAATTACCTTTGTATAAAGAGTATTCATCATTTTTGTAAAGATAATAAAATTAAATCAAAGATTTGGTTTAAAGATATCGAAATGGATGTCAAAAAATTATCACTAAATTTTTATCAAAATCTAAAAAAACAAAATATAATTAAACCAATTGTTTTAATTTCAGGTGGAGAAACAACAGTAAATATCAGAGGAAATGGGAAAGGTGGAAGAAATCAAGAGTTTGCACTTCATTTCTTAAAAATAATGAAAGCGAGACTGCCAAAACAAAAATATTTTTTACTTTCAGCAGGAACAGATGGAAGAGATGGGCCAACTGATGCTGCTGGAGCAATAATTAATGATCAAACTTACAAAATTCTAAAATCTAATAGTATCAATTTAGAAAAAGAATTAAAAAATAATAACTCATACGAGGTATTGAAAAAATTAAAATCACTTGTAATAATAAATGGAACAAATACAAATGTTGCTGATGTACAAATTTTATATGTTTTTTGATGGAAATTCTTAAGCAAATAAAGAAATCACTTAAAACTTCAATTAGTTTTCCTTGTTCATATATCGAAGGAAATTCTGAAAAAAGAATTTATATAGATCTTAAAAACTTTAGTAATAAAAGAACTATAATATCAAAACTTTCTAAAAGTGGATTTAGAAGAAGTTATGACCATATGTATACTCCACAATGTAGTAGTTGCAACCTTTGTATATCATCAAGAATAAATTTAAAAAAGTTTAAGTATACAAAGAGTTCATTAAGAAATCTAAAGATCAACTCAGACCTATTATTGAGTTTCAATACTAAAAATATTGAAAAAGAACGTTATAAATTATTTATTAAATATTGTTCTGAAAGACATAATAAAGGCCAAATGCAATATATGAGCACTGAAGAATTTGAAAATTTTTTTTATAAGAACAATAACGATACNACTATCATAGATCTAATAGANTCCAAACAAAATTTNTTCGCCTCAATTCTCTTNGATATTCTGGATGATGGATATTCCGCNGTTTATAGTTTTTTTGANCCTTATTCNAAAAAAAGAGGGTTAGGTAAGAATCTNATATTAAGAAGTCTTGNATTAATAAAATTAAAAAATAAAGATAATCTTTATCTTGGATACTGGGTAAAAGGTAGTAANACAATGGATTACAAATACTCTTTTAAGGGNTTAGAGCTATTCATAAATGGAGAATGGAAAAATAAGTTATAACTTGCTAACCATATTAACTAATTGATTTCTAAAAATATATTTCTTATCTGTGTCCGATATTTTTTGAAGAAAAAAACCACTAATCNNTAAACANGATTCAATTTCTGATATTTGGAATCTTGAAAAATTATTTTTCAAACAATNTGGAATTTTAAANAGCTTTTTTTCATANTTTCTTCCAACNTCATANCTTATAGAATTNCCTGATTTAGGAGATATATAATAAACATTATCTGANCCTGTCTGAGAACATTTTTTAACATCAAGACCATAACCCAAACATCCTAAAAATTGAAACTCCCATTTTACATANTCAGCCACTATTAAATCATTATTCAGATTAAATAATTGAGATAATCTATNTAAACTNTTNTATATNACTAAATTCTCTTCCCAGGTTGGAAGTAATTTCATACATAATTCAGATGCAGANGCTTTAATTAAATTTAAAAAAANATTATCAATTNTATTAGATCTTTTTTTGATAGAATTTNATAAAACCAAAAGNATCTTTATCTTTNTAGNCNAGCTCAAATGATATTAAATCCAAATTGATCAAAAGATGATTTTTTTTTGAAATTCTTGATAAACACNTTATGAGCCCATATGTTTTAGAGAAAATTTGGAGTATTAANAATTTTTCACCNTGNTTTTTTGANAATAAATAAATTCCTTCATCCTTTATTTTCATTTTATTTACTTTTCATAGCTACATTCAATTTTAAAAAAACTTTNGATTTTAAGANTTTTTCAATATCAAGTCTNGCTCTNCTTCCAATTTCTTTAATTTTATCACCCATTTTTCCAATTATTATTGATTTATGTGATGTTTTCTTNACAAGAATTCTTTGTTCAATAATATAAATTTTTTTATTCTTTTGTAGAGAGGTTTCAATTTTTACCGCGTATGGGATTTCTTTATTAATAAGCTGGAATATTTTCTCCCTTGTTATTTCAGAAATTTGGAAANTTATATCNTTATCAGTTGATTGCTTNTTATTTTTAAANATCCAGGGTTTAAANGGTATAANATTTANAATTTCATTTAATAAANATTTAACGCCCTCCCCTTTNTTTGCAGAAATCATGAAAGTNTTTTTAAAATTCANTTTTTCGTTAANTAACTTTGAAATTTCTAATAGTTTNGATCTTTCAATCAAATCTATTTTATTAAGNACTAAAAAGTTATTATCACAAATNTNTAAAAGTTCTTTNATTAATTCAAAACTTTTTTTTTCTATCTTTTTNGNAACATCAATAATAAGTAAATTTATATCACATATATTTTCATTNTCCATNATTGAACGTGAGAGNTTTTTATTAAAATGTTTTCTNACTCTTACCATNCCAGGCGTATCAATAAAAATAAGTTGGTTCTCTGAAATATTTACAATTCCTTTTATTGCTTCTTGAGTGGTTTGAACTTTATGACTAACGATAGAAATTTTACTCTTGACAAAGGAATTTATTAAAGTTGACTTACCTGAATTAGGAAAGCCAGTGATTGATATAACACCGCATTTAGTTCTATTTATCAATTTCCTTTAGTGCCTTTTCTGCAGCCATAACCTCGGCATCTTGTTTGTTTTTACCAACTCCTATCGAGTAAATTTTTCCATTTAGTTTTAAATTCACTGTAAATATTGGATTATGATCTGGACCTTCTTTTTTTTTNACCTCGTAAACTGGTAATATATTATTTGTTTTTAAAGACCATTCCTGAAGTTTTGACTTTGGATCNTGATANTCTAAATTTATTTTTTGTATGCAATTATTCCAGANTTTTTTTACAATCNTATATGTATTAGAAAAATTTGAATCAAGGTAAATAGCAGCAATTANTGCCTCTAATGAATTAGCTTTNATNGAATCAAATGAATTTTCTTTAATATTTTTTGAAATAATAAAGTGTTTTTCTAATCTGAGTTCATCTGCAATCTTGATTAANGTGTTTTTNCAAACCAAAAANGATATTTTTTTGGCTAAATTTCCTTCGCTATCATCTGGATAGGAATGAAATATCTCATCTGATATAATTAACCCTAACACTCTATCTCCCAAAAATTCAAGACGTTCATAATTATTTTTTTTTGAGAAACTAGGATGTGTCAAAGAAATTTTCAACAACGACTCATCTTTAAATTCATAGCCAAGTTGATCCATAAGTATCGTCAAACTTTTCATATTAGTTAGATTTTGGTCTTAAACTTATAAATAATCTATCTTTTCGAAGAGCAGGGAACCATGTCCAAANTTTAANAAAACTTCCNATTTCTGTGTCAAACGAAACACAAACAACCTCAGCCCTTCCTACGAGATTATTCTTAGGTATTAATCCTATAAATCTACTATCCTGAGAATTATCTCTATTATCTCCTAAAACAAAGAAATGATCCTTAGGAATAATAATTTCTTCGTAATCATTTGTGTTCAAGAATGTAACACTCTTTTTGAACTCGTAAACATCATAATATGTATTGTCATCCAATGTTTCTCTTATTAACTCAACGTCAAAAAATTTATACTTTTCTTCACCAATTTTCTTAATTTTTATCGATTTACCATTTGCAAATATAATATTATTTTTGATCTTTATAGTATCACCAGGTAGTCCAATTACTCTTTTGATGTAATCAGTTTTGTTATCTTCTGGTGTTTTGAAAACAACTATATCACCTCTTTTTGGTTCATTATAAAACAATCTCCCTGAAATTACTGGGATACTAAAAGGTAAAGAATGTTTAGAGAAACCATATGAATACTTAGAAACAAAAAGATAATCACCTACTTTCAGATTAGGATACATCGACCCTGATGGAATACTAAATGGTTCAAAAAAGAAACTTCTTATAAATAAAGCGGCTAAGATTGCATAAAACAAGGAAATAAGATTTTTTCTTATTTTTTCTCTTGGAGAAGATTCGATTGTATCAAACTTAATTGATTGATTTTTCTTTTTTTTTGGTAAAAACATACGATTAAATAATACTATATTAGAATATAAACCATATAAATTTAAAATCTAGACTCATTGATTATTTCTCTAAACTTTGAAATTGTTTCTTTAAGCCCATTAAATAAAGACTGTGCAATTATAAAATGTCCAACATTAAGTTCTGAAATATTCTCAATTTGTGAAATATTAGAAACATTTTTAAAGTTTAATCCATGACC
>NHBS01000004.1 GCA_002167825.1 Pelagibacteraceae bacterium TMED13
AGGTTGTGTAGGTATTCCCAGGATCTGCAACCATAGTGAAGAAATTGTCTGTACCTGCTGAAAATTGAAGGTCTTCACCCGAAACCAATCCAACCACTTCTAACCCTCCAAAACCCTCTGAATCTGGAGCTGCAATAATGTCATTAGTAGCGTCGTAGTATTTTTCTCCTTGAATCTGAATACTTTTTCTAGAAATACGTCCGGTGAGGGTTGGTGCAGAGGAGCTAGTTGTTAAACCGAAAACGTTTGAAAAGTTTGTGTGTGTTTTTGAAGCTATAGAATACGCCGCACTTCCTGTAACTGTTTGATTTCCTTGGTTTACGTCATCATACGTAAATGTAGGGCTACTTAATGAAATCGAGGTACCCGTTGGTACTGATCCAGAAGCCCCTGATACACTAGGTGTGGAAGTAAAGAAGCTGGCAGAAGCTGTAGAATTAGTTCCGTCATACGTTTTAATTAGGTTATATGATGTCCCAGAAAAAACTCCATAAACCTTGGAAAGATCACCAGGATCATATGCACTTAACAATCCACTGCCTGTTCCTTGGATTGCATCACCTGAAGAATAACCATACTGGATAAAATCACCAGTAAATCCTCCGAACAAAGCCCCGGATGATGAGTTTTCTGTATTAGTTGCTCGCCAAATTCCGTTAGGAGTGCTCACAGAACCACTTCCACTGAGATACTTTGAAGTAATATCAACGGCTGTTCCTGTCCCATTGGCTGTTAAAGCTCCGTTAACGTTTAAGTATTTATTAGTACTCGTAATATTTATCGCTGAAGATGCAGTAAAACTACCTAAATCGCTGGGTTGAGAAATATCAGTTGCGGAGTCAGTAATTGTAATGTTATTGGCATTTATAGTTGCTGCAGTTAAATTTATATCGTAGGAACCTGTTGTGTTCGAGTTTCCTAGAGTGATATTTAAATCACCTGTACCCAGATTTACCGTACTAGATATATCAATATCTGAATATCTATTATTCCCTCGACCACTTATAGATTCGTTATTAGCCTCAAGCGTTAAGTTCCCGTTTGCCGTTGTTATGTTCGCAGATATATCAATATCCACACCTGCATTAAGTGTAAGGTCACCTCCAGAACTTCCCGTTGCTATAATATCACTTTGAACATAAATATTTCGTTGTGCTTTCAGTATCACATTGGTCCCTGACGTTATAGCAGACTCAATAATAGAACTATTAACTCTATAGGAAGTTGTACTACCGTCAGCATATTGATCCATATTTGTGAGATCACTTGTCAAAGTAGTGCCACCAGTAGAGCTATCTCTTACATAAATATTACGTGGATCAAGAAGCAAGGTTCCACCATTAAGCGAAACACCAGCAATATTTGCTTTTTTTAGGTAGTCCTTAGATGAAATCTCTACAAAACCGCCACCTTGTTCATAAACCGTCGGTGGAGGAGGGTCCACCGATGATTTACTTACACTCTGACTTTTTGAAGCCTTAGACGAAGGAGGGCTCGCCTTTGACTCTACTTTAGTCTGAATTTTTGCCGTGGCTATCTTCGGAAAATCGATAGTAGACTCACCAAATTTAGGTTTTTGATTAAGATTTGCAGAAACTAATATCTTTTCTGCTCCTTTTGCATTGATTTGACCGTCAAACTCAGTTATTTGGTCTGACCATATAACTGTTGTTCCACCTTTACCTGTCTGACTAGACACGTCAATATTTGTATCTGCTTTGACAACCGTGTGTTTTGCATTGTTGAGTTGTGGTTGATCGCCAAAGCGGGTAACAAATCCTTTGTAATTATTATCCTTACTGGTTAATTTTCCTCCTAAGTACTCACCGCCAATTCGTACCTTTCCTCCTTGTATTTTACCTGAAGCACTTATCTTGGCACTTGAAACTTGAACAGAATCAGCAGTTACATCAACTTTTCCTCCATATCCGTGGGTTGAGCTTGCGTTTAATGTTCCTGATGTGTTATTAGCCGTCTTTGCTAGTGATCGGATTGTACCGCCCTTATTTTTACCCATAGTGTTTACAATAGATTTCTCGGTAATTTTTACGTCTTTTTCTGATAAAAAGACTACTTTTCCCCCATTTTTTTGGTTACCTTTAGCAAGAACACTCCCATCAATTTTTAGATTATCTTTCGAAAGTACTTTAACCTTACCTCCAGAGCGACCGTTTGCATAAATATTACCAGTATGAGTTACATTTCTTCCCTGAATAATTATCGTACCTGAAGGGCTCAAGGATTTTATAGGTGTCGAAACATCAATTTTCCCTGATATTTTTATATTATTATCCTTAGGACTTCCTATAACGATCTTTCCTGACTTGTCACCAACACTTTGTGCGATTATCATACCTGAAGAACCAATATTGACAGACCCTCGAGACAAAGATTGAGCTGTGTGAGCAGATAATTCAATAAGGCCCCCGTTAGCTTTAATTATTCCAGTATTTCTTATTAATGAGCTTAAAGGTCTCCCCTTGGTATCACGTATAAGACCTAGTTGTTTGGTTGGAACAGTTATTTTCATTAATCCATCACCCACAAAATCTAGAGTTATTTGATCTCCAGAGCCCAGTGAAACTCTACCAAGTCTCGCCATTATCGTTCCACTATTATCAACGTATGCACCGAGCAGTGATGCGTTTCCTCCGCTTCCAACTATAATTTTCCCAGAGTTTTCAACGCCTTTTGAATTCTTTTTTCTTTTAAAAGAATAGATGTCCTTAAGAAAATCGTTGTTTTTAATATCTAAAGTTGATGCGGCAAAAGATCCAGTTTTTACAACCCCATTCTCAGTGATTGCTACTCCGTTTGGATTAATTAGTAATACCTTGCCATTTGAGTTTATTTGACCCGCTATAGTTGATGGAGTGGAACCTGTAACTCTATTTAGAGAGGAGGATCTAGAGGACGGCATATTAAAATCTACTCTCCCCCTTTTATGAACAGAAAAACTATCCCAGTCGATAATAGATTTATTAGTTTTTTGCTGAATCTTTAAATGATCCGTTCCTTTTCCTTCAATTGTAATATTGCCAGATTGTATTCTAGGATTCTTTGGCATTTCTCCTGACACAACGGTTGTATTGACAAAGATTGTCAAGAATCCTACCAAAGCAAATCTACTTACAGGTTTACTTATATTTTTTATTTCCATCACTATGACTAATTCCCTCCAGAAGTCATAAAACTACAAAATTAAATTTAAAAGCTCATTGCTAATGAAACCAATAAATGTTGTTTATTAAGCCTAACGTCTGCTAAATCTTCTAATTTACCAGTTGCCCAATTCTTTGAATATTCAATTCTTCCAGATATCGACTTATCAAAAAAATATTTATCAAAACCACGAACTTGCATTCCCAAACCTACAGATTTCGCTGCAGTAGATCTATTTTCTACTGCTGTTGGGGTAAGCGTATAAGCAACTCCAGCTGCTCCGTATACATAGGGAGAAATACTAATTTGATTGCTTAAATTAAAATTCCTATTAATCTGACCTCTAACATACCAAGCCTCATCTCCAGATATTGAACCAGATGTAAATCCACTGAGCTTGTTATATCCTGTAATTGATGTTTGCTCGGAATTTAATAAGTCATCGAATGAGTATTGTCCTCCAGAATTCAAAGAAACTTCATAATTTTCTAAAGGAGAAAATTTATAGTTTGTATTAAGAACAAAATGTGAAAATTGAGCTTTGGCTGCTGATCTTGAAAGAGGCGTTCCATTTCCAGTCTCACTCTGCGACCTTGAGACAATATCAAGTCCCCTCGAAAATTGTAAGTCAATACCCACACACCCATATGCACATTTGTTTAAACTAATTCCACCCCTTAATGCTGTAACTCTATCATGACTGAGGTCTTGGTCCTCACCAGATATGTTAGTATGTTGAATCTCGTCTGTCCAACTCAATGATCCCCTCAGAAAGACTGCTGTTTGTCTAGAGTAATATAGTGGGTAAGAAATTGTTCCAGAGGCTGATTTCATATTTGCCTCTAATCCCAATGGACTAGCATCTCCCCCTGGCCTTGTCATACTTTCCATATAGGAGAGTCCTGCTGTTAATCCGTTATCACCAAGTGGCAGAGAAGCTGCAAGACCACCAGCTCTAATAGGAACATCTAAACCAGTACCTTTCATTCCTTTTAATGTTGGCTTTGACAAACCAAAAAGTGAAATTGATTCACCTAAACCCATTGCAGAGTTTACTACTGCTCTTATTTGTCCTTGTTGTCTTCCTAGCTCTTCACTTTGAGTATTATCAAAAGTAACCCCACCAGAGATAAGTTTATGTTTTGCTTGAATGGCTAGCACTGTACCACCCTCTTTATTTCCTGGTGATAAGGTACTTGTAAGGTTTAAACCTGCTGAACTCCCCGCTAATAGAAGTTTTCTTTCNATATCATCNANTTTTATCCCTTTTTTTTGTATCAATGTTCGAAGNTATCTGTAAGTCCTAAANACTTGGGATNCAGGNACTTGGGATAGGTCTAGCTTTTCTATAAANCCATCCACAACTTTAATNAAAACNGTAGCCTGCTCTGGTTCAAGTTCTTGCGTAGGTAAGAAAGCTCTGACAAGTGGATATCCTTTCTGATTATATTCTTGTTCAATACTTAGTGCTAGTTCATAAAGTTGCTTAACGCTCTGTTCTACACCGATTAACTTTTTTCTATAATTGTCTATATCAATAATATTTTGCAACTCCTTGGGTGCTAAAATTATTAACGTCTCAGGTGTTATGCGAACACCAGTATCTTCTTGCTGGTTGAGTGACTTTTTTGGGAGAACATCTGGTAAAACTTCTTCTTGTTTTTTTATATCGTAGTAATCTGGACCTGCTTGACCCCTAAACATTTTTGGTAGTGCCTGACTTGGTACTCTAGGATTGACTGCAAATGCTTTACTGGAAGCTAACAAATTAAATAAAAATACGATGACTAACATCGATAGAAATATTCGAAAAAGATCTCCCGTAGTATTTAACTTATTGATATAAATACGATTTACCATTTCCCCTCAACCGCTAACTTATAAAATGCAATAACCTGTGGATAATTGCATGAAATGCAGGGAAAATCAATGAAATTATGTGATTCTGAACAGATTTAATCCACAGAATCAACATGTTGTTATTTCAACTTNTAACGCTACTATATTTTGAATCTTACCAAAAATTATTTGGTATTTCTTTTAACATTTTTTTGTGGTTTTCTAATTCTTCATCCAAGATCTTGACTTTTGGTAAGTTTAAATTGATATACTTAACTTTGCTAGGTTCGCTAATTATCTCTTCATAGGCGTTAAACTCTAAGTTACCCTGCTTTCCTCCGCTAAGTTCTTGAAACACTTGTAACAGCAAAAAACAATCTGTTATTGCGCTATGCTTTTCTCTTTCTTCTAGACTAATATCGAACCTTCTGCATAAGGCATTAAGGTTATTCTTACTACCTGGAAATTTCTTTTTAGATAATTCTAATGTGCATAATGTTTGTTCAGTAGGAATCTTCTTTTTACCGATTCTCTTCAATGCATTATTTATCATACTTATATCAAATTGGGCGTTATGGATAATTAGTTGAGAGTTACCAACAAATTCTAGGAAATTTTGAATTTCATATTCGAACGAATTGTATTTTTTGAGAAAATCATTGTTAAGTCCATGAATTTCCTCTGATTGTTTGCTAATAATTATATTTTCAGGGTTGTAATAGTTGTGGAATTTTTCACCTGTAAAAACATCATCTATTAATTCTAAGCAGGCAATTTCTATTATTCTGTCTTTTTCAAAATCTAAGCCAGTTGTTTCAGTATCAAGAATTAGTCTTCGATTCACTTAGGCTTCCATTTAAGTTTATCCAAAACTGGTTGAATTTGGTCGATTGATTTATAGAAAATTGTAAGGTTACCGGAATTATTAACTCTATGGTTAATTTCTGTTTTCAAGCCTAACAAGGTTGTCAGTTCTCTCTCTAACATTAAGATATTAGGGTCTTTTTCATTTTCACTCTTGATGCCATGATTATCTTTAGATGAAATAAATCTTTTTTTTATCTTTCCAACAAGCTTTTCAGTTTCTCTTACACTTAAGTCATTATCAATAATTTCATTGGCCACATCGTTTGCCTCATTATCTGAAAGTGTAACCATTGTTCTTGCATGACCAAATGAAATTTCTCCGGTAGAAACGTATCTTTTGACAAATTTTGGTAAAGACAGAATTCTTAAAACATTTGCAATGTGACTTCTACTCTTTCCTATCCTGTCTGATAGCTTTTCTTGAGTGAATTGGAAGTTATTCATCATTGTTCTATAACCCTCTGCCTCCTCAATTACATTCAGATCAGAACGTTGAAGGTTTTCAATCATTGCAACGCCCATAGCTGTTTCATCATCAAAGTTTCTTATTATAACTGGTACCGAATGAACTTTAGCTATTTGAGATGCTCTCCACCGTCTTTCGCCAGCGATAATCTCATATGACTTAGCATTGTTGGTCAAAGGTCGAACTAAAATAGGCTGCAAAACTCCATTTATCTTTATAGATTCGGCTAGCTCCTCTAACTCAACCTGATCAAATGTTTTTCTTGGCTGATATTTTCCAGACACCAAGCTATGGACTGGTAGTTTTGTTTGTTGTAAATCATTAGTCACTGTTGGATTGTTTTTATTTTGATTTGAAACTATCTTTATTTTATCTGCAACTTTCTGCATTGAATTGCCCAAATCTAAATCATCAGTATTTTTTCCTATAATTGAATCTAAAGCTGTATCAGTTGATAGAAGCGATGATAAGCCCATGCCAAGTTTTTTCTTACCGAGTTTAGATTTTTTTTGTTTGATTTGCGTGACCTTGCTCTTAGAAGTATTACTCTTTTTTTTCATAATTTACACCCCTCCAAAATTTCCTTTACCCAAAACCTCTGCAGCTAAGTTAATATAGGCTTCAGACCCAATACATTGACTATCGTACAAAATTACGGGTTGTCCGTGAGATGGAGCTTCAGATATTTTTACATTTCTTGGAATTATTGTTTTATAAACTGCCGCTCCCATCACTTCTCTTACGTCTTCTTCTACTTGAACGCTAAGCTTGTTTCGCGAATCATACATAGTAAGCAAGATTCCATCTAATATTAATTCTGGGTTGAGCGATTCATTTACCTTCTTTATTTCCCTTAGTATTTGGCTAAGACCCTCCAATGCATAAAACTCACATTGTAACGGAATCAAAACTTTATTCGATGCAGCTAATGCGTTAATTGTAAGAAAGTTAAGCCCAGGAGGACAGTCGATAATTATTGCAGAATATTCACTTGGAAGCTCCTCAATTGCGGACTTTAGAATAAAATCCTTACTTTCAGTGGATTTAACTACAGACTCAACTTCCGATAGATTTACCATAGATGGCACTAGACCCAAACCATTAATATCAGTTGACTTTACAGTATCAGCCATAGAAATTTTTTCTGATAGCACTTCATAGGCTCCAGGTTTCCTATTATTTACCGTAACACCAAGACCAGTACTTGCATTTCCTTGAGGATCTAAATCTATTACAAGACATGTTTTCCCAGTCGCACAAAGTGCAGTTGCTAAGTTTACAGCTGTTGTAGTCTTACCTACGCCACCTTTTTGATTTACAATTGAAAAAATAGTTCTCATTTATTTTTTTTCACTTCACTGATTAACAGTGTAACACCACCGCTTTTATCCAATAATATATCATTTTTAACAAGTTTTACCTTAAAGTTCCATACTTTTTTTGCTTCGACCAATTCTTTTGACCAATTCTTTCCTTTTGGAAGTACCAATAAAGAAGAATTCTTGCAACACTTTCTACTCACATTAATTATGTTAACAAGACTTGCAACAGCTCTGCATAAAACAATATCATAACTCCGTTTCGCATCCTCAACCCTGGAATTATTGATTGTAATGTTTAGATCCAACTTTCTTGATAAATCTCTCAGGAAGGATGACTTTCTCTTATTTGACTCGTATAGTTCAATGTTACAGTTTAATTTAAATTCTGTAGAGAATATCTTTATTATGACCCCTGGAAATCCGGCCCCACTTCCAATATCACAAATACTTAGTTTTTTCGAATTTTCTTCCAACTGATTCTTTATTAGATAAAATAACTTGGCAGAATCAGCAAAATGTCGCGACCATATGAATCTTAGGGTGCCACTTCCAATCAAATTAAACTGTTTATTCGCCCATAAAAGATATTTCTCGTATGTTTCCAGTCTTTCCATTGTTTCACGTGAAACATTATAAAGCTTTTTAAATTTAAGTTTATCCGAAGTTCCTACATCTAGGTTGGATAGATCATTTTTTGACATAGCTCAACAATATTGAGGCTGCAGCTGGTGTCATTCCCGGTAAATTTTTAGCCTCGCCAAAGTTTTGTGGTTTGTACTTTTCCAAAACTTCCTTAACTTCATTCGATAAACCTGAGCATTTTCTAAAATTTATATTATCATTAATTTTAAGATCAACCTCTGTTTTAAGTTGACTTACCTCTTCTGCAAGCCTTGTTGTATATTTATCGTAAAAAGCAGTATTCGTAATTTGTTTTATAGTTTTATCAGAAATACTTAGATCTTTTATTTCTTTCCAAATATTTTCNAAGTGCTCCCACTTAACTTCTTTATAGCCCAGAAGNTCAAATGCACTTCTTTTCTTTCCATCTTGATTNATCTTTATCCCATGACTCTTGAAAACCTGTGGTGATGAACTTAGAGATTTCATTAAATTTATTGTTTTTTTTATTTCTTTTTTCTTCATTTCCCAAATTTTTCTTCTCTTTGAACAAGTTATTCCAATTTTTATAGCCAAATCAGTTAATCTTTCATCGGCGTTATCCGCCCTAAGCATTAATCTAAATTCAGCACGAGAAGTGAACATTCTGTAAGGCTCTACCAGTTGCCCTTTACAAAGATCTGATGTAAGAACACCTATGTAACCTTGCTCTCTTCCAATTATAACACTAGACTGGTTGTTTATCTTTCTTGCAGCATTAATTCCAGCCATTAAACCTTGCGCAGCTGCTTCCTCATAGCCTGTAGTTCCATTGATTTGACCAGCAAGATAAAGTCCATCTATCTTTTTAGTTTCATAGGTTTGCTTTAACTCAATACTATCAACACAATCGTATTCTATAGCATAACCAAAATCTGTGATCTCACATTCCTCAAGCCCTCGTATACTTTTAATGAAGCTTTCCTGAACGTCTGTTGGCAGACAGTTTGAGATACCATTAGGATATATTATTCTTTTTTCTCTAGTTTCAGGCTCCAAAAAGATTTGATGACTAGATTTATCTGAGAATCTCTTGATTTTGTCCTCGATGCTTGGACAGTATCTTGGCCCTCTCGATTCAATCTTTCCGCTGTAGATCGATGATAAATGAATGTTTGATCTAATTATATCGTGGGTAGTTGAATTTGTCTTTGTAATATAACAGTCCTCTTGGTTGATATTGAGATTATCAGTTATAAACGAAAATGGTTCTGGATTACTATCTCCTTTTTGAACTTCACACTTTTCATAATTAATTGAATTTCCCTTTATTCTAGGAGGCGTTCCAGTTTTTAATCTAGATACTTTAAAGAAGTTCTTGAAGAATTTTGAAAGCTTAATTGATGGATTGCAACCGAGTCGTCCAGCCTCCCAGCTTTCCTCACCTCTATATATTCTTCCGCCTAAAAAAGTTCCAGTAGTTATAATAACGGATTTACACAACAGGGTTCCGCTTTTTACAAGTGTTACACCAGTAATATTCACATTTCTTTTACAAATACTGGTCTTTATGTCTCCAACCTCATCCTCTATTATATCTACGTTCTCTTTTTTGAGTAACTTCAACATATTATATTTATATAAGTTTCTATCAATCTGAGCTCTTGGTCCCTGAACGGCGGCACCACGAGTTTTATTAAGCACTCTAAATTGAATCCCTGATTCATCAGAAGCTATTCCAACCAGCCCCCCAAGGGCATCAATTTCTCTGATGAGATGCCCCTTTCCTAGGCCGCCCATGGCTGGATTGCAGGATAGCGTTCCTATATCTTCCATATTGAATGTTACAATAGCTACGTTCATACCAAGCCTAGAGGCCATTGTTGACGCCTCTACCCCGGCGTGGCCAGCACCAACTACTATGACATCATATTTTTGTTTCACGTGGAACATTTATTTCCCTATACAAAACTTTCTAAATATAATATCTAGCTCTTCCTCTTTATCGTGTCTACCAAAAATATTATCCAGTTCATGTAAAGCTTCATCAAGGAAGTTTGACACAATCTCAATTTCCTCAATATGGTCCAAGGCTAAGTTAAGTTTGCTATTTATGCTTTCGAGACATTGGTAATGTCTTAGTTCTGAAAAGTAAACATCATCATTTGTATTCATATTTGTTTTTAGTAATTTTTGGTACACGAAAAGTTGAAATGATTCTAGCTTTTTAAGGTCATAAGACTGCTCTTTACAAGAAATCTCTATATAATTCGAATCTGGGATTTGTGGGTACTTTTTTTTAAAATTATCAAATCTTAATTTTGAATTGCTCAAATCTGTTTTATTTAAAACTATGATAAATCGTTTTTTAATTATTCTCAAAATTAACCTATCTATACTTTTAAGATTTGCATTTGAAAGTATTTCTGGCGATAAAACTAGAATAAAATTATTATCAGAATTAAGATTGGACATTGTTTTTTTAATCCCTTCTTTTTCAATAAAACGTTTGGAATGTCTAATGCCTGCAGAGTCAACAAAAGTTACCTTTTCACCACGCAAGCTAAGACTATATTCTATTTGATCTGTTGTAGTTCCCTTGTATTTAGATGTAATTGATTTGTTGTCTTGAAATAGAAAATTAATTAATGAAGACTTTCCAGTATTTACAGGCCCTAATAGAATAATTTTATGTCCATGTTTAATTTTTTCAACGCTATTTGAAAGTGATATAGACTTTTGTATCTCTGTTTTTATCTTTTTAATTTTTCTTTTTAAATTCGAAGCATTATTTTTATCATCAAAGTCTTCAGAGAATTCAATATTAGCATTAATGATTGCCTTGATTTCTTGTATTGTATTTTTCCATTTTAGTGTTGGGTTCTTCTTAAATCCAAAAACCTGTCTCTTTGCTATATCGATTTGGTTTTCTGACTCAGCTGCAATTAGATTGTTAATTCCCTCAAAATACATTAGGTTTTGCTTATTATTCAAAAAGCTTCTTTTAGAAAACTCACCAGGCTTTGCTGGCACTAAATTTTTTAGTTTAGAAAGTTCCTCTAGAAGTTTGTTAATCACAATAATACTACCATGCGTCTGGATTTCTAGAACATCCTCTCCAGTAAAAGAATTTGGTTTTTTGAAATATATAACAAGTCCTTCATCAAATACTTTTCCTTTTCTATCAATAAGTTTACAGAAATTTGCGTATCTTGGCTTAATATTTTGTAAATTACATATCTTTTTAGCGACCATTAAGCTTTCGGATCCTGAAACTCTTACAACAGCAACTGATGATTGCCCATAAAAAGTTGAGAGGGCATATATTGTTTTAATATTCATGAATGATTATAATTAATTAATATCTTTAAATTTTCAAACTATTATAGTAGTGTCTGATTGTTAGGCTATTTTTTTATATGAACGATTTTTAATCAACCCCCATGCAATTACTTAAAACCATATTACTATTTAGTTTAATTTTATCCACTAGTAATGTTCAAGCACAAACAAATACTGGTGATACTGCTTGGATACTTACATCCTCAAGTCTGGTTTTATTTATGACGCTCCCCGGTCTAGCTTTATTCTACGCAGGCTTGGTATGTTCTAGAAATGTTCTTTCTGTTTTATCCCAACACTTCGGAATTGCTTGCTTAATGTCAATATTATGGGTGATTCTCGGATATTCTCTTGCTTTTTCTGGCGATGGTTCAGGATTATTTGGAGGATTTTCAAAAGTATTCTTAGATATACCTGACGAGTCTAATATAGGANGTATACCCGAGGTACTTTTTGCAATGTTTCAAATGACATTCGCGATAATAACCCCAGCTTTAATTATTGGGGCGTATGTCGAAAGGATAAAGTTCAGCGTGGTATTAATATTTTCATCATTATGGTTATTAGTTGTGTACTGTCCTGTAGCGTATTGGGTATGGGGAGGTGGCTTCCTAGGTCAAATGGGTGTAAAAGATTTTGCAGGTGGTATAGTCGTACATACAACAGCAGGAGTAGGTGCGTTAGTCATCGCGATGGTTTTGGGTAAAAGAAATTCATTTAGNAAANATAATCTCACACCCCCACATAACCCAGTATTAACAATGATCGGAGCTTCGATGCTTTGGGTTGGTTGGTTTGGTTTCAATGGAGGCTCTGCTTTAGCAGCAGATCTTACGGCTTCTAAAGCCATATTGGTAACGCACATAGCTGCGTCAATCGGTGCATTTTCTTGGATTNTAATTGAATGGGTAAGGTTTGGAAAACCTTCTTTGGTTGGTATGGTTACCGGAATGGTTGCTGGATTAGCCACTATAACACCTGCATCTGGATTTGTTGGTATTCAAGGTGCTTTAATTCTTGGAATACTCGGAGGAATAGTTTGTTACATTGGGGTAGAATTAATAAGAATTAGGTTAAAAATTGATGATAGTTTGGATGTTTTTGCAGTGCATGGTATTGGGGGTATGTTAGGCACAATACTTTGTGGAATCCTAATGAGCAGTAATTTTGGAGGAGTTGGTTTTGATGAGGGTATGTCTGCTTTCGACCATATCAAAATCCAAATATATTCAGTTTTAGTCACACTCATTTGGACTGCAGTTTTTACTTATATAATTCTTAAAATCATATCGTTAATTACACCTCTTAGAGTAAGCGAAGATGAGGAGATAACTGGACTTGATACCACGTCTCATGGTGAGAGCGGATATAACATTTGATATCAGAACAAAGTATTTCATAAACAATATTGATGGAACTTTGCATAAGTAAGATTTACTAGATTTATTCATACATTTGAGTTATTATCCACAAGCTAGCTAATGGGGATAACCTTTGTATCGGATTCTTACTTTAATTATTCTTGTGTCTCTTGCACAAAAGTCGTTTGGTGCAAACACCACTCCAAGTCAAATAGTTCCAGATGTTTTGGATGAAATAGAAAAAAGAGAAATTGAAAATCAAAAGAATAGACAAATATTACCAGAAATTAGGGAATTAGACAGTTTAAAACAATTGGATGACCCAATAAAAGCAAAAATTAACTCGCTTATAATTATTGCTCCTAAAGAATTACAAACGGCAATTGATTTTAATAAATATAAGGAACAGATTGTTGGAAAAGAACTTTCCATTAATGAGCTTAATCAATTTACAAAAATAATAGGAGCTGAGTATATTGAAAAAGGATATCCTCTTGTTCGTGTAACACTGCCACCGCAGAAATTAAAACCGGACGGAGCAACACTTTTTTTAAAGGTTATAGACGGATTTATTGAGAAAATAGATCTTTCAACAGTACCAGAAAACCAAAGAAAAGTAACCTTCAGTTTTCTTAAAGAACTGGTTAAAAAAAAGCAATTACAGCAATCTTTTTTGGAAAGAAAGTTATTATTAGCTGGGAATATAAACGGTCTGAGTCTAACAAGTGCTTTTTCACCAGGAAGTGATGAAGGCGGTACCATTCTTACTATTGATGCAAAGCATAAATATGTCTCTGGTAGTATTCAATTTAATAATACTCAAAGCGAAGAATTAGCGAGACAACTTGGAATTCTCTCCTTATCTTCGAATTCTGCTTTAGGCTTAGGGGAAAATTTAACCTTATTTGGAATTGCACGTCCAACTTTGAAAGGTATGAAAGGAACTAAAGATGACGTAAGTATTAGGGGGGGAGGATTTTCTTTATCTTCAATAATTGGAAATGACGGCTTAAAAGCCAGCTTATCATACACAGAAACTATGACTAGACCTGGAGGTGATGTTCGATCTTTATCTTTGGAATCAAATATGAAGTCTGGTAACTTTACTCTCTCATACCCGCTATTACTTTCAGCACGGAATGCATGGTCAATAAGAGGGTCATTAGGTTGGATAGATGAAATTCAACAAACAAATTCAACTGGTATTGATCAAGAAATTAGTCATGATAGACTTACAAGCATAAGGGGTGGGCTGACATACTTTGGTTGTGGTTTTGGATGTTTAACTTTTGATTCACAAATTTCTAGGGGTCTTGAAATTGCATCGCGCTCGGCAAGCGAAGCTACAACTGGAACACCACTGTCAAGAACATCTGGAACATCAACTTATACACATTTTAGGCTCAATTCTTCTTATTCTTTTGTACCTTTTGAAAAGTATTCACTTAAATTTATTGCAGGAGGACAATATACTGATGATGGATTATTAAACTCTGAACAAACTACAATTGTGGGGTTAGATAGAATAAGTTCTTTAACATCTGGGGCAATAAGTGGAGACAAAGTCTGGTTTTTAAGGAGTGAACTTACGAGAAATTTTAGTATAACTAAAAATACTAACTTATCACCATATCTATATTCCGCTATGGGAGTGGCATACATTAATAAACCAACAGTAGCTGAAAATAAAGAAACTGCTGCAAAGTCAATTGGTGGAGGAATCATATTTAATAATTTTAATAATATTTTGTCATTTGATAAAAATATTTCAGCTAAACTAGAATACTCAAAAACAATAGCTACAGATAAAATAGAAGAGCTTTCAGATGTAAGATTGAACAAACAACACTTACTATTGATTTTAAGTATGTATTTCTAAATTTTATTTAGGTTGCTTAAGTATTTAAAATAACTCACTATTATAGTAGGGAATATTTTAATTTAGACTTAAGTCATGCTGAAAGACAAAACAAAAAAATCTTTAGCTTTTTTGCTGTGTTCTGTCATAACTATGCAACCTGGAATATCTGCAATAGCCGCAGATATGCCTTCAGGGGCAGTTATTCAAAGTGGGAAAGTCAAAATTGCTAAAATAAACCCAAACCACCTGCAAATTGACCAAACTTCAACTAAATCCGTTATTAATTGGGACTCTTTTTCTGTACATAAGGGTGGTAGGGTCGACTTCAACATGCCTTCATCAAACTCTTCCTCACTTAACAGAGTTTTAGGATCAACCCCCTCAAGTATCGCGGGACAAGTTAATTCTAATGGGCAAGTAATTTTAGTAAATCCTAATGGAGTTTTTTTAACCAAAACTAGTACAGTCAACAGCAGTTCGTTTATTGCTTCTAGTTTAAACATTCAAACAAGCGATTTTCTTAATGATAGTTATACTTTCAGTGGCTCAAAGAAATCAAGAGGTGTAGAAAATCATGGAAGAATTAATGTTAAAAATTATGGAAATGTATCGCTTCTGNGGANGTTATGCNAGNAATACTGGNGTAATANATGCTAGACTTGGNAAAATATTTATTGGGGGTGGNGAGAAAATNACNNTNGATTTANNAGGAACAGGNTTAATGAATATAGTTGTTCCTACATCACATTTAGAAAATGTAAAAGATATAAATGGAAATTCATTAAGTAGCCTAGTTACTAATGAAGGTAGTTTAAATGCAAATGGTGGTGTAGTTCAGCTTTCTGGAAAAACTGCTGAGAATCTAATGCTTGGGTCGGTTAATATCGGAATAAATGGTGTGGTTTCAGCGACTACCGTAGATCAAACCACAGGAAATATAATTATTGGTGGGGATAAGAACAATTTTGTTAGTATAGAGGGAAAAATTGATTTATCTTCTTCTACTCCATCCACACCATCAGGAAATCTTNATATNACTGGTACCAATGTCTACTATGGTGGNNCGACAAATGCTAGCGGTTCGATTGGTGGNAAAATTTCTGTCANAACCAAAGAANTNCTTGTTCTTGATAGNTCTATANTTGCTAAAGGGTTACAAGAAAATGGTGGAGACTTAATGATCGTTTCAGAGGATGTATTATTATCCACAACACGAACAAATGTTGATATGTCCGGCTCTATTAACGGTGGATCTATAAAATTACATGCAGATAACCATAATCTTGNCGCCGGAACATTCCAATCTGATGGTGATTTAGGAAAAGGTGGTTATATTGACTTTGCTGGACAGAATGTAAGGTTAGCAGCGGCAGATATTTCAGCCAGGGGATCATCTCAAGGTGGTAAAGTAAGAATTGGTGGTGAATATTTAGGTGGCCAAAAATTATCAGCGGTTAGTCAGAAAGAATATGACGGGTTTATTAATCGGTTTGACAATCAAAATGACATTATTAATGCCAAGAAAACAATTGTTGACTATGACGTTAACATAAATATCTCCAGTCAATTTGGACAAGGAGGAGCTGCTGTTGTTTGGTCGGATGAAACTACTGACTTTATGGGGTCAATTGATGCCAATGGATACTTAAGTGTTGATAACAACTGGATTACTAAGGTCTCAAATAACAAAAAAAAGGGTGGGTTCGTTGAAATATCTTCAAAAGATTTACTAAGAACAGTTCTTTTGGATCGAGTAAGTGTCAATTATGGAACCTTGCTTCTTGACCCAAAAAATATTACCGTTGATGCTAGTGGTTCATCTGGAGGTTCCTTAGATAATGGATTAAGGGCTCAAGTATACTATAATTACTTTAATGANAGCTTTAGTTACTTCGGAAGTGTNGGNGGTAGAACACAAGACTCTAGATCATCAGTTAGGAACAGATTTAACAGAGATTTCACTACAATTAATCATATAACACCAGGTAGAAACTTTGCTGAGAGGTATTCTGCGGAATGGCGGGGTTTCTTCAAACCAAAACAAACAGGTACTCACAGATTTTATACATACAGTGATGACTCTAGTTGGGCTTGGCTATTTACCCAGGGCTGGAACAATGTAGATTCATGGTCTGATTTTATCAGTGTAAGGAATACTTCTAACAGACTGGTTGATAATAGAGGTGCACATGGAATGAGAATTAGATACAGTAGCAATGTAACGTTGCAAGCAGATACATATTATCCGTTATTAATATATTTTGGCGAAAGAACTGGTGGTGATAGAATCGATTTTGGATGGCAGGGCCCAGGACAAGGCTGGACAACCAACATAAGTGGTGTTGCGTATCATAACAACAATGAATTTTCGACTGGCTCTTTTGCTGGAGCAACTGGAAGCGCTGGTATAGAGACAGTAAACTCATTCTCAACAGACACATCTAGTACAAATACTGTTGGCAGTGGTACAATTCAAGATTTGTTAAGAGCAGGAACCGATGTTTATTTAAGAGCGAACCAAGATATTACAGTTTCTAACGCTATCAACGTCACTGGTAATTCAGGAGGAAATTTATCCCTACTAGCTGGCCGTGATATTACTATTAATTCCGATATTACTACAGCAAACGGTGATTTAACCCTTCGTGCTAACACTTCAACCTCATATGGCGTTATAGATTCACAAAGAGGCAGTGGAACTGCTGACATAACTAATAACGCCACCATCAATGCCGGAAGTGGTACAGTTACAGCGGTCATAGATGGGGGTGCTGGACTTTCTAATGACCAGCCAGGAAACATTTCATTGGGGACAATTACTGCAGGAGCTATAAACGCAACGGGTGATTCAGCAACAGGGACCATAACTGGTACCAGCTTGACAGCATCGAATAATAGTGGAACAACTGTTAATATTTCTGGATATGAGATTGGAACTATCTCTACAATTAATACCGTAAGCAATAACACTAACTGGAGAATTACGAGATTAAACTCATCTACAGATAGTTCCTTTAGCAACCTACCGTCAGCTGACTTTATCCAATATGGCTATTCTAGTGGTAACTCAGTAAGTGGTTCTGGTGATGGAATTATGACTGGATATGATCCTGGAGTATTAACAAAAACATATAGTGGTATTTCAGGAACTTCCAAAAAAGTAACAAAAGTATATGATGGTACAACCTCAACATCATCAGCCACTTTTGGTAATGCGACAGTAACTTCAGCAAATGGCCTTTCGAGTAACCTTAGCGTTACGCTGAGTGATCAAACTTATATATATAGCTCAAAAGAAGCCGGTGATAACAAGTTAGTAACAGCAGATTCCGCATACAGCATATCGTCAGCTAGCCATAGCAGACATGGTGATGTGTATGGCTTGGAAGCCAGCTCAACAGTAAAACAGATTAACAATGCGCAAGTCACGGCAAAACCAGTTAGTTTATCGGGCACACGACAATATGACGGCACAACATCTGTAGATTCATCTGACTTAACTGTAAGTAATTTTGTAGGTAGTGAAACGGTAACACTATCTGGATCAGGCTCTTTATCCTCTGCAGATGTTCAATCTAGCTCAAGTTTATCATCAACAAGCGGACTTTCACTAGAAGATGGATCAGGCGGAGGATTAGCCAGCAATTATACATTAACTGGTGGAAGTCAAAGTGTTAGTGTTACCAAAAGACCCGTAGTTATGAGTGGAAGCCGAGAGTATGATGGTACAAACACAATTAGTGCTTCTGATGTTTCTTTTGTCGGAACAGTTGGTAGTGATGATTTATCTGTAAGTGGAAAAATGACTGTTAGTAATGGTGATATTGGATTTAATAAATCTGTATCAATGAGGTCAANTAAACTTCAAGATGGGAGTAATGGTAAAGCATCTAATTATGAACTAGTTTCCGGTACTTTCTCAATCNCCAAAAAACAAATTACAGCTAAACTCTCTAAAGTTTATGATGGTTCCAAGGAAGTTTTAAATACAGCCTTAGATAGTTTTACAGGGCTTGTTGGAAAAGAAAAACTAGCTCTGTCTGGTTCAGCTAGTATATCTGATGCTAATGCTGGAAGTACTAAAGCAATAGCTAGTAACGACCTTGGGCTTTCAGACTCAAATGAAAAAGGAGCTATTGGTAAAGCATCAAATTATGAATTAAAAACTGTTGTAATTGACGTAGCAAAAAGAAATTTNGAGATAGTTGGGGAAAAAATATATGACTCATCTGTTGCAGTAAAAGAGTCAATTTTTACAAAAATATCTGGCTTGGTGGCCAACGAAGATATCAACGTCAGCTCTACAGCTAGTTTGTCTAATTCAGATGCTGGGAACCATACCATATCAAGCGAAAATTTAGNTTTAAGTAATGGAAAGTCGGGTTTGGCATCTAATTATTCTATAAATAGTGCCATGGTTACTGTAAAAAAGAAACCTGTGAGAATTTCAGGGTCTGGTAAATTTAATAGATCTTCTAATAGAAAGGTTGTAATTGACAAAAGAGCACTTCGTTTACAGAATGTAGAAAAAAATGATAAAATAGATGTTGCTGGCATTGCATTAATTTCAGGAATAGCTGAAGGAGCCAGAGACTTAATTGTAAGTAAACTATCTTTGGTAGGAGATAAAGCCAAAAATTACACTCTTTTGGGAGAAAGTCATAAATTTTTAGTTAAATTAAATGAGCGCTTTAAGGCTAAAACAGAGATTACAAACAAGTTAAATGATCTTCAAAGGTCAGGCAAAAAAGTCATAACTGGTGCGACTCAAGCAATGCCAAAGATTGCGGCTTTAGCTCCACCTAGTGCTCCTAACGTATCCGTTTCCACTCCATCACCTAGTGGAGGAGCACCCTCTGCCTCTCCTTCAACAGCAGCTAGCCCCGCACCAACAACTGGAGGATCTTCTTCTCAAACAGGAAGTAGTAGTGGAGGTTCCACAGAAAGCTCAAGTTCTTCTGGTGGTGAAACTGGTGGCAACGAATCTTCTTCAGATGAAAGTAACTAAGAGAACTTATCATAAAGATTATTATCTAAAATATTAACCTTTCAGTAATTTGCTCCAGAGTATTCTCGCTACATTAACACCAGTTAATTCTTTAATTTGCACAATTCCAGTTGGAGACGTAACATTAATCTCACTAAGTTTTTCATCAATTAAATCAATTCCTACAAAAATTAACTTTTTTTCTAATAAGAAAGGTTTGATTTTTTTGCAAATTTCTTGTTCTTTTTTTGTAAGTACAGAAATCTCAGCTTTACCTCCTAGATGAAGATTAGCTTTATATTGTCCAATTTTAGGTACTCTATTTATTAAACCTACTGGTTCGCCTTCGATTAAAATTACTCTCTTATCTCCATCGGAAACTTTACTCACAAAGTCTTGAATAACAACTGGGACTTTGTACTTACTTATTAATTCTTTAAATTTACTTAATGAGTTTTTATCATTTTTTTCTACTTTGATAACACCTTCGCCTCCCTTATTGTATAGAGTTTTCAATATTAATGTTTTTTTCTTCGACAATGTTTCCTTAAAAATCTTTTCGTCAGAGGTAACCAGAGTTTTTGGCATCAAACTATTAAAATAAATTGGACAAATTTTCTCAGTAAAGTTTTTAATTCCTCCTGGATCATTTATGAATCTTGGGTTTTTATTAAATTTTTGGTGTAATTCTAATAAGTAACAGTTAGTTAAGTATTTTAAATCGAATGGTGGGTCTTGCCTGATAAAAAAATAATCAAACTTAGTAATGGTTGAGTTTTTTTGCTTACTAAAGGAAAACTTAGAGTTTATCAAGGTTACTTCTCTAAAACTAACAAAGGCATTATTTTGCGTTAAAGTTAAATCATTTGGGTTGCTTACATAAGCTTTGATGCCGAGAGTTAATGCCTCTTTTATGATTGAAATAGTTGAGTCCGTTTTAATATCAAGTTTATTAAAGGAGTCCATCTGAAAAAGAGCTTTATGTTTTATTCTATTCATTTTCTAAATTCTTAGGAATTTCAATAATTGTAATAAGTTTTTTTATATCAGTCATACTTGATAAGAATCTTTCAGTTTCAGTTTTTTCATTAATATTATTCGCAAGTCCTATAACATAGACTTCTCCATCTACTACATCTACAGAAAAATTATTGCTATTTATACCAGATTTAAATAGTAATCTTGTACTGATTTTTGATCTGAGAATAAAATCATTAGTCCTTCTCGAGAGGGGAACATCATCATCAATCTTAAGTTCATTTATTATCTTTTTTACCCCCTCAACTTCCCAGGTTTTTTTTACAATTAATAATCTTTTTTCTGCGCTCATAACATATCCAGTATATAAAATAGTACCACGTGAAACGTTAACAGAAATATTTGCAATGTTCTTAATATCTAATAATGAGATCTTTGCTAAAACCTTTGTTTTTAAATATGTGTCACTAAAACTTTTTTTTATACCTTTACTAGATGTTCCAGCATTAC
>NHBS01000005.1 GCA_002167825.1 Pelagibacteraceae bacterium TMED13
GCCTCAAGTTCCTTTTGTTTTCTTTCTTCTTCAGCTTTTTGTTTAGCTTTTAATTCTTCTTGTTTACGTTTTTCTTCAGCTATACGTTTAGCCTCAAGTTCCTTTTGTTTTCTTTCTTCTTCAGCTTTTTGTTTAGCTTTTGATTCTTCTTGCTTACGTTTTTCTTCTAGTTCACGTTTGGCCTTAAGTCCTTCTTTTTTTTTCTCCTCTGCAGCTTTTTGTTTAGCTTTAAATTCTTCTTGTTTTTTTTCTTCCTCAACTCTCTTTAAAGTTTCTATCTTTTTTTTCTCTCTTTCTTCTTGAAGTTTACGTTTTGCTTCGAGTTCCTTTTTTTTTCTCAAGATTTCTGAATCTTTCTTAGATTTGATATTTTTCTCTTCTCTTTCTTTTACTTTACGAATTTCGTTTAATTTTTTTTTATCTTTTTCAAGAATACTTTTTGGAGGAATTAATTTAATCGANNNTNTTCNGATCCTTGTGTAGGNGGNGANAGTAATCTTCCGTTACCAAAATCATTNTCAATNATTATTTTGTTTNACTNAGATTCTTGAGNANTTGTTGATTGATAATTGAGAATAATTAAAAAGAAAACAAAAATTAACTGATATTTTACAAAAAATTCAATAAATCTCATATTATTTTTCTATCATCTCTTTTATTAATTTTCCAATATATTTATTGCTAGCTAAATATAAATTTTCTTTATCACATAATCTTTCTATGAAAAAACCTCCANTTTCTTTTANNATAAAACTAAATATTTCCTTAGTATTTTNGTTTGAATCATAAAATACCAAAGCGTCAATCTTACCTTCNGTNAATAAAGAAAATTCATAAAATAATGAATTGTTGANNCGTGAGTTAATTTCTTCANTTTTNAGCATNTTTTGCAAACGCTCTAAAATCTTTAATTCATCNTTTGGTACNTTATTATANTTNATACTAATNAACGAATCNTTGATTTTTTTTTTTTTCTGAAACTCTNAGTTTAAAATCATTTTTACTCCCTCCAACTCCATTTCCAAAAAAAAATGCTTCNTCGTTTGTAGGNTTATAAAAAATACAATCAGTAATNTTATTATTTTCTTTATAGGCGATTGANATCATAAACTCTGGAATNCCTCGNGAAAAATTTATCTCACTNTCTACNGGCAATACTAACCAACATGTTTNTAGNGANTGTTCATAAATATTTATANTTTGCACATCTTTTTTTATTTTTGANAGGTTNTCNTCGATATTTTTATTTAANTTCCNCAGTGATTTATCAACATATCCTTGGGAANCTTTTATCGAACTTTGTAGTCTTTCAATTTCACTGAAATCTCTTAAAATNTTTTTTCCAGCGTTTCGAGTTAGCTTNTATAAAATGTTCAGAAGTGGNGATANATGAAACATAATNAATTTTTTGCTTTTTCAACATATTCTAAATTTTCAGAATTAATTAAAATTTTATCNCCCACTTTTATATGAGANGGAACTAGAAGCTTTAAATTNNTTGTTGTTTCAGCATTTTTNAAAGANGATGATGCTGTCTGNCCCTTCACAACAGCATCTGCATTAAGAATCTCTACTTTAATGTTTTTNGGTAGATTTATATTTACAATTTCTTCGTCAACAGTTAATATTTTNANAATCATACCNTCCTCTAGTANTTGNATTTTACTATCTCCAATTAATTTATTTTCACATATGATTTGTTCATAATTTTCATTATTCATTACAGTAGTATTTTCTGNATCTTTGAATAAAAATGTTGCTTCAACTTCATTAACTAATGCTTTTTCAACAGTATCAACTGTTCTCCACCTTTCATTATATTTNGTTCCATCNCGAATATCTTTCATTTCAACCTGAATAAATGCTCCTCCTTTTCCTGGTTTAATAATGCTGGTATTAAGAACCTGAAGAAGTCGATTTTTATGCCTTAGAATATTTCCAGAACGTATTAAATTTGCATCAATTTTCATAAAANATCTCTCATAATTTTTTTAAATAAAATTGCAGAACTTTTTGGNCCTTTTTCATAGTCCCAAATACTACCCAAAACTGCAATATTATTTGGTTTTAGNTAACTTAGGCTTAGTATATTATCATGGTTTATCCCACCTATTAGNGTAAAAGGCAATTTAATTTTTTTTTTATTAATAATTAAATTTTCTGGATTNATTGCNTCTTTTTTTTTGGTCAAAGATTTNAAAACNGAGCCNAATGCAACGTAATCTGCATTTTGNTTGAGTGCTGNNTTATAACTTGANNAAGAATTGTTACATGAAACACCAACAATAAAATNTTGACCAAATTCAANTTTGGCNTCTTGGCAAGTTCTATCATTTNTTCCAAGATGTATTCCATTAAATTTGAATTTTNTAGCAATTTCAAAATCGTTATTAACTATTAATTTAATTTTCTTTTTTTTACATATAANTTTTATATNNTCATAGTGATCTTTAATGAATTTAATTCTTTGACTAAGTATTTTATATTTNGGTCTNAATTGAAAATATTCTACATCAAGAGTATCTGTGATGAAGTCAAAATTTTCAGCTGAGAAANNTTCTTGTTTGAAAGGAGGGGAAATAAGGTAGAATTTCATGATGAAATAAATTTAAATTTCTCTGTAAAATATATATTTACACTTCGTACTTCAGCTAANAAAAGAATTTTTTTTTTTAAGTTTTCATTNAAATTANTNCTTATTGATAAATTCTTAATATTTAAATCCATAAGAATTATACTTAGTCCAATATTTGTGTATGTATCTGCAACATAAATCATTTTCTTTTTTTTTGAAATATATTGATTAAGTATTTTTGCTATTAATGGACCTTGTAAAGCTAAAAATCTATAAGGATGAATTAAGTTTAGATTTTTATCTGGAAATTTTTCTTTTAAACTATCTATCTGGTTAAGGTTATGTATTTGAAAAATTTTTCTTTTATAAATTTTCATTTATTGGCTAAAGAATTTTTCTTGCCACGTCAATGAGTCTATTAGAAAACCCCCACTCGTTATCATACCAGGATAGAACTCTGCAAAATTTTTGATTAAGAACCTTGATTTCGGATAAATCAACAATTGAGCTATGTGGGTTTTGATTGAAATCCGGTGAGACTAGTGGTTCTGATGTTGTCTCTAAAACAGATTTTAAAATTCCTTTTTCTGCATTCTTAAAAATCATAATTAGCTCTTCTTCATTTGTTTCTCTTTTGGATAGAAATTTAAAATCTACAAGTGAAACATTTGGTGTGGGAACTCTTATTGCACTTCCATCAATTTTACCCTTCAATTGTGGTAGTACTTCTCCAACTGCTCTTGCCGCGCCGGTTGAAGTCGGAATAATTGAAATCAGCGAATTTCTTGCTCGACGTAAATCTTTATGTATCGTGTCGATGGTATTTTGATCGCCAGTCACAGAGTGAACAGTAGTCATATAACCAGACTCAAGTCCAACCGAGTTTTCAAGCAAATATGCTAATGGCGCAAGACAATTAGTAGTACAGGATGCGTTAGAAATTATTTTATGGTCATCAATTAAATCTTTATCATTTACACCATAAACAACAGTAAAGTCAGGGTTCTTTGCGGGTGCTGAAATCAAAACTTTTTTTGCACCTGCTTCTAAATGCTTACTAGCACTATTTCTATCAGTAAAAAAGCCAGTTGATTCTATAACTAAATCAATATCTAAATCTTTCCATGGAAGTTTTGATGGATCAGATTCTGAAAGAAATTTAATTTTTTGATTATGTATAGTTACAGTTTCTGAATCCTGTTTGATAACCTCTTTGCATTTTCCATGAACCGTATCATATTTATATAAGTGAATGTTAGATTCAACATTGCCTAAATCATTAATAGCTAATATTTCAATATCATCTACTTTCTTATTAAAAAACGCTCTTAATGTAAGTCTTCCAATCCTTCCAAAACCATTTATAGCTATTTTTTTTTTCATGTTCAAAAATTTATTTAAATACTGTTTAAAGAAAATACATTATAATTGATATGATATGGATTAATATAATTTAGAAAAAAATTTACTTCAATGACTAATTCAAAGATTAAAAAAATTCTCTCAAAAATAGAACATATTAAAAATCAAGTAAATACTAATGGCAAAGTTACCAAGGTGGAAAAAACAAAGGAATTCAAAACAAAAGCATTAAAAGTTCTTGAAAAAACTCTTAATTATCTTGAGGAGAAATAAATGTCATTATTAGGAATAAAGATTAATGGTAAAGAATATAAAGTTGAGTGTAAAGACGGGGAGGAGACACTTTTACAAAGTGCTGTAGATCTTATTAATGAAAAAATAAATAAATCTAATGATTTAAAAAAACTTCAAGTATCTAATATGTTTATGATCATTGCTTTAACACTGGCTAGTGAAATACTATGGTATAAAGACAAAAGCATTGTTTCAGAAGATGAGCTGGATCAAATTAATAATGAACTGGATAAACTTAAAAATATTATTGATGATGAATAAGTCAATTTTAAGAAAGAGTCTATTACTCAAGAGATCAAAAGTAAAAAACAGATCTAAAAATGAATTTAAAATTTTTCAAAGACTTGAAACTATAATTAATAACAACAGCCTTGTAGTCGCAGGTTATCTTTCAGTAAGATCAGAAGTAAACCTTAATTTATTCTTAAATTTTCTTTTAAAGAATAAATTTTCGCTGTGTTTGCCGTATATAAATAAACTTAAATCACCCCTTATTTTTAAAAAATTTATTATGAATACAAAACTAGTCAGAGGTAAATATAACATAATGCATCCTAATAACGAAATAATACTAATCCCGAACATAATTCTTATACCTTTAGTCGGTTTTGATGAATCTAAAAATAGAATAGGTTATGGTGGAGGATATTACGATAGAACAATTGAGTGTTTAGAAAAAAAAAAATGACGTCCTGAAGCTAGGAGTTGCCTTTGATGAGCAGGAAACAATTAGAATTCCAAATGGAAAATATGATAAAAAATTAGATGTTATTATAACACCAACTAGGTTAATTACATGAAAATATTAATATGTGGTGACGTTGTTGGCAAATCTGGAAGAATGACTCTAAATAAGAATGTTCCAGATATTTTACAGAAAGAGAAAATCGAATTTGTGATAGTTAATGGAGAAAATGCTGCAGGAGGATTTGGGATTACCAAAAAAATCTGTGAAGAATTTTATGATCTTGGAGTTGATGCAATCACCACAGGAAACCATGTTTGGGATCAAAGAGAGATAATACAACATATAGAAAAGGATAGTAGATTAATNAGACCTTGTAACTTTGCCAAGAATACGCCTGGAAGAGGTTATGGTGTTTATCAATTAAAAAATGGAACAAAGATTNTTGTTGTAAATGTTATGTGTAGACTTTTTATGGAATCTTTAGAAAATCCTTTTCTAAATCTAGAAAATATAATTGATGAAGTAAATTTGCTTTCAAATGATCACCTTATTATCGTAGATGTCCATGGTGAATCTACATCAGAAAAAATGGCAATAGCTCATTTTTTAGATGGCAAAGTAACTGCTGTGGTTGGAACACATACACATATCCCTACCTCTGATTTGCAAATNTTGACTCATGGAACTTTCTATCAAACTGATTTGGGTATGTGTGGTGATTATGACTCTGTGATTGGGATGAANAANGAGTTGTCTATTAAAAGATTTCTTTTTAANCATATAAAAACAAGATTAGAGCCGGCAGAAGGGATTGGAACTTTGTGTGGAGTTATCTTAGAAATTGATTTAAAAACAAAAAAAGTGATAAACTTTAAACAAATTTTAAAAGACGGATTATTAGATACGGAAAATGGCAGGACATTCTAAATTCAAAAATATTATGCATAGAAAAGGAGCTCAGGATAAAAAAAGAGCTAAACTTTTCTCACGTTTAATTAGGGAGATATCTGTTGCTGCAAAATTGGGAGGAAATGACTCAGAATCGAACCCAAGACTAAGAACAGCTATTAACAANGCTTTATCTGCAAATATGTCAAAAGATAATATTGATAGAGCAATAAAAAAAAATACNTCGGANTCCAATGATGANCAGATTCAAGAAATTCTTTATGAAGGGTTTGGTCCTAATGGAGTTGCCATTATAATAGAATGTTTAACAGATAACAAAAATAGGAGTGCTTCGGAGATAAGATCTACTTTTTCAAAACATAANGGTAATTTGGGAGTAAGTGGATGTGTAAAACATAATTTTGAGAAAGTTGGAGTTATTTCATATCCAAAGAACATAGATGATTTTGACTCTTTTTTTAATTATTGTGCATCAATCGATGCAGATGATGTTNTGGAAAGTGAAAGTTCATTTGATGTGTACACAAATATTGATTCGTTTAATCAAATTATATTAAAACTTGAAGAGAAATATAAATTAGCTAATTTTACAACGATGGAATGGAAACCTCTAAACACAATTGATGTTGATGNNGAAGATAGTGCAAGAGGGTTGATGAAACTATTAGAAAAACTTGAGGATTTAGATGACGTTCAAAACGTATCAGCAAATTTTAATATTAGCGACTCTTTAATGGAAAAAGTTCTTGGAGAATAACAGATTAATTTTAGGGATNGATCCAGGCTTAAATTTTACTGGATGGGGAATTGTAGANAGTTTATCAAATAAAGAAAATCACNTNTCGCATGGTGTAATAAAAACAACAAAAACTTCNTCTCTTGGGGAAAGGCTAAATACTATTTATGAAAATTTAAATAAAATAATAGATCAATATGATCCAAAAGAAATTTCNGTTGAGAAAATTTTTTCAAATTCNAANCCAGATTCCACAATGAAATTAGGTAAAGCTAGAGGAATTATATTTTTAGTTGCTGCCAGAAAAAAACTTAACATAAGNGAATACTCCCCNAATACAATNAAAAAAAACCTTGTGGGTTATGGTCATGCTGACAAGAGACAAATAAAAAAAATGATTGAGAGAATTTANCCAAATATTAAAATTGAAAATGAGGATTCTGCTGATGCCTTAGCAGTAGCTATTTGCCATTCAATGCAGGCTAAGTCAAAATTAAATGTTAAGGGTATCTGAGCTTGATTGTTAAATTAAAAGGAAAAATAGATAATTATTCAGAGAATTTTATAGATATTGATGTTAAAGATATCGTATACAGAATTTTAATGACTAATTCGAATATTGAATTTTTTAAAGAAATTACTACCGAGGTAGAAATTTTCATCTATGAAATAATTAAAGAAGATTCAAGAACCTTCGTTGGTTTTAAGGATTTCCAAGAAAGAGAAGTTTTTAGTGATCTTTTAACTGTTCAAGGTGTCGGAAGTAAAATGGCTATTAATATTATGTCTAGTTTGGAATGTAGTGAAATAATTGCTTCAATAAAAGCAGATGAAATTTCAAGACTGACCAAAATTTCTGGCGTTGGACAAAAGCTTGCAAAAAGAATTCTTAATGAATTAAAAGAAAAGCTANAAAAAAAGTTCGAACTATCAGATTTTAAAATTTCTGAAAAGGATCAAAAGANAAAGAATGATTTAATTTCTTGTTTNATTAATCTNGGTTATCCCANTAAAATTTCAGAGTCAACTGCAATCGAGGTTATTTCAAAAAATGAGTCTGANGATCTTGAGAGCTTAATTCCTATTGCATTGAAAATGTTAACACATCCAAGTTGATTATAAATGAAACAAGATAGTAAAAAAAATAAATTANATCCAAATGAAGTCAAAGAGGATAAAATAAATATCCTAAGACCAAAAAAAATAGATGAATTTATTGGACAAGATTTAATTAAGTCTAACCTAAAAACTTTTATTGATTCTTCTGTAAAAAGTAAAAAGAACCTTGATCATATAATATTATATGGCCCACCTGGTCTGGGTAAAACAACGCTAGCCAACATTATTTCCTTTGAAAAAAATGTAAACATTCATGCTACATCAGGACCAGCCTTCTCTAAAAAAGGNGATCTTGTGACTTTGTTNAGTAATTTAGGCAATGGTGATATATTATTTATTGATGAAATACATAGACTTTCTCCANTTATAGAAGAAACGTTATATCCAGCTATGGAGGATTTTAAATGTGATTATGTTATAGGTTCAGGACCTTCGGCACGAGTTATGCAAATTTCTATAGAGAAATTTACATTAATTGGTGCAACCACAAGATTGGGTTTGATATCACGGCCCTTNAGAGATCGTTTTGGGATTCCATTACAGTTAGACTTTTATAACCCAGATGCACTAAAAANAATAATCAAAAATAATTGCTTAAAATTTGGATATAATATTGATGAAGAAGCTACACTAGAAATAGCTCATAGATCCAGAGGAACACCTAGAATTGCAATTAGATTATTGAAAAGGATTCTTGATTTTGCAATTGTTAAGGATATGAAGTTCGTTGACCAGAATTTAGTTTCTAATTCTTTAAGTTTAATGAGGATAGACCATGCTGGTTTAGATGAAATGGATAGAAAGTATTTAAGTTGTATAATTAACAATTACAGTGGAGGTCCGGTAGGAATTGACACATTAAGTGCAGCACTTCTAGAGCAAAGAGATATCATTGAGGATGTAATTGAACCATATTTAATGCAAAAAGGTTTTGTTCAAAGAACACCAAGAGGGAGAATAATAACTAAAAAAGGTTCAGACCATTTGTAAATTAAATGAATAAAANTTTTGAATCTTATTATACAGTATATTATGAAGATACAGACGCATCTGGTTTTGCNTATCATACTACNTATTTGAAGTTCTCTGAACGAGCTAGAAGTGAAATATTGAATAANTTTTTTCCAGAAATTGTTAATTCTNTGAAATTAAACAATTTTTTNTTTGTTGTTAAAGATCTCCANGTAAATTTTATTAAACCAACCTNCTTNTTTGATAAACTAAAAGTTAAAACCTCGTATGTTGATAATTCTTNCACATCATTAAGTCTTAATCATTTGATTATATCTGAGAATAATAGAGTTTGTGAAATANACGTAAAATTAGTATGGATTGATGGAAATTTAAATAAACCAGTAAAAATACCAAAAAATATAATACCTAGATTTAAATCGAGTGAAATAGTATAACTTCAATTATGGATGATACCATCGAAAAAAAAATACTTGAAGAATCACAAGATTTTTCAATTTTTTCTTTATTTCTTCANGCAGATCTTGTTGTCAAACTTGTAATAATAACCCTTTTAATTTCATCAATTTGGAGTTGGACAATTATTTTTACAAAGTATGCGTATTTTAAGAGTATTATTCTAGATACAAATGATTTTGAAGAGAGNTTCTACTCTAGTGAAACGTTAAGNAAATTATCTAAATCCGTTGGAAATCAACCNGGCCANCCAATCGAGGCAGTTTTCTTTTCTGCAATGGTTTATTTTGAAAAAGTAAAAAGCGGTTTTAATAACAAAGATTTTGAGCTGAAAAAAANTTTTTGTGANAATGTTAAGAAAGAAATGGAAATAGTAATTGATAAAGAATTACTTGGATTACAAAAAGGTCTAAATTTTCTTGCATCAGTTGGATCAACAGCACCCTTTATAGGACTTTTTGGTACTGTCTGGGGTATTATGAACAGTTTTACAGCAATTGGTATTTCTCAAAACACAAGCCTTGCAGTNGTAGCTCCAGGTATAGCCGAAGCATTGTTTGCTACAGCCTTAGGGTTAGTTGCAGCAATCCCAGCAGTTCTATTTTACAATAAATTAAACAATATGCTCGAAAATATTAATAATAAACTTGAAATTTTCTCTGAGGAAATTTTAGTAATAATATCTAAAGAAATTTTTAGGTAAAGGTTTGAGAAAAAAAAATAGGAAAAAAGCAATTTCAGAAATTAACGTTACACCGTTTGTTGACGTCATGCTAGTTCTTCTAATAATATTTATGGTTACAGCACCATTATTAACTTCAGGAATAAAAATTAANCTTCCTGAAAGCTCATCAATTTTAAAAAATGAAAAAAAAGAACCNGTTACAATTTCTTTAAANAAAAAAGGAAAAATTTTTATTAATAAAAAAGTATTTACAACACAAAANTTGATAACAAAACTAAAAGCACTTGAAAAAGTTAATAAAAACCTAAANATTTATGTTAAAGCTGATAAATCAATTAATTACGGAAAAGTAATGGATCTAATGACAGTGATAAATAATGCTGGTTTTAAAAAGGTTGCTCTAGTTACAAAATTAAAATGATTCCTTATGGTAACAGGTCTCTTCAAATCTTCTTTTCTTCATCTTGCAATAGTTTTGATATTTTTGTATGGAGCTGAAATTTTTAAAAGAAATAAAAGGTTTGAGATAGTAGAGATACCGTTAGATATTGTTGAGGTTTCTGAAAAGACAGTAACAAAAAAAAATATACCAAAAGCCCAACAAAAACCAAAAAAAAATCAATCTTATACCCCTCCTGAGGTTCTTTCAAGACCAAAGAATCCAGAATTTGCGAAAAAAAAAGAAGTAACTAAAAAAGAAAAAGAAAAAGAAAAAGAAAATAAACAGGAAAAACTCAAAGATAAAAGTAAAGCGGAAAGTATTTTGAAATCTATTGAAAAAATTAAATCGCAAACCGNGAAAAAANATAAAGAAATTAAAAAAGAGGATGAAAAAATTTCTGAAGATAAAGTTACTAATCTTGGTGAAAAACTTACAATATCTGAAAAAGATGCAATTAGAAGACAATTTTATAGTTGTTGGATCGTACCAGCTGGTGCAAAAAATATTAAAGATTATAAAGTATCAATTAAACTTAGGTTAGATACTACCGGTGAGGTAACTAGTTCAAATTTAACAAATTCTCTTAAAAACGCAGATCCATTTTATAGAACTTTAGCTGAGAGTGCCGTTAGAGCTGTCAATCATCCAGATTGCAAAAAACTAAAAGTACCTAAAAGAAAATATGAAACTTGGAAAGAAATGATATTAGATTTTGATCCATCTCTTATGATTAATTAGATAAAAAATAAATTTTATTACGCTATTTATGAAATTGTAGTAGNATTGGCTGATGAAAATTTTTGCTACTTTTATCTGGGCTATTTTTTCTTTTTATCCATTTTTTGTATCTTCTGAGCTGAGGATCGATATCACAAAAGGAAATTTAGACCCAATCCCAATAGCAATATTAAAACTTAATTCAAATGAGCAAGAAGAAACAGATTTATCAACAAATATCAATAATGTAATAAAAAATAATTTATCAAGGTCAGGTTTATTTTCTGTTTTACCTAACAAAATTTTCCTAAATAATAAAATTTCATTTAATAAAAAACCAGAGTTTGCAGACTGGAAATTAACTACAGCTCAAGGTTTAGTTCATGGAAAATTAAGGCTTGATGGAAATAAACTATCAATTGAGTTTAGACTTTGGGATGTTTTTTCGCAAAAACAGATGATTGCTCAACAATTAGTAACTGAAAAGAATAATTGGAGAAGAATATCGCATGTAATTTCAGATATCATTTACCAAAGAATCACTGGTGAATCTGGTTATTTTGATAGTAGAATTGTTTACATATCTGAGTCTGGGCCAAAAAGTGCTAGGAAAAAAAGACTAGCAATTATTGACCAAGATGGAGAAAATCATAAATTTTTGACAGATGGAAGTTATTTGGCTCTNACTCCTAGATTTTCACCTGCTGCTCAAGAAATTGCATATTTATCTTATAACAATCAAACACCGAGAATTTATTTACTGGATTTAGAGACAGGTAATCAAAAAATTCTAGGAGATTTTCCTGGTATGACCTTTAGTCCAAGATACTCTCCTGATGGAAAAAAAATCATTATGAGTCTTGCTAAAAATGGGAATACAGATATTTACGAAATGGAATTAGAATCTTTAAAGATTAGAAGGTTAACTTTTTATGAAGGTATTGATACAGCTCCATCATATTCTCCAGATGGTGACTTTATAACCTTTGAATCTGATAGAAGTGGTAGCCAAAAGATTTATGTAATGAATTTGAAAACAAAAAAAATTAAAAGGATTAGTTTCGGTAAAGGGAGATACGCAACTCCAGTTTGGTCGCCGAGAGGTGATTTAATTGCCTTTACAAAACTGTTGGGAGGAGAGTTTTACATTGGTGTTATGTATACCGATGGAAAAGGAGAGAGAGTGGTCTATAAAACCTATCTAGTTGAAGGGCCGTCATGGTCTCCAAATGGAAGGGTGATTGCCTTTTACAGTCAAGATAAACTCAAAGGTGGAATCATCACTAAACCAAAAATTAAGCTTATTGATTTAACTGGAATTAATTTGAGGCAGCTACTTACCCCTGCAGATGCCTCGGATCCATCATGGTCNGGGCTGCTTCCCTAAATTGGGTAAATAAAATTGAATGTTAGCATTGACTTATCCACAAACAACCTGTAAAAATATAAATAACAATAAGGATATGGTATGAAACTTAAATTTTTTGCAGTGTTAATGGTTGTTTTCGGTCTTTCCTCTTGCGGAGCAATGAATGATTTCAATGGTCTTTTTAGTGATAAAGAGGTTGCTGGAGCGGATTCATTATTTTCTGATAACACATTTAAAGACATTCCTACACACGACTCCATAGATTGCTCTGGGTCATGTACTGTCAAAGTGTATAACAGATAGATCAACCTTTATACTAAATCTAATATAGCTTTATTATTGACTTCTCTTGCTCTAGATTGTAAAAAGAAGTTATTATATGAAATAAAATAAGGATAATTATTATGAAATCTCACAAGTTATTACTAGCTTTCTCAGCCGCCATACTAATCTCTGGTTGTGAAACNATTGGTGGATCNTCGTCNTCNTCAAGNTCTCCATCATANGCATATGGTGANTCTAAACAAGCNGACCTGCAAGCNTATCTTCAAAATGAAATAGGGGATAGGATNTATTTTGAAACAAATAAACACAANATTTCNTCAGCTGCNGCTTTTACTCTAGAATCTCAGGCNAANTGGATAAAATCAACACCTGGTTTTCAGCTTATAATNGAAGGTCATTGTGACGAAAGAGGAACAAGNGAATATAACTTNGCCTTAGGTGAAAGAAGAGCAAATGCTGCAAAAGAATTCTTAGTATCCTTAGGAGTAGAGCCTGGTAGAATTACCACAATAAGTTACGGAAAAGAAAGGCCTGCTGCAGAGGGTAGTACTTCTGAGTCATGGTCTGAAAATAGAAGATCTGTTACAGTTATTAGTGGAAACTAATACTAATATATTTCATTATAATTTTTTCAAAGGGCTAACATTATTAGCCCTTTTTTATTATGAATAAAAAATTATCAATATTTTTCCTCCTANCTANTTTAATAATNNACTCNACAGCNATTTCTCAGAATTTAGATGTAGATAAACTNCTAGAAAAGATAGATAGATTAGAAAAAAATGTTTCCGATCTNCAAAAAGGCAAGTTNGATAGTNTAGATAAATCATTATCNAGCGGTTATATCTCAAGAAATGAGCAAAGACTTGATNATATTGAAACAAAAAACAGAGCCAATTATGGATTAATTGAGGAGATTGATAANAAAATAAAGAATCTTGAACAAAAGCTNAACATTTTAAATAAAGAATATCAGTCAAAAATATCAAANATTGATAATCAGATTAATAGTATAATTAANAAGAAGAAGTCGATTTCAAACTTNGAACCTAGTTTAAATAATAAAATTNAAACCAGAGCAAATGAAAATAATCCTCNAANAAAANCNGNTGAGAANNNTGGAAATATTGATGAAACTGAAATAAAAANAAAATATGAAAATGCTATAAANCTTCTTTGGGCTAATAAATTTAATGAAGCTGAAACGNATCTTTTACAATTAAAAAAGCTCAATCCTGAGGATTTGATGCCTAACATTCAGTATTGGTTGGGTGAAGTCTATTATGCGAATAAAAACTTTCANCAAGCAATAATTGAGTTTGGTGAAGGTTTTGCAAAATATCCNGACTCTATAAAAGGTCCAGATAATCTTTTGAAATTAGGGTTATCATTCTCAAATNTAAATAAAAAAAATGATGCATGTAATGCATTTTTTGAATTAGAATTAAAATTTAAAAATGCAGCAAAAAATGTTTTAGAGAGATCGCAAAANGAGAGAAAAAANTTAGATTGNCCAATTGAATAAATCTTTGCTAGGTCATATNACAAATTCTGAGTTTTCTAAATCATTGAGAGATGATTCAATTATTTTTGAAAATAAAGCAAAAATAGGAATATGTGTTTCCGGGGGATCTGATAGTATGGCCCTAACTATCTTAATGAATAATTGGATAAGGGATAAGGATTACTCATTAGAAATTCTTTATTATAATCANAAANTNAGAAAAGACTCTTNCCNAGAACAAAAGTTTGTTGAAAAATTTGCAGAGAATCTTCGTATTAATTTTAAATCTTTTNATTGGTCAGGTGATAAGCCNCGTAGTGCAGTAATGAAAACTGCCAGAGAGATGAGATANCAAACAATTTTTGAACATTGTAAGAAAAATAATATTATTCATTTAATGACAGCTCATCATTTAAATGACTTAATTGAGACATATTTTATGAGACTTCAAAGGAAGTTTTCTACTATTGGCTTAAGTAGTATTCCAAAAAAATTTAATAATAAAAATTTAGTTATTTATAGACCTTTATTAAAATTTGAAAAGAAAAGATTAATCTCAACTTGTGAATATTTTAATTTTGACTGGGTAAGAGATAAATCTAACAAAGATGCTAGATTTGAAAGAGTTAGGGCAAGAAATTTTCTCAAGGAAAACAACACATATAGTAAAAGATTAGAGAAAGATATAAAGATACAAATTGACGTAAATAATAAACTAGAGAGTCAAATAGGAAATTTTTTTTTGAGAAATTTAAAAATATATGAATTTGGCGTTTTTGAATTAAACTATGAAAAGTTTAAAGTTAATAANATTAACTTAAAAGTAGAAATTTTAAAAAAAATTTTAGTTACTTGCTCAGGTAAGGTATACCCCCCACGTGTAAAATCGATTAAAAATTTAATAAGAAAAATGCTCAATTTCAAAGTAAATAAAAATACACTTCATGGTTGCATTATTAAAAAAATAAATAACAAAGTTATCTTTTTTAAAGAATTTAGAGATATTAGTAATGATCAAAATAACATTTGTATAAATGCAGGTGCTAGTTTTCATTGGGATAATAGATTTCATATTTACTCAAAAAAAAAAATTTTCTGTGAAATTCTTAATGATGAAAAATGGTTATCTCTTAAAATTTATTACCAAAAATTCAAAAATATTAAGGACATTTCATATGAAATTTTAAGAACTTTACCTGTTGTTAGGCTGGGAAAGAAAAAAATAATCCCTTTTTTATTAGCAGAAGAAGACTTGAAAAAGAATGAGATTCAGTTATATTTTGAACCTTTGATACCATTATCAAAAAAAAATTTTTAAATATTAATTGAGATTTATTAATGTATAATTATATCTATTAGCATGAATAATAACTTGNTCAAAAATCTAGCAGTNTGGCTCTTGATAGGATTTCTTGTTTTCCTNATAGTTGATTTTTATCAGGGAAGTAAGCCNAACCAACCAACACAACCTTTATCNTACTCCAANTTTTTGACAGAGGTAAAAAATGGAAATGTAAGTAGAGTNGAGATNAGGGGTAACAANATTAAGGGCGAACTAAATAACGGATCTATATTTACAACATATTCTCCAAACGATCAGGGACTAATCTCTAGGTTAGAAAAAAGTAGCGTTGAAATAATNGCACTTCCTCTTGAAAATAANTCTCCTGGATTATTGGATATTNTAATTTCATGGTTNCCGATGTTNCTTTTAATAGGNGTNTGGATCTTNTTTATGAGNCAAATGCAGAGTGGNAGTGGNAGAGCNATGGGGTTTGGTAGATCAAGAGCTAAACTTCTCAANGAAAACAAGAATAANGTAACTTTTAANGATGTTGCAGGTATTGANGAAGCTAAAGCTGAACTNGAAGAAATAGTTGAATTTTTAAAAGATCCNACNAAATTNCAAAGACTNGGTGGAAAAATNCCNAANGGTGCACTNTTAGTAGGCCCACCAGGTACAGGAAAAACNTTATTAGCNAGAGCAATCGCAGGTGAAGCAAATGTNCCNTTCTTTTCAATCTCTGGTTCNGANTTNGTAGAAATGTTNGTTGGTGTTGGCGCTAGTAGAGTAAGGGATATGTTTGANCAGGGNAAGAAAAATGCGCCNTGTATAATNTTTATNGATGANATTGATGCNGTAGGNAGGCATAGGGGAGCTGGNCTNGGTGGAGGAAATGATGAAAGAGAACAAACNCTNAACCANCTATTAGTTGAAATGGANGGGTTCGATGCAACTGAGGGAGTNATATTNATTGCCGCCACNAACAGACCAGATGTNCTCGATCCAGCATTATTAAGACCAGGTAGATTTGACAGACAAGTTGTAGTTCCAAATCCTGACCTTAACGGAAGAAACAAAATTTTAGCTGTGCACACAAAAAAGATAGCATTAGCACCAGATGTTGATGTAAAAATAATAGCGAGAGGAACCCCTGGATTTTCTGGTGCAGACTTGGCTAATTTGGCTAATGAAGCTGCACTATTAGCNGCAAGAAGAAACAAAAGATTAGTAACAATGCAAGATTTTGAAGACGCTAAAGATAAAGTTCTAATGGGCGCTGAAAGAAGATCAATGGTCATGACATCTAAAGAAAAAGAACTTACAGCTTACCATGAGGCAGGACACGCCTTAGTTGGTATTTACACTCCTGGAAATGATCCACTTCACAAAGTAACTATTATTCCAAGAGGCAGAGCTTTAGGCGTAACCATGAATTTACCTGAAAGAGACAGATATTCGGAAACTAAAACTGANATGAAAGCTAAGCTTGCAATGATGTTTGGTGGAAGAGTTGCTGAAGAGCTNATCTTCGGAAAAAGCAATATCACTTCTGGTGCCTCNAANGANATACTACAGGCTACTCAGAAGGCNCGTTCTATGGTAGTTGAATGGGGAATGAGNGAAAAATTAGGACCACTTAGATANTCAGAGAATGAAGAAGATGTTTTCTTAGGAAGGTCAGTCACACAACGTAAAAGTATGTCTGACGAAACTGCTAAACTTATTGATCAAGAGATTAGAAGTTTTATTGATGAAGCCGAAAGACATGCTAAGAAAATTCTTAAAAAGTATATNAAGCACTTACATTCTCTTGCTAAAGCTTTGCTAGAATTTGAGACACTCTCAGGTGATGAGGTAAATGAACTNATAAAAAAAGGTAAAATAAAACCAACTAAACATGATGACACAGGTTCTAATAATAAAAAAACATCCATACCACTTGGAAAAACAGACTTAAAGCGTAAAAAGAATATTGGTTTAAATCCTAAACCTGCAGCCTCTTAGTGTTTCNCACTTGATTTATGCTGAAAATAAATATTATCTNAGACCNAANCGTTCCATTGATCNNGACTATGGTACNTNGCTNTCNAAATCNGACGATGCCATAAANTTAGGTGGAGTCTTCTTNTCACACATTGAAGTTATTGAAAGAAATANAAAAAAATTAATAAGAAATAATTATCCTTTAAAAAAANTCTATAAATTAACNAAAATTAATAATAAGCTTAAAGAGCTTTTNGAAAAACTTCTAATAAACAAACAAATTTATAAAAGAAAANTTTTTAAAAANAANAAGTATCTTATTTTNGGTATTTTAAACCTAACACCTGATAGCTTTTCTGACGGTGGGAAGTATTTTCACCATTCAAAGTCTATTCAACANGCAAAATATATGTACAANAATGGTGCTAGCTATATAGATGTTGGTGGTGAATCAACAAGACCTGGTGCNANAAAAGTGANTTCAAATGATGAAATTTTAAGAGTAATGCCTTCNTTACAAGCACTAAGAAGCTTAGANATTCCTGTATCTCTGGATACAAGAAANTCATCAACGATGGAGTTTGGNGCTTTATCNGGTGTAGAAATCATTAATGATGTNAGTGGTCTGGAAAACGATAAATTGAGTNTAGATATAGTAAAAAAATATAAAAAAAATCTAATAATCATGCATATGCCTGGNAANCCAAAAACTATGATGAANAATAATAATTATCAAAATGTAGTTTTAGATGTNTACGACTATTTGGAAAAAAAAATTCGNTTCTGTGAAAGTAAGGGTATTGATAAATCAAAAATTATTGTTGACCCTGGAATAGGTTTTGGAAAAGACTTAGAACAAAATTTAGATATTCTTAGAAACCTATCAATTTTTCATACNCTTCAATGCCCTATTATGATTGGTTTATCAAGNAAAAGGTTTATCTCAAGTATTTCAAAAGCAGATGAGCCAAAAAATAGACTTGGTGGAACAATNTCAGCATCTCTTTNAGCTCTTCAACAAGGAATAAAAATTCATAGAGTTCATGANGTTCTTGAAATTAATCAGTCTATAAAAGTTTTTGAAAAAATTTTGAATCAATGAAAAAGAAATATTTCGGTACTGATGGAATAAGAGGAACTGCATATAAGTTTCCGATGAATTCNGATTTTTTGTATAGNTTAGCCAGAGCTATTAGNAATAATGATAATACTATTGGTAGAATACTTATTGGAATGGATACAAGAGAATCCTGTGANTATATTAAAAATAGCTTAGTAAATGGNTTTATTTCATATGGGGTGACGTGTGAATGTATTGGAGTTGTTTCGACNCCCATTTTATGTTTTTATACAAAGTTATCAAATTATGATNTGGGAATTATGATTTCTGCTTCNCANAACCCCTATGAAGATAATGGAATTAAAATATTCAAAAAAAATGGTGAAAAATTAAGTGACAAAGAGGAATTATCAATAGAAGAAAANATTTTTACAAAAAAAAATATAAAACTTNAANATGAAACAATTCAAAACCCATTNAATAATTTTTCAGAATATGAAAAATTTCTTTTTGATAAAGTAAGTTTACCTAAGAATCGTCTAAATAATAATATTGTAGTGGATTGCGCAAACGGTTCATTATGGGATTTTGCACCTAAATTTTTTAAAAAACTAAACTTTAATTTGTTTGCCTATGGTTGTTCACCCAATGGAAATAATATTAATCAAGATTGTGGTGCACTGGAGCAACACAAATTATCTGAAATGACCTTGAGACATAATTCAGATATAGGAATATCTTTTGATGGAGATGCAGATAGAGTAATAATTTGTGATAATAAAGGTAAGATTATTGATGGGGACTATATCTTAGCAATAATAGCTTATCGATTAAAAAAAGATCAAAATAAAAATATCTCTATTGTAAGCACAAAAATGTCAAATCTTTCATTTAGGAAATATATTGAAAATATAAACATCAAACTTTCCCTGTCAGATGTAGGGGATAGATATGTTGTTGAAAAAATGAAAAATACAAATTCATTCTTGGGAGGAGAGCCCTCCGGTCATATTATATTTTCTGACAATAGTTATTGTGGTGATGGAATTTTAACTGCACTTTATATTTTAGGAATTTTGGAGGAAGAAAAAATAACTCTATCAGATTTATGTAATTTATTATTTATTAAATCTCCCCAAAAGTTATTAAATTTCAAATTGACTGACAATAATCAGAATTTGATGAATTCACAAAAAGTTGAGAAATTAATCAATAAGTATGAAGATAAAGATTGTGAGATAATTTTAAGAAAGTCTGGTACTGAAAATGTTTTAAGATTGATGATTCAATCTAGCGAAGAGGGTGATATTGACGATTTTATTAAACTATTTTCAAATATAATAAATGAATAAACTCCGTAAAAATAAAAAATGTAAAGTAATTCTTTCAATAGCAGGTAGTGATAATTCTTCAGGTGCTGGAATCCAATGCGATATTAAAGTAGCAAGTGCATTAAAGGTTTATTGTGTAAATTGTATAACAACAGTTACTTCACAAAATTCTGAAGGTGTAAAAAAATTATTTGTTTTACCAAAAGAAATAATTCTCTCACAGATCAAGACAATTTTNAATGAATTTAAGATTGATGGTATAAAAATAGGCTTAATTAGTGATATTAAATCTGCAGAGGCTGTGGTTAAACTATTCAGAAAAAATTATATTGAAACCCCAATAGTTGTTGATCCTATTCTAAAATCAACAACTAATTCGTTATTAGTTTCAAAATGTGAGTATATATCAATTAATAAAATTTTATCAAAACTTTGTCCTATCTTTACACCAAATTTAACTGAATTGAAAACTTTACTTAATTTGAAAAGTGTTGATAAAATTTCTAAAGAAATATTAATAAAAAACTTTTATACCCAATATAAATCTAATGTTGTATTAACCTCAGGAGATAATTCAAGTAGTATATGCGAGGATTTTTTATTAGACGAAAACCTTAATGTTCGTTCTGTAAAATCCAAAAAAATAAAAACAAAAAATTCTCATGGGTCTGGTTGTACTTTTTCAACAGCATTATGTATAAATTTAGCAAATAATCATGATTTGTATAATTCGGTAATTTTAGCGAAGAAGTTTACTGAAAAGTCATTAGTTTTAGCACCAAAGTTAGGTTTAAAATACGGACCAGTTGGTCATCAGTCATTTTTCAAGTAAATATTACTTCCAAGTTCTTTAAATTTTTTTGACATTTCTTTTTTACCTTCTTCTGCACTATCTCTTATTTCTTGTGAAATTTTCATTGAGCAGAATTTTGGACCGCACATTGAGCAGAAATGAGCAACCTTTGCACCTTCTGAGGGAAGAGTTTGGTCGTGAAAATCTTCTGCAGTTTCTGGATCAAGTGCAAGGTTGAATTGATCCCTCCATCTAAACTCAAATCTTGCCTTTGAGAGAAGGTAATCTCTATGATAAGCTCCTTTATTTCCTCGCGCTAGATCTGCCGCATGCGCTGCAATTTTGTATGTTACAACACCAACCTTTACATCTTCTTTATCTGGCAACCCAAGATGTTCCTTTGGTGTTACATAACATAACATTGATGTACCATACCAACCAATCATGGCTGCGCCTATGGCGCTAGTAATATGATCATATCCAGGGGCAATATCGGTAGTTAAAGGGCCTAAAGTATAAAATGGTGAACTATTACANAGTTTTTCTTCTAACTCCATATTCTCNTTTATNTTGTGCATCGGAACATGTCCNGGCCCCTCAATCATAACCTGAACATTATTATCTGAGGCTATTTTTGATAGTTCTCCCAGTGTTTCTAATTCAGAAAATTGAGACTTATCATTTGCGTCATGTATAGAACCTGGCCGCAAACCATCACCTAATGAAAAAGCAACATCATAAGNTTTCATTATTTCACAGATTTCTTCAAAATGAGTATATAAAAAATTTTCTTTATGATGAGCAAGACACCATTTAGCAATGATTGAGCCACCCCTGGAAACNATACCTGTCAATCTGTCAGCAGTAAGTGGAATGTAACTCAATNTTACACCTGCATGTATTGTNAAATAGTCCACTCCCTGTTCTGCTTGTTCAATTAATGTTTCTTTGAAAATATCCCATGTAAGGTTTTCCGCAACACCATTTACTTTTTCTAAAGCCTGATAAATTGGAACAGTTCCAACNGGCACAGGAGAATTTCTAATAATCCATTCCCTTATTTCATGAATATTTTTACCAGTTGACAAATCCATAATTGTATCGCTTCCCCAACGAATAGCCCAAATAAGTTTTTCAACTTCGTCATATGCGTTAGATAANACAGATGAATTACCAATGTTTGCATTTACTTTTACGAGAAAATTCTTACCTATGATCATTGGTTCAGATTCAGGNTGATTAATATTATTTGGTATTATCGCTAATCCTCTAGAAACTTGATCTCTAACAAAATCTGCCGTTACTAAATCTTCTTCTTTTAAATTTTTACCTAATAGTCTTTCTCTATCTTCATTTTCTCTAATTGCACAGTATTCCATTTCNGGAGTTATTATATTATTTCGAGCATAATAAATCTGGGTGATTTCTTTATCACCTTTTCTTTTGAGCACTNCTGTACTAACATTTGGGAATTTTTTAACCTTTGAATGTTTTAGATCAAGGTANTTTANTTCTGTTTTTTCACACTTCAGAGTGTCATTTCTNCTATCAATCCAGTTCTCNTTTATTTTTGGGAGTCCNTTATCGTAATTATGTTTATAATTTGGGTCTGAGTAGAAACCGGAAGTNTCATAAACAGTCANANTTTTGAAGTCNTTATCCTGTAAGGATATTTTTCTCATNCCAATTTTAATATCTTTGAATATTTTTCCCTTAANATATACCTTTTCTGATTTNGGNAANTTTTTGTAAGAAGGAATATTCTCAGATTTTTTTAATGATTTTTTTTCAACTTTTTTTAACATATNTTATATAATATAGTAACCTTTACACTTTATTATAATGCATAAAAAAGTGTAATAAAATTACTTTCCGAAAAAATGTTTGAGTTACAACAAGATACCTTTATATACATTAGCATACTAATAGTAACGTTAAGCATGGCTTTTTATGCTATTGAGGGTTTCTCTATTGTATTTAAGTCCGTAATTATACTAGCTTTTCTTCTAGTTTTCTTCTCAATATTTCCGTATTTTAATTCCGAAGGTATGAATTTACTTCCTCCTCAAGTAATCCTAGGTGGTTTTAGTAATACATCGTTAATAACCGTAATTTCGTTATTAATTCTTGGACAAGCAGTAGTTCAAACTAGAGTTTTAGATAATTATATTTCCAACTTAATTAACTTTTTTCCAAATAATCCCAAAATTGTTATTTTTTTAAGTCTATTTTTTGTTTTAGTTTTAAGTGCGTTTATTAATAATACTCCGGTTGTAATAATTTTCATTCCAATATTACAAGGAATAATAAGAGATACAGATAATTCTTTGAGTAAATTTTTAATGCCTTTAAGTTTTGTAGCTATTCTTGGAGGAATGACTACTCTGATTGGCTCAAGTACTAATCTACTTGTATCTGATTCACTACAAACCTACGCAAATATAAAATTAAATTTTTTTGAATTTTCTTTACCTGGTATGATAATAGCCTTTTTTGGATTTCTATTTTTAATTCTTTTTTCTAGTTTTTTTCTAAAAGATAGATCCCCGATAGCAAATGAATTAATTGATAACTCAAAGAATAATTTTATTAGTCAAATAAGTATAAATGAAGATTCAAAACTCATTGGACAAACGACCAAAGATGGTAAGTTCTTAGGTTTAGAAAAAATAAAAATATTGATGATCCAGCGTGGAGAACATGCTGAACATGGTCCGTTTGATGGCTTAGTAATTGAAAAGGGTGATATTTTAGTAATTTCATCAACAAGAGAACAATTAATTGAAGTTTTAAATAAAAATATTGCTATTATATCCTATGACTCTAAAAATAGCTCAGATGAGGATAAAAAAGATAAAATTATATCTGAAGCAATGGTTACCCCATCNTCAAGTTTAATCGGTAANACTGTTGAAAATGTAAGCTTTAGATATAGATATAATTGTATCGTTATTGGTCTACAAAGAAGATCAAAGATTATAACTAAGAATTTTGGTGAGCTTCCATTAGAACCTGGTGACACTCTCCTTATCCAAGGAAGTAAAGATGCTTTAAAAAACTTAAGAACTAAAAGTGACTTGTTGCCACTAGAATGGGCAACATCTGAAATATTTGATAAAGAGTTAGCAAATAAGTCCTTATTAGTATTTTTAGGTGTTATTTCGATTGGAGCATTAGAAATTTTACCTTTAGTTGTATCAGCACTTTTAGGTGTTGCATCAATAATGTTTTTTAAAGTTCTTTCCTTAAGGCAAATATTGAGAAGTGTAGATAACGGATTGTTACTTTTGATTGTAACTTCGTTGGCTTTAGGAAAAATCATACAAGAAACCGGGACTGCTCAATTCCTATCTGAATTACTTCTAGACTTATTGCAGGACTCCTCAAATATGACTGTAATAATGAGTTTTTATATTTTTGTTTCAATAACTACAAACTTTATTTCAAACAATGCATGCGCAGTTTTATTTACACCTATTGCAATAGATATAGCAGACAAACTTAACCTTGACCCAAAAGTTATGGCAATTGCATTGATTTTTGCTGTTAACACTTCTTTTTTAACACCTTTAGCCTATCAGACAAACTTACTCGTTATGGGACCAGGTCACTATAAATTTATTGATTATGTTAAACTTGGACTTCCGTTATCATTTATTTGTTGGATAGTATTTTATTTATCTTTTCCAATTATATTTAACATATGAAAATGCCTAATTTAACAATGCCAGATAGCCCAAACTTCTCGTGTGGTCCAACTAGAAAACCAGATGGCTGGGAAGTTAAAAAATTAAATCAACAATTTTTAGGACGCTACCATAGGTCTGATGATGTGATAGAGTATGTAGAAGCTGTTGTTTCAAGAATAAAAAAAATACTAAATATCCCTAAGGGGTATGAATTAATAATAACACCTGGCTCAACAACAGGCGCAATGGAAGCAGTAATTTGGTCATTTTTAGGAGAAAATGAAATTACAACTATAATTTATGATTATTGGGCAGATCTTTGGGCTAACGATTTAAAAAAATTAAAATTAAAAGTTGATCTAAGACTCTCACTAAACGGAACAATGCCATCTTTAAAAAATATTCCAAGGAAAAATGATATATTTTTTGTGTGGACAGGCACCTCTACTGGGATGAGTGTAAATAATTGTGACTTTATAAAAAATTCTCAAGAAGGATTAGTAATTAGTGATATTACGTCCGCGGTGTTTATCTATGATATTCCATGGAGAAAACTTGATATATCAGTATTTTCATGGCAGAAAGCCCTTGGAGGTGAATCTCAACATGGAATGGTAGTATTAAGTCCTAAGGCAAAAAAAAGATTGAAAAAAAAAGACTCTTTACCAAAAGTTTTAGATTTAGCTAGACATAATTATTTAATAAACACTCCTTCTCTATTGTCTTTTTCAGACTTAGAAATATGTTTGGATACTTACCAAAAACGCGGTTCTCTGAAAGAGAATAATAAAATTTGTGAGGAAAATAAAAAAATAATTGATACTTGGTTGGAACATAATATCTATTTAGAAAAATTCTCAAAAGATAAAAATTTTGATGCAATAACACCATCATTTTTAATTCCAAAAAAAGAAATTAACCTAGAGAAAGTACATAACTTTTTGAAAATAAATAAAATTGCTTTTGATATTAAGAATTATAAAAAAGCTCCCAAAGGTATAAGAATATGGACGGGGCCAACTATAAAAAAAAAAGATTTGATTGCTCTAACAAATTGGCTAGATTGGTCTTTTAAAAATATTAATGATATACAATTGTGAAGAATCAATTATTACCAGAGGGTTTTAGGGACAGTCTACCAGACCTGGCACTTGAAGAATATAGAATCAACGACTGTTTTCTAAAAATAACAAAGCAGTCTGGTTTCTCTTATGTTAATCCTCCACTGATAGAGTTCGAGAGCTCCTTATTCTTTATAAGTAAAGAAAAGCAAAGAAGTGAATGTTTTAGAGTCCTTGACCCACTATCTCAAAAAATTATGGCGATAAGGTCTGATATTACTTCACAAATAGCGAGAATTTCATGTGGTTCATTATTTCATAGTAAAAGGCCACTGAAATTAAGTTACTCTGGAGAAGTTTTAAAGGTAAAAAATAATAACTTAAGTATGTCTAGACAATCTAAGCAAATAGGTGCAGAAGTTATTGGAATTAAAAAAGATATTATTCTAGTTGATATTATTAAACTAATAGTAAAGGTATTGGACAAACTAAATTTTAAAGATTTTATTTTAAACTTTTCTATGCCAAATCTCATTGAAGCATTTGTCCAAGATTTTAAATTGAATGTGGATCAGTCTGAGAAACTTGTAAACAGCTTTNGGAATNAAAANNTAGAAATTATAAAATCATTTCCATCAGAAATATATGAAATTGCCAGTTTTTTAATTTCTGCAATAGGTGATATTGATACTAATTTACCGAAGTTAGAGAATTATAAATTTAGCAAAAAGATTAATGATGAAATAAAAATGTTTATTAAGTCAGTTTTAATAGTTAAAAAAGAGTTTTCTAAAATTAAGATATTTATTGATCCACTAGAGGTTGATGAAATTGATTACCATGATAATATATCATTCAAGGTCTATTCGAAAAAATACAAAGAACTTTTTAATGGGGGATTCTACTTTGTAAATGATGAGAAGTGTATCGGATTCTCAGGTTTGATTGAGTGTTTGAGAAGTTAACTATACATCACTTAAAGTTGCTTAAATAATGAAAAATCTAAATAAATCATAATGGGAAATGTAACAGTAGTTGGCGCTCAGTGGGGCGATGAAGGTAAAGGAAAAATTGTTGACTGGCTATCAAGTAAAGCTGATATAGTGGTAAGGTTCCAAGGTGGTAATAATGCTGGACACACCATTGTTGTTAAGAAAAAAAAAATAGCTTTAAGTTTATTACCCTCAGGTATCATCAGAAAAGGTAAAAAATCAATAATTGGTAATGGTGTTGTTGTTAATCCATTGGCCTTAATAGAAGAAATTGAAAAACTAAAGAAGACAGGAATACAAATCTCTAAAAAAAATTTGCTAATCTCAGAAAATGCATGTTTAATTTTTAGCTTTCATAAAGAAATAGATAAAATTAGAGAGAGCCAAAAAGGAAAAAATAAAATTGGTACAACTGGAAGAGGAATAGGGCCAGCCTATGAGGACAAGGTTGGAAGAAGGGCAGTTAAGTTCTGTGATTTAAATGATAAAGATGTTTTAAATTATAAAATAAAAAATCTAGTTTCCTTTCATAACGTTGTTTTAAAAGGGTTAGGTTCAAGATTATTGAATGAAAATCAAATTAAAGATGAAATAGATTTATATAGAACTAAAATTACAAAGTACATTGGAAGAGTTTCACCAATTATTAACGAAGCTAAGATTAATGGAAAAAGAATTCTCTTTGAAGGTGCTCAAGGTTTATTACTTGATGTTGATCATGGAACATATCCTTATGTTACTTCATCGAACACATTGCCAAGCGCTGCATCAACTGGTTCTGGTATTTCAGTAAAGAGTTTAGGTTTCATTCTTGGTATTGTTAAAGCGTATAATACACGCGTAGGTAGTGGACCATTTCCTACAGAGTTACTAGACTCAATTGGCTCAAAATTAGGTAAAATTGGTAATGAATTTGGAACAGTTACGGGTAGGCAAAGAAGATGCGGTTGGTTTGATGCCATAATAGCTAAACATTCTGTGGAAGTCTCAGGCATGGATGGGATGGCTTTAACAAAACTTGACGTGTTAGATAGTTTTAAAGAAATAAAAATATGTATAGGCTATAAAATTAATGGCAAGAAAATAGATTACTTTCCTTGTTCAGAATCTATGCAGGCGAAGCTCAAACCAATTTACGAAACCCATAGGGGATGGTTGGAAAGTACTCAAGGTGCTAAAACGTGGTCAGAGTTACCGGCTTTGGCTATAAAGTATGTTAGGCGTATAGAGGAGTTGCTTGGAGTTCGTGTTTCTCTGTTATCAACTAGCCCNAAAAGAGAAGATACTATNCTCGTAAATNATCCATTTATTGATTAAAGTTCTTNTTTTTATAGTTTATATTTTTNACAACTTTACNTATTTTTTCGAAAGCTCTAACTTCAACTTGTCTAACCCTTTCTCTAGATATACCGAANGACTTGCTTAATTCATCTAATGTTAGTGGCTCATCGACCAAACGTCTTTGTGTAAGAATCCTTCTTTCTCTATCATCAAGATTTTTTAGTGCAGACATAAGCATTTCTTTGCGTTTAAACAATTCATCTTTATGAATAAACATATTCTCATGATTTTCTCTTTCATCAGGCAAACCGTTAATCCATTCTTCCGTGTTATCTAAAGAGTATGGATTGTTAAGGGAGTGATCATGTCCAGCTAGTCTTCTATTCATATCTACAACCTCATTTTCAGATACGCTCAATCTATCTGCAATTTCTGTAACCATTTCTGGAGGAAGATCACCGTCATCTAGAGCTTTTAATTTACCCTTAAGTGATCGTAAGTTGAAGAAAAGTTTCTTTTGCGATGCTGTTGTTCCAATTTTAACAAGCGACCAGGAATGTAAGATATATTCTTGGATTGATGCTCTTATCCACCACATAGCGTATGTTGAAAGTCTAAAACCTTTTTTAGGATCAAATCTTTTCAAAGACTGTATAAGTCCAAGATTTCCCTCAGACACAAGTTCGCTGAGCTGGAGTCCGTAACCTCTAAATTTCATAGCAATTTTGACAACTAACCTNAAATGAGAGTTTATGAGGGAGTGTGCTGCTTTATCAGACCTTTTTTCTATCCATTCTGTAGCAAGTCTAGATTCGTTTTCATGAGACAAAATGGGAAATTTTTGTATTTTTCTTATGTACGCTGATATGTCNTTTTTATCAACATAACCAACAAAACCTTTTAAATCTTTAAACATAAANNANATATTACATACATAAANATTAAANNCAACAAAAAAATGAACNTAAGATGAACAAATTATTAATTTTNATTCATTTTTCACATCTCAAAATCATTAAAAAATCCTGAAAGTCNCNTGGAANAGGGGTTTCAAAGGATAATCTTTTTTTTTTCTGTGGATGANAAAAACCTAACTTTTTGGCATGAAGGGCTTGTCTACTAGTACTAATAAAGTTATTTATTATAAAATACTTTAATTTTTGATTATCTACCTTTTCTACTTTTTGCTTACCGTACAACATATCACCTAATAGGGGGCAACCAATATGACTCATATGTACTCTAATTTGATGTGTCCTTCCTGTATTAAGATTACACTTTATAAATGAAATATTATCATCATCATTTATTTGGAATTCTTCTAAAACCTCGTAATCAGTTGAAGCAAATCTTCCAGTATTATTTTTACTTACAGTCATTTTTTTTCTGTTTCTACTTGATCTTATTATGTAATTTTCAATTGACCCTTTTTGATTGATCAAGTGACCCCAACAAAAAAGATAGTATTCTTTTTCTACGGTTTTATTTTTAAATTGATTTGAAAGCGATAAATGAGTTTGATCATCTTTTGCTACAACTATCAGTCCACTTGTCATTTTATCAATTCTGTGAACGATTCCAGGTCTTAAAACTCCGCCAATTCCAGATAGAGTACATCCACAATGATGTAGTAAAGCATTAACGAGCGTATTTTCAGAATTACCAGCCCCTGGATGTACAACCATCCCAGCTTTTTTATTAATGACAATTAAATTCTTATCTTCATAGATGATATTAATTTTTATATCTTTTGGTTTAGCTATAGCTTCAATCGGTTCTGGTATTTCTAAAGNAATTATTCCGGTGGATTTGATTTTAGACGATGGAGAACTAATTATTTGATCATTTATTTTAACCATTTTTTCAGAGATTAAAGATTGCATTCTATTTCTTGATACCGAGATAACTTTTTCACTCAAAAATTTATCTATTCTTTTGTCAAGATCGTTGCTTGTTACAGAAATGGTTATATAATTTTTACTCAATGAAGAATTTCCTAAAATACACTGTGATTACACTTGGCTTATTAATAGTAATATTATTTACAATAATGGTGATAGCTATTTTCAATAAGTATAATAAAAATTCAGTTCCTAATCAAAAAATAGATTTAAATCCNNAAATAAAATNTGAAGAAAATATTAAAGATTTTTTTATAGAAGATTCTAAGTTATATATTTTAGTTGAAACCGATGAGGAAAATGCACAATTAATTCAGGTGTNTGATTTAAAGACTGGAAAAAAATTAAATAGGATTANATTAAAATGATTTCAGAAAAATTAATAANTTTACTTACAGCTTTTATAATNAATAANACAGAATTTGAAAAAGAGATNNCGCCNCCAGAATTTATTACACTTTCAAAGGAAAAAATGTCNGATAAAGCTTGTTTCTCNTCAAAAAATTGTAAGGTAAAAGCATATTATGTTAAGGAAGGTAAGATTTTTTANATTGATTCTATGAGTCCAGAATCTAATATTTGTGATCAATCTATAATTCTNCATGAATTAGTACATCATTATCANAANAATANNGGTAAAAAAATTGATTTAGATGAAAAAACCCTTTGGACTCTTCAAGAAAGGCAAGCTTTATATTATCAAAATCTTTTTTTGATATCTGAAAAAAGAAAGAATAATAATAAAGGTCCAGAAAATGTTTTGCAATGTGAAGGTGGCTCGTGGCTTGACCTTCAGTATAAGTATCATGAATAGACTTGAAGAATTTAGAAAAGATAGAGTTTATGAAAAAATTACCAATCAAACTATATGATCCAACTTTTATACAGAAACTCGTTTTTAATGGAGAGGTTATTGTATTTGAGAAATCCACATTTATAAATAGGATAATAGAAACTACAAGGAATCATTTTAATAAAATATTCGGTGTTACTCTTGAAGATTTTTTTGATGATAATGATAACCTAGCTTTTAGCACAAAAGAAAGATTCTTTTTTCAACTTCAAAATAAGATAAAAAAATGTTCGGAAATAAAAGCCAATTTTTCAAATTTTTTAAAGGAGGTTGGTTTTGATACTAAATATGTTTTTAAAGATCAATATTCATTAAGATATAGTCCAAAGCTTAACGGCAAAGCATTCGGTAAACTTAAGCCTACTCTTCCACATAGAGATACTTGGGCTTCAAATTTATTTGATCAAATAAACTTTTGGTTTCCAATCCATAAAATTTCAGCAGGTAATTCAATTTACCTAGTGCCAAAATATTTTAAAAAAAAAGTTGAGAATAATAGTAAAAGTTGGACTTTTGAAAAATTTAAAAAGAATGATGATTACCCATCCGCCCCTTATACAAAAATTAATATTCAAGATAATGAAAAAGTGTCATTTCAATTAGATAAAGGAAATATTTTATGCTTTTCCGGACATCAACTACACGGTAGTTTGCAAAATAAGAAACAAAGGATTAATTTTGAGACAAGAGTTATTTATAAATCTAATTTAAATAAAATCATCATACCGAAAAATTATGATTCAAATAGCAAGGTTGTGAAAAAAAATTGGTTTAGGAATATTACTACAAATAAATATTTAGATTAATTTTTAATAAAATTAATTAATATTACATGAGGTATGGTTAAGGATGAAAGTCCAATTAGTGTGTAGTAAATATGAATGTTATCACTAATATCAATACTTAAAAAGTAAATTAATAATATAAAAATAGGAATGATTGTGAAAGGTAATGTTTTTTTAAACAAGTTTTTATAGGATAAATTTAGATGTTTTTTCTCATCATTCAAATGTCTTATTGAATGTAAAAAACAAAAATAAATTAAAAAAGAAATTATAGGTTCAAAATAAATAAAACAAAATCCAATTAAACAAAATTCTATAAGAATACTAGATTTTAATTTACTCGATTCATTCTTTAGGGTTAACCACCAAAAAAAAATAAATATGAGAAAATAAAAAAAGAAATCGTTGAGAAATTGAATGGCGATTAATGTCTCATTATTTAAACCTAAAAATTTAAAGATTTCTGAAGTAGTCTCTGGGTGAAACTTTAATGGTAAGACAAAGACTACAGTAGCTCTTATCAAAATTTCAATGGTTTTTGTGTATTTAATTTTACTGACTTTATCACTTATCCCAAAGTGTATTGTTGATAATAATAAAAAAATTAGAAATATAATATTGGGAAACTTAATCCATAAAAAAAAGAAGATTGCTATTATTATTAGATATGTAATAAAAAAAAAAACTTTATGGCTAAATTTTTTTACAATACCTCTATTAATAGCTATTTCTAAGTCTAGACTTCCGTGTGCAATTCCTGGCCAAATTATTGGAATTAAAAATAAGAGAATCTGATTTTTAAAATCATAAAAAATTTCTCCAAAAAAACTTAAAACTATTACAGATGCTAGTATTGCAATCAAGAATATTTTTTGTTCGTAATTTACCATTTCCTGTATGTAAACAAGGTTTGAATTAATCTCAATTTTGGGAGACTAATTATAATTCTAATTATGTTAACTAAACTTGTTGTCGAGTTTAGAAAGTTTACAATGTTTATAAGTCTATTTTTAAAAAAGAAACTTTTAAAGAAACTTTTTACTTTTCTGGGCTGAGTTAAAACAAAACTACAAAATATATTATCCAAGAAATTTAATAGATATTTTTCTTTAATTTTTGGAGGTTTATTCTTTAATATTTGGTCAACTAATTGTTTGGAATAAATAAAGGCATTTTGAAGAGAATATCCCGTTGATAATCTATTCCAATTACCTGCAATTCCAATTTTAATTATATTCTTTATATCATTATGAACTATTTTTCCCATTGGTATAATTCCAAACTCTTTATATTTACAATGAAAATCATTTATTCTAAACTTTTCGTGTATATATTCTTTTATATCTTGCATATATACTTCTTTATCATAAATTTCTGATGAAAAATATGTTGATTCTACCAAAGCTCTATTTTGTGAAAAAGGGAGTAAATACATAAAATTAAATATATTCTTCTTATTTTGTATATCCATAAGAATTACTTCTTTATTTTTAAAAACTGGCTTGCTTGTCTTTATTTCTATTCCCCTAAAGTGTTGAAAAAGTTTAACCTTTTTAAAATCCTCCTTTTTTAAACTACTGTCAAAAACAATATTTGACTTAAAGGTTCCTTTATTAGTTTCAATAGTAATTTGATTTGTTAAACGTTTGATTTTTTTCAATGAACAATTCATTTTTAGAATAATTCTTTTCTTCTTCCTGAATCTATCAATAAAAAAACTGTAAAAAGTCTTTGAATTAATTCTAAGATATTTTATTTCATTTGATTCATAAAGTTTTTTTTCACCATTTGAATAAACAGCAATTTTATTCCATTCATTATTTGCTACCTCTGTAATCAAATTTTTAGGTTTATTCCAGAAGCATAAATTTTTATCATATGAGAATTTTTTTCTTTTCTCAATGATTAATACTTTCTTATTTGTTCTAGATAATAATTCATCAGCAAGTATCATTCCAGAAACTCCTGCCCCAATAATAATTATATCAAATTCTGAGTCCTTAGTCACAATACGAATCACTTAATTTTAAGAGAATTTTATTAATTTCTTTTTCCATTTTCTTATTTTCCACTATGTTTCTCATAAAAAATATTTCAAATAAAACAATTATGAACTTAATTATTTTTTCTTTGAAAGATAAATAGTGTCTTTTATTCCATATATCGTACTTATGATTTCTAATCTTAACTCCTATACTTTGATAAAGCCTTGAGGCTAAAGCAATAGGAAGTCTATAATGAATAGGAAGTTTATAAATCCCTATCCTTGAGTTAGTGTAAACTAAATCAGAAAAATCTTTTAGTTTTTCTATATCCTTGGAAAATTGTTTTTGTAACTCTTTATCATTTAAAATTTGTTTAGGTTTATCATTTTTGATTGTTAAGAAATCTAAAGGAAAATAAATTCTATTATTTTTTAAATCTTCGTCTATATCTCTAATAATATTTGTGATTTGCATTGCTATTCCTAACTGAATTCCCTTAAATTTTAACTTCTTATTCTTTACCTCTAAGATATTACATACCATCAACCCTACGGTTCCAGCAACCTTATAACTATAGATTATTAATTCTTCTAGATTTTTTAATTTTACTTTACCCAAATCCTGCATAACCCCACTAATAAGCATAAGTGGGGTTTTAATCTGAATATTTTTTTTAATCATCAGATTAATAAAATCCATAAGTATGGTATTTTTTGATTTCAGTTTTTTTAAATCTTTAATTACATTCTTTAATCTTTGTTTTGCCTGAGTTTTATTTAGTTCTCCAGAATCACTAATATCATCTATGTATCTACAAAAAATATAAAGAGTAGCAATTTCTTCTTTTATATTTCTATTAAAGAAGAATGATGCAAAATAAAATGTTTTAGCTCTAGTCTTAATGGAATAATCAGGGTTTTTATTCATTTTTAAGAATGTTTTCAAGAACTTTTGCTGAACTTATAACACCTGGAACTCCTGCACCTGGATGACTTCCAGCGCCTACAAAATATAGGTTCTCAAAACTTTCTGATTGATTATGGAATCTAAACCAAGCTGATTGTCGAAAAATTGGAGAAATAGAAAAACCGCTCCCATAAAGTGAGTGATAATCTTTTTTAAAGTCTTCTGGAGACATATGAAAGCAAACTGTTAAATTCTTATTTAGATTTGGAAGTATCGTTTTTTCAAGAGCTTTGAGAATTTTTTTCCTATAGTTTAAACCTGTAACATTCCAGTCGATTCCAGATTTTAAATTTGGCACTGGAGATAAAACATAAAAACTATCACAATTTTTAGGAGCCATTGATTTATCAGTCGCTGTTGGTCTGTGAAGGTATAAACTAAAATCATCTGCAAGTATCTTCTTATTAAATATATCTTTTAGTAATCCTTCATATCGTTTACCCATCCAAATTGTATGATGTGCTATTTTATGGTATTTTTTTTTGGTACCAAAATAAATTACAAATAAACCCATAGAAAAATCTAATTTATCAATTTTTTTGTCACTCCATTTCTTCTTTTTTTTAATAATATGTTTATATGCATATGCAGGATCACAATTTAAAATAATTTTTTCACCAAAAAGTTCCCTCCCATTCTGAGCCTTTACTCCTATAGCTTTGTTATTTTTAAATATAATCTCCTTAACATCAGTATTTTTATTAATTTTAATTTTCTCTTCATTCATAAGCTTTTCAAATGCACGGATAATAGCCCCCGTACCGCCCATTGCGTAGTGAACTCCCCATTTTCTTTCTAAATAATGAATAAGATTATAAATTGAGGTNGTCTCTAGTGGATTTCCTCCAAGTAACAATGGTTGGATACTGAGTGCTTGTTTTATTTGTTCGTTNTTGATGTACTTTGAAACTAATTGAAATACAGTTAAATAGCTTTTAAGCTTTATCAATGATGGAATTTGTCGAATCATGAAAAAAAAGTTATGAAATGGTGTAAAAGATAGTTTATCAAAACCAACTTTATAAATTCTTTCTGACATTTTTAAAAGATTTTTATAACCTTCAACATCTTTAGGNTCAAACTTTGCAATTTCTTTTAATGAGTCTTCTACTNTATCAAAGTAGTTAAAGGATTTTTTATTTTGATTGAAATAAAAATTATACATTGGGTCTAGTCTTTTGAATTTCACATAATTCTCTCTTTTCTTACTAAATAAGTTAAAGAGTTCATCAAATAAAAATGGAGCTGTTATAACTGTTGGCCCTGCATCAAAAGTATATCCTTTTTTTTTAAAGACTCTTGCTCTACCCCCTAATTGCTCAAGTTTTTCTAATAACGTAACATCGTAACCAAGAGCCTTAAGACGAAGGCTTGATGCTATTCCGCCAAAGCCAGATCCAACAACGATTGCTTTTTTCGTCATTTTTCTTTAATTTTTTTTGTAATTCTAGTGATTATAGATTTAATAACAAATTGAACTATATTCTGCAGGTCATTGTTATTTTTTGAAGCTTGTTCAATTGATCTTTTTGAAACGTCAAACAAATATTTCAGAGACTTTTCTAACGCTCCTTTATTTTTAATTTTAGACATCCAAAATGAAATTTCATCTTCAGATATAGAATCATATCTTTTCTTNAGAAANTTTTGTAATATAAANTTTTCACCTTCTGATGCAGANTCAATATAATGCATGATTAATACATTCATTTTTCCTTCCTTAAGATCCCTACCTGGGAGCCCTCTATCTTTTATACCCAGAAAATCNGAAAGGTCATCTTGTATTTGGTAAGCTACACCAGTTTCATAAAATGGCTTAAAATAATCGTCATCCTTNTTTTTACCAGAAAANATTGAGGCCAATTTTATAGGAAGAGAAATNAATCCCCCAGTTTTTGCTCTTGAGGTTGTTTCGTAATCTTGGATTTTAAGATGGAAATCAGATCTACTCAGAATTTCAACTGATTGCCCCTTAACTGTTTGTTTAATAGTTTTACCTAATTCTTCAATTGCTTTNCATTTGAGTTCAGGAATTGATTTAGTTTTTGATAAAACATCATATGAACTTGCAATAAAAAAGTCTCCTAAATTTATTGCTGTATGGTCCCCAAATCTATTCCATATTGTAGGAAGTCCTCTTCTAAGTAAATCTCTATCTTGAAGATCATCGTGAATTAGCGATGCATTATGTATAAATTCGCAACATATCGCAATTGATTTAGAAATGTCCTTACTTAATCCAAACATTTTTGAAGCAATTAGTGCAAGTATTACTCTAAATCTTTTACCACCAGATTCTAGCTGATATTTTGCACAGTGACCCATCCATGAGTCATCATATAAAAGTTCAAACATTTTTTTTTCAATTNNATTTATATCTTTATCAAATTCTGATTTTTCAAAAAAACTAAGGTCTAACTTNTTGTTGTAGGAATTTAACTCTATCCATTGAGAAGATGAAAGAAAATCACNNATTATNGAGTTTGATGTATGTTTAGAAATTCTTTTCATTTGAAAAAAAAAGGGAAACAGTTTTTGTTCCCCTTTTTAATTTTTTAAGCATTATTATGCTTTGGAAGTATCCGCTTTTGCGGCAGCCCAAATTATAACACCAAATGCTATCTTGTTTATATAATCGGCTAGGTTATAAACCCAGTTAAGAGTAGCAGCATCCGCTCCTCCTCCAGATAGGTAACCTAAGAAGTAACCAATTGGATAAATCGACCATCCAATTGAAACAATCCATTTTAAGGCGTTAAAAGCCGATTTCATACCTTCAGAATTACTAGATGCACTAGCCTGTGCTGCTTCACCAGCAAATACTTCATAAAGAATGTAAATCCATCCAGCCATACCGATAACGAAACCAACGGTTGCGTTCATGTATCCAGCTTCTCCAAGGAATCCACCAACAAGCATTATTAATGTACCAATTAGTAGTCTCCAGAAAATACCAGCGGTGGCTGCACCTACAGCTGCTAGAATTAGATAAAANTCTATCATCTGNAGTGGAACAGTAAGTAACCAATCAATATATCTGTATACAGTAGGAGATTCACCNGTTNNAACCCATACNTCTCTCATNTAATANTAGTGAACAGCAGCTATCAATGTAACTAGTCCAGCAACTCTCACAGATGTTTGCCAATGTTTACTGACACTTTGGGCTTCTAGGAAAAAAAACGCTGTAGATGCTACCATGGAAACAGAAATAATCCAAAAAGTAACGCCTACAAAGTCTTCAGGTTTAAGCATATAATCCATATGTCTATCCTTTCGTTATTGTTAATATTCTGCTGATAAAAAAAACACAGCAGAGGGTTTGTTTAACTACGGGTAGATGTAGGGCATATTTGCATTAAGCCCCAAAAAATACCTCCCCATCTTGGGAGTAAGGTTGA
>NHBS01000006.1 GCA_002167825.1 Pelagibacteraceae bacterium TMED13
TTTGATCTAACTCTGAGTAACGGTGTCCAGCATAATCACCAGACTGTTGTACCCATTGGTTAGGATCTTTCATCATTTTTTCTAACTTAGAGTTAGCACTTACAGCGAATGGAAGAGCTAAAGCAGCAGAAGCAACGATGCTTTTTTTCAAAATACTCATAAAGTATTTCTCCTATTTTACGGTTTGTATTATGGACCCTTTCGGACCCGGTTTAATNGGAAAAACCAAATATAATAACAGGATGTTACTTTAATTGATTTCCTCCCATAGTCATATTATAAATGAATGACTGTTATTCAAGCAAAAAATATGAATATAACATGAATGAAACTCCAATAAAATTCAATAANCAAAATTATATTGTATTATCAATAACTTACATTGATTTGATTCAATAAAAAAAGTTGTGGATAAGTAAGAAAAAAATCTCAAAGATGAACTTTAGATGAATGGAAATATATGATTTTGTTCAGATTTAAAAAAAACTTAGCTTTATCAATTACTTACGCGANCAAAAATAATATATTTATCCCTTCATAAAAATATTAAACTAGATAAAATTTTAAAAATTGATATATTATACATTATGAAAAAAAATATAGTAATCCTTGTCACAATATTTGCTTTTAGTATACCAGGTTTATCTCAATCCAAAGATAGTGGTCCAGAACCTGTTACATGGAATAAAGAATTGAAACAACTTTTATATGATGATGATGTAGTAATCAATGACGGTTCTAAAATAATGAAAATGACCAGTCCATACAGAGCGTCAGATGCTGCAATTGTGCCAATTACGGTATCGTTTAAAATAGATCAGAACGGTGAAGAATTTATTAGAGACTTAACATTGATAGTTGATGAAAATCCCTCTCCTTTAGTATCAAAATTTAAATTTACAAAAAAATCGGGTAACGCAAGCTTAACAACAAGATTAAGAATTGATAAATATACTTACGTAAGAGCAATTGCAGAAACTAATAAAAACAACAAGTTCATGGTTGCTAATTTTGTAAAAGCAGCTGGGGGTTGTTCTGCACCAAGCCTCGGTGATATGGATGCTATTATGGCAAGGTTGGGTAGAATGAAAATGAAATTTATTAAAACAACAAATGTTGAAAATGAATTAAATGTCGCTGAATTCGTCGTTAGTCATCCTAACTTTTCTGGGCTCCAGTTTAATCAACTAACAAGAGCTGAAATACCAGCTCACTTTATAAATTATTTGAAGATAGAGCAAGATAATCAAACAATATTAGAGGCTACNCCAGACATCTCACTCTCTGAAGATCCATCGTTTATTTTTAATTATTCGAACAGTGGTGGACCACTAAATGTTTATGTTGAAGATAGCGAAGGACAAAAGTTTAACAAACAATTTCCAATATCTGAAGTTTTAACTAAAAATTAGAAACATTCTAATTCAGATGCAGCTTGTGCTCGGTATAATTTTTCCATACGCTCTTTCGATAAACCAACACTTTTAAACGCCTCTTCTCTAGGACTTGCGCCTAACTGTAATCTAGCAATAGCTTCAGCTTGAGCATACTCCTTATAAGTCATCCTTTTTGCAATTTCATCGATAGCACATGAACATTTCGCCATAAAGTCTCGGTTTGAAGCATTTGAACTCATGCAAGCGAATACAAACTCTGACCTAGCCAAGGTTGGGAAATCACTGGAGTAAGTTTTAGTTCCTGTGAATGAAACTAATGACAACAAAAAAATTATAATTATTCTCATGATTGATTATCTTCCTTTCTTTTTTTATATTTTTCACGAAGTTCCTTATTGGTTCTCATACCTTGAAACTCTAAAANTTCTTTTACCATATCATCGGGGTTTTCAAGATCTTTGATAAAAGTTTCTATTCTAAATATTTTACCTGGTATTTTATCAGACATAATTACGTTAAACTTTTTTGTTTTATATCTTGAAACTCTATTTTTTAGTTTTGTTTCGGTGAATGGCTGAAATGAAATTTGATAACCTGGAAGCTTTTGGTTGTTGAATTCTATTTCAGTTTCTTCAATTTGGGTGGCAGCAATGGTATGCCGTATTCTACTTCTGAAGAAAAGCGCATTTCCACCTGTCAGTCTTTGCATATCTCTGCAGTCCCTTTCAAAAAATAGCATAAAAATCGGGTTTCCTTTAGCTCCAATTTGAGGCGGAAACCTCACTTTATTTCTTCCTTTTAGATATCTAAAAGTAATATGTTTGGTGTCATCATCATCTACCTTTACGATATTAAGGACTACATTTCCAACAAAATTATCTTCTCGAGTAGATTTTTTTTCAAACTTATAATATAGCCTTGAAGGTTCGTTAATTGAACCAAGATGTTCGTTAATGAATAAGGCAACATTAGCAGTAGACATTTCTTTGATCAGTTCTTTTTTAAATTCCTCTGATCCCCATTTAATTCTTTTTTCCTCAGCATTAATTGCTTTTGAAAAATCTTCATCAGCATCATTNGCNTNAACAGGAGCTTCTAAAGCAATNGCTATCAGACAAATAGATAAGATTTGCNTTAACTTTAAAAAATTTATTTTTTTTAATTTAATCATTGGTGTATATTAATTATCTATTATATAGAAATTTTCAACAATGAAATTATTTTATGGTTAAAAAAAATAAAAATATATCTGTGATTTCAACAGGCTCTTGGGTGCCGGAGGACTTTAGTGAGAGAAATGTTGATCAGAAATATAAGGTAATAATAAATAATCTGATTCTTGATGCCTTCATCGGAATTCATAAACATGAAAAGACTAAAAAACAAAGAGTCTCAATTTCTTTATCTATTGAGGTGGTTGATAATATCTCATTGGTTGATCAAAGAATTGAAAACTTCCTATCCTATGAAAATGTCATTGATAATATTAAACTTATTATTAACAGGGGTCATATTGATTTGGTTGAAACCCTATCCTACGAAATTCTTTCAAATATTTTTTCTGATAGTAGGGCATCGAAAGTTTGGTTAAAAATTGAAAAGCTTGATGTTTTCAAAGAGGCACAAAGTGTAGGACTAGAGATTACAAAAACAAGTAAGAGTTTTGTAAAAAGAAGTAATTCTCAAAATATTACAAAAATCAAAAATAAATAAATTACTTTCATGTGGGTATTGAAGATAGGGGGTAGTTGGATTACTAACCCAAACTTAAAAACTCTTCTAAAAAGATTAGAAAAAAAAAAAAGAGGAAAGATAATAATAGTTGCAGGAGGAGGCTGTTTTGCAGATTCCGTAAGATTTGCTTTTAAAAAGACTAGGATGTCGGAAAAAATAGCCAATACTTTGGCATTAAAATCAACCGAAATTTTTAGTAGCTACATGAAAGATATTAATAAAAATTTACACTTAACATCAAAAAAGCGTTTTAAAAAAAACTCTATTAATGTTTGGCTGCCGTCTATGACATTGAGCGAAGAAAGGTCATTTAAAAAAAATTGGAACTCTACTTCAGATTCAATTGCGGCATGGCTTAGTAATAATATAAAGGCTGAAGGGATAGTTTTTGTAAAATCATTAAAAAAATTTAAGAAGATAAATAGATTAGGAGATTTACAAAAAAAAAATATAATAGATAAAAATGTTTCAACTTATCTAAAATCCTTCAAAGGAGAAATAAAAATTACTGGACTTAATATACTTAAAATTTTAGAAAAAAATAATAATTGGGATTCATGTATTAAAGATTTTGGTGATTTAGAGTTATGAGTAATTTAAATAATCAACGATGGGCTTGGGTGTTAACTGGTTCTGGTCACTTTTTTAATGAAAGTATAGATCTAATTAATTCATTGGATAATCTTGACCTATTTGTTTCTAAAGCTGCTGATGAGGTTTTATCAATGTATAAAAAAAAAGGGAAACTATCAAAAAAAATCAAAATTTATAAAGATAGTTCCTCAAGTTCTGTAACTGTTGGCAGATTTTACAAAAGCTATTATCATACTTTAGTTATGGCACCAACATCAAGCAATACAGTCGCAAAGTGTGTATATGGTATATCAGACACATTAGCTACAAATATTTTTGCACAATCCGGAAAGTGTAGAGTAGAATGTATTTATTTTCCTTGTGATACTGCACCTGAACTTGAAACTCTATCTCCAAAGGGATATGTTAAGGTTTTTCCAAGAAGAATTGACTTAGAAAATGTTAGGAATTTAAAAAAATTTGAAAGAACAAATGTCGTGATGAGCTTTAAAGAGCTTAAGAAAGAAGTAAAAAAGAGAGAAAAATGTCTAAAAAAATTCTCTTCATAACTGGTAGGCTAGCTGAGAGACAACTCCAAAGAATACTAAGATCCATGAAACCTGATTTTGGTTTCAAAATTAATCAAATTGGTGTGAATGTTGCTGCTTTGATGTCAGAAAATATAATAATGAGAAGGTTGAAAAAACCAAAAGATATTGACAAAATTATTGTACCAGGAAAGTTTAAAGGAAATATAAACAAACTTACTAAATACTTTGATATCCCTGTTGAGAGGGGGCCAGAAGACCTAACAGATTTACCTGATTATTTTGGATTGAAATCAGCTGAAAAAGATTTGACAGATTACGAATGCGATATTTTTGCTGAAATTGTAGATGCTGCATTACTACCACTACGAAAGATTTTAAAGATTGCAAAAGAGTATGTTAGCCAAGGTGCAAACGTAATTGATATTGGATGTATGCCTGATACGAAATTTGAGCATTTAGAAGANGTTATTAAGGCGCTNAAAAAAATTAACATTAAGGTATCTATCGATTCAGCCGATGAAGAAGAATTACTGAGAGGTGCTAGGGCTGGTGCAGATTATATTTTGAGTGTTAACGAAAAGAATATGCACATAATGAACGATATAAAATCCTCAGTACCGATTCTAATACCTTCTGCTCAAGGTGATTTAAAATCTCTAGAAAGGATTATAAAAGTTTTTATAAAAAATAAAAAAGATTTTTTAGCTGATCCTATCTTAGATCCAATTCATTATGGGTTTTCTGAATCTTTGATTAGATACGTAAATTTAAGAAAAAGATTTCCCTCAATTAAAATGTTTATGGGAACTGGGAATTTAACAGAATTAACTGACAGTGATTCATCTGGTGTAAATGCTATACTCATGGGACTTGTGTCAGAATTATCGATCAATGCTGTTTTAGTTGTTCAAGTAAGTGGTCATTGTAGGAACTCTATTAAGGAAACTGATATGGCAAGAAAGATCATGTATTTTTCAAAAACTAATAAAAGACTACCATTTAGAATTAATGAGGGATTAATGACAACTTCTAGCAGAAAGCCAACAAGAAAATCTAAAAAAGAAATTAGAGAAATTAAAAATTTAATAAAGGATAAAAACTATAGGATCTTTCTTTCTGATAAAGGAATTAATATTTTAAACTCTGAAATCCAAATCGAAGGTATTGATCCTTTTGAATTTTATACTTCTTTAAATGTAGAGAAGGATGCGAGTCATTCTTTTTACCTTGGGGTAGAGTTGGCAAGGGCACAGATAGCTTTTCAATTAGGTAAAAACTATGATCAAGATAATGAATTACAGTGGGGTATAGCTTACACACAAGTTAAAAATCTCAATGTTCATCCGAAATTAAAATCAACGCAAAAAAAATGATAATTGAAACCATAATTTCAACAATTAATTCTAAAGGTAAAGTAAATTTTGCACCATTTGGAATAAAAAAAAACAAAAACTTTGTTTACATCTCGCCATATATCCCTTCAAGGACTCTTGAAAANCTNAATTTGAATAAATGTGCAGTTGTAAATTACACAGANGATATAAGGTATTTCGTTGATTGNCTGGTTGGAGAAAAAAATTTCAAAAAGTTAAAATCCTTTGATATCAAGGGATTTTATCTGCNAGACTGCCTTTCGCACGAAGAAGTTAAAGTTGTTTCAATTAAAAATGATAAAATTAGACCAACTTTTAAATGTGAAATAGTAGGCGAATATACTCACAAAAAATTTTTAGGGTTTAATAGAGCAAAAGCATCAATTCTTGAAGCATGTATTTTAGCATCAAGACTAAAAATGCTGGATAAAAAAAAGATTAGAAATGAATTAGATTATTTATACATATCTGTAAAAAAAACAGGTAGCTATAAAGAATTGAAAAGTTGGAAAAAAATAAATAAGTTTATTGATGATTACTTTGAAAGCAAAAAAAAAAAATAATACTAAACTTTTAATAAGTTTTAGGAATATTAAGGAAATTTCAGAACAAAATTTTAAATATTTTGATATTTGTGATTTAAAAGATCCCAATAAAGGTTCTATTGGAGCTTGGGGAGAAAAAAACATAATAAAGGTAGTTAAACGTTGTAAAAAAAAAGTTAAAGTTTCGGCGACAATAGGAGATATATTTTCTGTTGAGAGGATACTAAAAAAACTCAAACAATTCGATAGTTTTGGATTAGATTATATAAAATTTGGAATTAACACGCAGAACGTTTTAAAACTTAAAGATCTAATCTATAGAATTGGTAAATTAACATGTAAAACTAAATTAGTTTTAGTGATTTTTGTAGATAAAAATAGTATTTTTGAAACCGTTGAGGAAAACTTAGGTATATTTTACAAAAATAATGTGAGATTCTTAATACTTGATACCTATGAAAAAGGTGATGAAAATTTAATATCATATTACAGACCTAGTAAAATAAAAGATTTTATAAAAAAATGTTCTATAAAAAGAATTAATGTTGGTCTTGCGGGACGTTTGCAAACTAATCACATTACAAAACTTAAATTATTGAATCCCTATGTACTTGGGTTTCGTTCTGCTATTTGTAGTGATCTAAATAGACAATATATTTCTGAAGAAAAGCTTACGTTTTTATCAAATCATTTTTTTTCAAATAGAAGTAAAGCCAACGACAAAGCTGGTGCATGATATGAGGCCTCTTCGTAATGTTTAGATCCTAATAAGTCAAACAAGAAAATTGTATCATTAACTTTTTTATTTAAATAGTTCATCAAAATTTCTTGTCCTATTCCGCTCAGGATAATTTTACATTTCTTAGAAATTCTGTATTTTTTTCTTAAAAAGTCTATATTTTTGGAAATTTCATCTAATTGATAAGAACAAAGTTCATCACATATCTTCATAATTAATTCCTCTTTTGAATCAGTATAATCAAAACCAAAGTTTCGAGCAATTCTGATCATAGAGTTTCTTAAAGATTTGTTTGATGCATCAGCTGTATTATCGATATCAATTTTTTTTTTTAAAAGTTTTTTAACACGGTAGACATCTGACATATCTGAAAAAAATTCAGGTATTAAATTATACTTATTTTTTCTAAGCTTAATTTTGTCTCTTATTCCGAATAAAGGAGTCCTTATTAATCCCTTNTATATTAGCTCATTATTATTAATTCTTTCAAAATCATTAAAACCTTGATTAATTAATTTGAAATTTTTGATACATATAAAGTCGGTTGTGGTTGAGCCAAAATCAATAATTATACAATCCTTAATTTTTTTTTCGCATAATTTTCCAATTGCATGCCAGTTCATAGACATCAAATTATTCATTTTAAATTTAGAACTAAAAAATACAGAACTATTTGAATAAAAAAGTTTTTTAGATTTCAAAGAATTGCAAGCCTCAACAATATATTTAGCTCCAATTTTTCTATTAGGAAAGTTATCGCATAACTCTGCACTCATTGTTATTCCATAAATTAATTTACTATTAGACACTTCATTATTTATTTGGCCTAACTTTTCAAATAGAATCTTTTTATCATTCCAAACCTGATAAAAATCATATTTAATGTATGATATTTTCTTGGATTTATCTATACCGACACATTTAAGATGTGCTCCTCCNATGTCAATCCCCATNTATTGTGTATTTTCCTTTTTCATGAAAAGATTATTCTTTTTGTTTTCACAAGCTTTGGGTCTCCTAAAATTAAACTTTTGGTTAAATAAAGATTAGTAATTTGAAACACTGTTTTTTTTCCATAACATTCTAAGATACCATTATAAGAGCTTGTNAATCTTGGATTAATCTCAAGTACATACCACTTTCCATTTTGTTTTATAATATCCACACCAATTAACCCAAATAACCCTTTAGTAACATTACAAATTTGTTGGGCCAGACACTCTATTTTTAACCTTTCCTCTTCCAGTCCTCCTATAATTAGCCCTTTTTGAATTATTTTGTTATCAATAATTTTTGTTATTTGTTTATTACACGAGATTAAAACAAACTTTTTATCTTTGCACAACATTGAAAAACTTCCTTTAATACCAGTCATATAATCTTGAATAACTTCAGTTTTTTTAAAACGATATTTTCTCGAAATTTTTACTTTAAATGATCCAGCTCCATAAATTGGCTTGATAACATATCTACTTTTGCGTTGTCTCGCCTTTCCTACATGATCTACAGATTTTTTTTTTAGAAATTCAATTGTTTTTTCTTTTGACGAAAAAGTTTCACTTATCTTTATATCAGAGTGCCTTAGAGGTAAAAATTTTGAAATTTTTTTTTGAAAATTTGAAGAAATATTCCTAATTTCAGGGGCTATAAAGACAACATTCTTTTTAGGTAATTTTTTTATTACTGATATAAAAGAATTACTTTTATCAGTATAAACTTTAAATAACTTTTTATGATTTAATATATTTATTTTAGAATTCTGAACAAAATATAATCTGTTGATATTTTTATTTAATAAAAAACCTTTGATGATACTTTCTGTCAAATCAATAGCTTCGAGGAATATTTTTTTATTTTCTAAATCAATATTAGATTTTGATGTAAAGTATTCTAAAACAATTATGTCATTCATATATATTTATTAATGAAATTAATCTTAGCAATTGATATCAGAAAAGAAAAAGTTGTTAAAGCNTATGCTGGATTTAGATCAAACTATAAAAAACTTTNATTAAATAATAATGATTTTTCTTGNCCATTNTTTTTCATNAAAACTGTCATCAAAAGNTTTAANATTAACACTATTTATATAGCAGATCTNGATGCCATAGCNATGACAAAGGATAATAAAGAATTAATAAAGAAAATCTTTANNTNATTNCCAAACANAAATTTTCTCCTAGATGCTGGTTTTAATTATCCTATCGCAATTTATAATTATAATATNTTTTTAGAAAATCATAATTTNAAGAATTATAGTTTTGTTTTAGGAACTGAAAGTATAAAGAATTATAGAATAAAGGATTTACTACAAAAAAAAAATTTTTTCTTTTCGATAGATTTCAATGGATCAGAGAACAAATGGGTTGAAAAATTTTTTCTAGAGAAAACAAAGTTAAATTTAATTTTCATGTTTGTGAAGAGAACTGGTGGGAGAGGGGTAAACTATAATGANCTTAAAAAATTTAAAAAAATAGTTTGTCAAAATAATTGTTTTTTAGCTGGTGGGGTAAAAAATAAAAGCGATTTTAAGAAACTTTATTATTTTGGTTTTAAAGGAGTCTTAGTTTCGGACATGATTCATAAAGAATTAATGGGAGCAAATAATTTACCCCCATTGATTAGTTAACTACCCTTAAAAAATGAGAACAACCTTGAAAGCCATCCGCCACCTTTAGCATTTTCTGATGGCTTCATGTTGGATGAACTTCACTTAGCTGCAAAAGGGTGTTCAGCAGAGTCTTTTTGAGAAACAACTTCACTNGTTTTTGGCTCCCCAGAAACAGCTCTTTCGATAGCTTCTTTGGTTGCTGTGTAGTTGTATTCTTGGATTTTCTTATCATCTTCAGCAAGCCAATGTATGAAAACACCAACTGAGATAAATAAATTATCAGCTTCTGCTTCAGGAATTGTTCCTTCAGCCACGCAATCCATTACGGCTTTAGCAACCCCATGTTGTGCTGGACCAAACATTTGGACAGCCTGTTTTGCACCTTTTATTGTTACCTTATTAAACATACAAGTAGCAGGCTTTGTCATTAAGTTTGGTGCCACTACAGCTAAGAGTGCTGTAAAACCNTCTTTGTTGTTAGTTAGAGCATTTGCAAAAGATGTTTCNGCTGGAGTNCCTCTTGGACCAATAATAAGGTCAATATGAGCAACTTCATTGCCATCACCTACAAGTGATTCACCAACAAGCATTTTTGTAATTTTTGCCATTTTTTTCCTCCAATTTTTAAAAAATGTTTATAATTGAATTTTGAATATATCCTTTATTTTATCTATTAGCAAGGTAGTAACTGTTAAATCTGCACATGTTCCTGGGTTGTAATTTAAATTCTTTAGATAAGTATCTAATAATCTTATCTGATAATCGAAATTTTTATTGGGATTTCTAAAAATTCTCAAACTTAAAAATTTAAACATTTTCATCACTGTATTAGCTTTATAAGAACCAAATTTTCTTAATAGATGACTATCTGGAGATTTAGAGGCATACCCTAAATAAAGCATTTGAATTGCTTTCTCTTTTGAAACCTTTTTTTTTAAGTTATTAAAAAATGGCAAACCGAAGTCAAAAATCTCTGAGTAGTTATCTACGTAACACTTTGATATTCTATCCCATGAGGATGAAATTGACATTATTTCGTGAATTTTTTTTTTTTCTTGTTTTCTCTTAAGTACATTCGAAGCACCTTTATATTTTTTAAGACCACCTGGATTAGCATACTTGATCGCATCAATGATTAAACTACATTCGAGGATCCCCGCATTTTCAATTACTTTTCTTAGTTCCTTTCTAAGGTTAATAGGTTTTTTTAATAATGCTTTCATTAATGGGGCACATAATAATATTATACCTAAATTATAATTTGAATTAATTGAATCAATACATTTCTTTGTTGAATAAAAAATCATTTCCCCAAGAGAAAGATTTTCTTTAACTAAAAATTTTGCTGAAATTTTTGAAACAAGCAAAAACTTTTCAGAATACATCCCCATAATTTTTGAATTTAAACTATGATTTCCAGGTTTATTCACTTTAAGTTCTTCCAAACATGATTCCAGATACATTGCTTTTAGTTGTTCTGACATTTTTTAAAATTTTTAATGATTTTTATGAAATCTTTTACTAACTTTTCTGTAAGATCCTTTTTATAAAGTTTATTAATGTTCTTCCATGATGGAATACTATTAATCTCAAGAATGAAGATTTTTTTGTTCTTAATTTTTATGTCTACACCACAGTAACCTAATTCAAAGATTCTGGATATTTTTTCAGTAAGTTTTACAATTTCACTACTGATCTTGGTTTTTTGGTATGAAGCTCCTAGATAGACATTAGTTAAAAAACTTTTTGATTCTCTTTTCATTGAAGCAATCACTTTGTGATTACTTACAAAGATTCTTAAATCAGAAAACTTTTGATCTTTAAGTTCACCTATAAAATTTTGTAAATAATATACATCCCCAGTACCTTTAATCTTGCTTAGATTTGCATTTTTTTTTACTAATGTGATACCTTTACCTTGTGAACCAAATATAGGTTTTAAAAGTGAATCATTCATGACATTATTTTTTTTATTTTGTCCAATCCAAATATGAGTATCTGGAGATGGTATTCCATTTATTTTTAGTAAACCTGTTGTTCTAACTTTATCTACTGTCTTTTCTATAGCTACTGCAGAGTTATGAATATAAATATTTAGATCGTTTAACAAGTGTAAATAAGTAAGTTTGGTAGTGATTTCTTCTAAAGATTGCCCACTTAAAAGCCGAACCCATACAGCATCAAGTTTATGAATATTCTTATTGAAGAAAGTTCTTTTATTTGCACAAAAGCTAAGTTTTATTTCATTAAATTTCAATCTGGTGACTATACATCCATTTTTTTTAAGAAAATATTCAATTTTTTCAGTATGCCAATCATGTGTATCAGATATTATAGCAGTCTGATACATTACTATGATTCGAAAGAGTTTTTGATTATTTTTTTATTTATATCTCCTGACTTATATATTTTTCCAGATCCCTTTGAATTTATAATTACCCGTGCTGGGCTAAATAGCGATCCATCAATCTTATAAAAATCTTGATTATATTCTTCAAATATTTTTTTAAAAGTTTTCCCATAATCTTTTGAATTTGAGCTAGGAAGTTCTTTTGCCAAGTCAATTAGATCATCTTCAGGACCGTTGATTACTAGTTGTACATTTCCACCATATATAATCGAGTCATTAGTACGACCCATTGCAGAAACAAAGTTTTTTCCTATTGGTGGNAGTGGTGCTGTTCCAAAACCACTTTCGATTCTATCAAGTGGAAAGCCAAGTTCATGTACCTTATGAATAGCAACCTCAAGTACTCTTGCCACTACCTGAATATTTCCAGAAACTGAGGTGGTAGGTGTTAAAATAAAAACCAAATTTTGCGGCTTTATTTTACAATCCTCCGATACTTTTTGTACTATTTCTTCTGGAGGCTCCTTGTCAACTTCAAGAATAGTTACTGTTTTTTCATAATTATCAGTATATTTTAAAATATTAAAAATCTCTTCTTTTTGAGCTATAGACCTTACTGGTCCAGATCCTAGAGAAAAAAAACCATCAGAACTTAAACTCCAGCCTGCGTATTGTGATCCCAGACAAGCTATGACAGGGTGAGATGAATGAACACTTATCTGCATCATTGTTGAATCATCAAAAAAGTTTGAAGGAGTAATTGTTACCTTCCCAAGGCCACCAAGACAAATTTCAGATATTAATAGTCCAGCTTCAATCGAACCTGAAGTGTTGATTCCGGCGTCTATTATTGTACAATTTAAAGCGCCTTCTTCAACTTTCAGATTTAGCTTATCTGCGTTATTTAGGAGATTTTTTACTAGCTTTGACGATATTTGATTTATACTTATCTTCATACAACAAATCTTTAAGAAATTTATACGTTATTTTTTTAAGTTTTTCTTCTAAATTTTCATTTTCTAAAAAACTAAAGTGTTTCAAACAAATAGGAAAGTCTTTTTTAATGTAATGATTTCTTTTTGGAAGTTCAGAATATTTTTTTGATTTTTCTAATTTAGTTAAAAAACTTTTTCTACAATTTTTATAAAAAAAATCCTTTGGACTATAGATAATAACTGTCCCAAGATTTGGAATTTTTTTTTCTGAATCCGAATCAATATTAAATAGTTTTTTGCCATATATTTTTGATAACAATTTTAACGTTAGACCTGGCCTTGGATTAATTTCTATTAAATTTACTTTTTCGTCATCATCAATCACTGTATCAATACTATTTAGACCATTTAGTCCATAAAATTTTGAAACTTTTTCAGTAATATTGATCATTTCTCTTTTAACTTTTTTTTTTAAATTTATTGTAGTTATTCCTTTTATTATAAATGGTTTAGACTCATCTGATAAAAAATGTTGTCTACAAAAACAAAGAATCTTAGTTTTACCTTTTTCAGCTAAAAATTGAATAGATACATGCTGACCAATAATAATTTTTTGAAAATATATATCTTCTGTTACGTTTTCTTGATTGAAATTTAACCAAACTTTTTGACCACCAAATGAGCTAAAGGACTTTGCAAGCCAACCATAGTTTGAATCTATTTCTAATCTCCAATTTGGATGATTAATTTTAGTTTTAGTCATCATAAGGAAAAATTTTTTGCTCTTAATCTCCTGAGCTACAGATAATTTATTTCCACGATTTTTTCGGTTTCCAATCAATTCGTTATTTTGTACTTCTTCAATAAAACCGGAGCCTACTAAAATCTCCATTTTCTGATAAGGATCTATTTTATCTAAAATATTTATTATTGTTTTGTAACAATTATCCTTTACCAAAAAATTCTTTTTAGAATACTTGTGAATTAACAAGGAATCATATTTATGTATTGCGTATACATCGTAACCCATTTTAAAAAAGTAAAAGCTTAGATCTTCACATGCAGAGGAGATCAATATTATTTCTTTATTTTTTATTAGATTTTTAATATTTCTCTGGCCGTCTTGAGAGCTTCATCAAAATTTAAGTATAACGGTTTGTCTGTTGAACACATTTTCTCAAACATTTTATACTGAGTTTTCACCTTTATATCTCCCGAAGTCAATGGACCAATTGAGAGGCCACCACAATCATGCTTTTGATTATCATCCTTGATACCCACACCTTCAAGTCCAGCTGGAGGAACGGCGTTAACATCCGCGAGAACCATTGCATTTTCAGCAATACTTAGTTGTTGTTTGCTCAAAACTTGAGTTCCAGCTCTAGCAGCGCAAAAGATTACGTCTGCATCAGGAAGAAATGATGAGTTCATTTCGTCAGATGAACCATCGCCTGGCTTGATATCAACTCCAAATCTAGATTTGTACTCNTCAGCTTTTTTTTGAACATTTTTAATGCCGTCGTACCCTATAATAGTGCAATCTGCACCATTCTGTGCACACATAATCGCTGAAATACCCCCAACTATTCCTTTACCTCCATAGATCATTATTCTTTTTTTATTTAGGTCGGTCTGAAACTTTTCTTTCAAAGTCTTTTCTGTACAAGCAACCATTGCAGCGGCAGTGGTAAATGATCCAGCAGGGTCGGGAAAGACTGATATTTCAAAAGGAGGAACCATTGATTTTTTAGCAACATCCATCATATCTAAAGCCAATGAAGCATCTTTTCCACAAATAAAAACCCCAGTTTTCTTCGCATTATTTACAGATCTAGAAAATATAGCATCTTGGATCAGACTCTTTACATCCGTAAGGTTTACACTTGTATAGGGTATAACAACATCGTAGCCAGCATCGCAAGCCATATTAACATCAAAAGGACTTACATTTTCCTGTGGACTTATCATATGTAAAATATTTTTTTTGCTCATAAACTATCCTTAATTAAAAATTTCCCCTTATTTCTTCCATTAACTTTAACAAGATCAACCCCAATTAATTTTTTTAATGTAATATAATTTTCTATAGAATTTAACAACTGATTTCTTTTTTTTGAATCCTCACAAAAAACAAACCCTGTTGGCCCCCATGATGTTTGACCAAAACCTTTAATCTTTTTTTTTCTAAGATAATCAAATATATAATTAATATTTTTACTAGAAAATTTTTTTGAATTTTTGTAAAAGATTTCTGACATATTACTTTGGATTAATTGAATCCCCTCAGTAAAACTATTAAAATCCTTTTCTATGATGCCTGGTAAAATCTTAAGAAATAAAGTTGAATAGTTATAGTTAAACTTTGACCTATATCTTTTATTAANCTCCTTAAACTTACTTATTTCATTTTCACCAAATACGTTATNCCCTTTCAAATCAAATAATAAGATAATTTTCCAATCTTGNGGCCATTTAATATTTGTTAACTTCAAAGGTAAATTATTGGCATCTTTTTTTTTNCCAATATCGATTGTAAACCCTCCTTCTTTGAAAGATTGCACTCCAATACCTGACCGATTACCTCTGTTTAAAAATAACGCAATTTCATCAATTGAGATATTAAGATTATTTATTTTAGAAATTAAATACCCAATTGTTAAAGAAAACTGAGTTCCAGAACCAAGTCCAATATGCGAAGGAATTATTTTTTTNATTTTTATATTACAAAAATTTACATCGTATTTTTTTTTGAATTTATAAAAAATGTCTAATGTTTTTTTTTTAAGATTTTNATGTTCCGTAACNACATTTAAATTTTTTGATTTAGATATTTGCACTTCAAAACAAAAGTTGGAAACTGTCAGGCCCATACTACCAAANAAACGTGGAAGAGTTTGATCTAGCTCTAAAAAACCTAAATGTATTCTGGCAGGGGAAAATAATTTCATAAATTCTTTCTTTAATTTTACATTAATATACTTTTAAGTAATAATTAGGAATATTTTTATTCACAAGTAGAAAATTAACACNTNAGTAAAGGTAAGAAATATGAATGATAAGTCGATAACTATTTTCAGTGATCAAGAAGTCGAGGATTATATTAATAGTAAATTAGATGGATGGTCATATGATGGNAAATGGATCAGAAAAACTTTTAAAACCCACAGTTGGAAGTCAACACTAATGGTTGTCAACTCAATAGGNCATTTAGCAGAAGCCGCTTGGCATCACCCAGACCTTCAAATATCTTATGCATTTGTAGAAGTNAAATTAATGAACCATGCAAAAAAAGGNATTACTCAGCTTGATTTTGATTTAGCAAAAAAAATTGATGATTTTATNCTTTGGAANCCAANGAANGATGCTTCATCATTAGAAGGAACNCCNTCAGATCCNNGNTTTGCTTATATCAANTATGAAAAAAAATGATGAATGAGATTGANCAGTTATTTACATTTGGCAAAATTATTCATNCAACAAATATAAAGAGTTTTAATTTTGATGCCTCACCCCTTATTGGTGGAAAAAAGGCCTCATTGAATGAGGCTATTAACTTCATAAAAAAAAAAATAAAAAAAAAAGAGTTACATTTCTCNAATATTAGCTGCGATTTAAAAACNATAGATAAAGTTCTCGAGGTTTCAGAAAAAAATAGATTTTCTGTTAATCATTNAAATCAAAAGGAAATAAATAATTTTTACCTACCTTTTCAAAAATTTGGAGGTTCTTTAGTTTCTTTAAATGAGTTAAAAAATAGAGCAGATTTATTAATTATTTTTGGCGATATAGAGGAATATATTTTCAATACTTTTTTAGATTTTTTACAATGGGATAAAAGAAAAATATCTAATAAANTTTTTTGTATTACTTCTAAAGCTATTAAAAATTTTAAAAATACAATAATCNAGAAAGATACATNAAGTTTTGTAAGTAGTATAACGAAAACTCATTATNGGAATGTTAAAGACATCAGTGATAGAATATTACGATCAAAGTATCCAGTTTTCATATTATCAAGTTCAAATAAACTTATAGTAAATGAAATGATTTTGAGAAAATTACAAAGCTTAAATGAAGAAAAAAAGAANGTAAAGATTGCTAGGATTTGTGGATTAAATAANTCGGCTGGTTTTGTAACTTCATGTGTTATGAAATCTGGCTTCCCTGGACCATTAAATTTCACGGACTGGGGAATAAACTATGAACCCTATGAATTAGAATTATCAGAAGTCAAAAAAAGAAAAGAAGTTCAATTTTTAATTTCAAATTTTTCTAATAAACCCTTTGATCATAAATTTAAAATTAATATTTCCATTGGAAATCCAAGTTTAAATAATAAAAAAATTAGNGATATATTTATTCCAACAAAAACTCCTGGTATTGACACTGATGGACTTGTCTTANGATCCGATGGGAGTAAAGTAATTAAGTTACAAGGAAAATTTAAGAGTAATTACATAGAAAANTCTGATCTTATCGATAAAATTTTTAGTTAAATGCATAATAATATTAAAATAGACAACACATTCGCTGAAGCTTTTCCCATGAAAGCCTCCCGACTCATTATTACAGCTCATAATATTAAGTGGGCAAGAGAAGCTGCAAAGGCATTCTGTGGTTTTGCAACATCAGTAATAGCNTGTGGTTGTGAAGCTGGAGTTGAGCATGAATTGAGACCTGATGAAACTCCCGATAGAAGGCCAGGAGTATCAGTATTGATTTTCTCAATGTCATCAACNGAACTTCAGAAGCAGATTCTAAACAGAACAGGGCAGTGTATTATGACAACTCCNACAACATCTGTTTTTTCAGGAAANTATAGCGATGATAAAATAAATTTAGGNCATTCTCTTAGATATTTTGGGGATGGTTTTCAAATATCGAAAGTNTTAGGAGGGAAAAGATATTGGAGAATTCCAGTCATGGATGGTGAATTCTTATGTGAAGAATTTGCTTATAAGTCAAAGGCAATAGGAGGNGGAAATTTTTTAATTTTGGGTGATAAGATTGACCATGTACTTAAAGCAGCAGAATCAGCAGTATGCGAAATGAACAAATTAAAGAACATAATTCTTCCCTTTCCGGGAGGGATTGTAAGGTCTGGGTCAAAAGTAGGCTCAAAATATAAAAGTTTAATCGCTTCAACAAATTCNGAGTATTGTCCAGCTCTCAAAGGAATTGTTAAATCAAAACTTAGTAAAGGAGTTAACTGCGTNTTAGAAATTGTGATCGATGGCTTANNGTTTGACGATATTTCAAACGCAATGAAAATTGGAATAAAAACAATTATTAAAAGGNAGTTTCCNGGAATTACANAGATTTCNGCTGGAAACTANGGNGGTAAACTTGGCCCTCATCTTTTTTATTTGAAAGAAATATTGAAATGAATAAAATTTTTCTTGAGACTAAGATATCAATAGAAGGAAGTTTNAATCTTAAAAATTTAAGTCAGATAAACAATCCAGATTTTAGTATAGATGAATTCAAAAAAATTAAAGTTTTATATAAAAATAAACAGAAAAACTTAAATGAAATATTTAAAATAAAAATTNTAAAAAGTAAAAAAAATTTTAATGAGATTTTCATNGAAAAAACAAATTCTTATTTTGAATANATNGGATATAAATGGACTAATGATTCTATTTACATAAANTCGGATATAGGATCTTACGTNGCCGCAAAAATGGAGAGTGGTAAGATTATTGTTTCAGGCTCAGTAGAAAATTTTGCAGGAGCTGANATGAAAGGAGGCTATTTACAAGTAAAAAATAATGCAGGTAAATTTCTTGCTTCCAGTTTGCCTGGGAAAAAAATTGGGATGACTGGGGGGAGAATATTTATCTTAGGTAATGTTACAGATTATTTATGTTATGAGATGCGAAGGGGGTTNGTTTTTGTTAGCGGAAANTCTGGAGAATATTCATGTAATAATTTGATTTCNGGAACAGTTATTATTGGAAAAGTTTCTGGAAGAAANTTTGCGAANTATGTGAAAAGAGGAACAATAATNGTTTTATCAAGAATAAAACTCGAATCTCATTTTACTGAAACCTCAAATTGTTCAGATTCATTTTTAAAATTATTAGAAAATCATATCCAATCAANACTNAAAAAAAGAATTTTTAAACCTAGCTATATCTTTTTGAGACGCCTNGGAGACACCAGAGTTGAGGGAAAGGGTGAGATATTNTCGTTAGATTTTTAATTTTTTAGAGATCAAACTAATCAAAGAGTTAATACCACCATNGCTTAATGTTTCTTTNAATTCAGACTTTTTTGTAGCAATTTCGCTAATTGACCCATTTAATAAAATATCAAAAATTAACCATTTGTTGTNNTTTTTTATAAGCATATAATTTANNTTCAAACTCTCTGTTTTACTGAATTTGAATATTGTATAGGCTATTCGGTAGTTTTCTCCTANGCTGTCAATACCTTTATATTCATAATCAAATTCTTTTNTATTNTGGAACCTATCTATATAGNTTGATGAAATATACAAATTAAAGACATTAATAAACCTCTCCCTATCATTAGGATTTGAAAGAGNCCAGGAATTTCCAAGAATAATTTTTGACATTTTTTTAATATCGTAGGTATCCGAAACAATCTGGGNAATATAATTCATATTATTTTTATCAATTTTTTTCTCACTAATTTCTTTAATTGTTGTGTGAAGTTTATCGAGNGTGAGATAGATTTCCTGNTCTGATGAAAAAACTAATTGTGGGAAAATAAAAAAAAAATAAACAAAAATTGATTTTAAATTTAAATTGAATAAACATTTACCCATATAAATTTATAACCTAAATTAAAAACCAAATATATAAAATGTCTAAAAAAATCTTGATAACAGGTGCAAACGGATTCTTAGGATCTGCAATTACTAAGCTAGCTTTAAACAAAGGATATAAGGTAAGTGTGTTAGTTAGAAAAAATTCTAATTTAGATAATCTTATGAAGTTTAAATCTAAAATAAATTTTTTTTATGGTGACTTAAGAGACAAAGATGATTTATATGAACCTGTTAAAGAGTCTGATACTGTTTTTCATGTGGCTGCAGATTACAGACTTTGGTCGAGAAAACCCAGCGAAATCTATGATACAAATGTTCATGGAACAGAAAATATAGCCCTTCTAGTACTAAAATTAAAAAAAAAACTTATTTACACCTCGAGTGTTGCAGCATTAGGAATTGATAAAGAAGGAGGAAACGAAACAACCAAAGTGGAATTTGATCAAATGATTGGAGACTATAAAAAATCTAAGTATTTAGCTGAGAAGATTATCGAAAAATTAGTAAAAAAAGATCTTAAAGTTATTATTGTTAACCCATCTACACCGATAGGTCCTGGGGATATAAAACCAACGCCAACGGGAAAAATTATCCTAGATGTTTTAAAGAGAAAAATGCCAGCTTATGTTAATACAGGATTGAATTTCGTGCATGTGGATGATGTGGCTGAGGGTCATTTCTTAGCATTGGAAAAGGGTAAAATTGGTGAAAAATATATTTTAGGAGGAGAAAATTTAAACTTTAAAGATTTTTTGGATATGGTTTCTGAAATTGGTAATGTTCCAAAGGTCAACATCCAAATTAACTTCAAATACCTAATACCACTGGCATTTTTAAATGANTTTTTATGCAAATTTTTTATATCAAGGANCCCNAGTTTAACTATTGANAGNTTGAAAATGTCCTCAAAAAAAATGTTTTTTTCNTCTATGAAAGCAAAAAAGAAACTTGGGTATAGACCTCGTCCTGCTAAAAATGCTATAAAAGATGCAATAAACTGGATGAATACCTATTTTACATAAAAGAAAAGATAGAGATGAAAAAAGATAATAAATCGCTAAAAATAATTCTCGCTCAACCTAGAGGTTTTTGCGCAGGTGTTGAAAGAGCAATAGAAATAGTAGAGAAGGCACTTCAAATTTATGGACCGCCTGTTTACGTAAGGCATGAAATAGTTCACAACAAAAGAGTTGTTAATAATCTCAGTTCTAAGGGAGCAATATTTGTTCAGGAACTCGATCAGATTCCTGAGGGAGCCGTAACTGTATTTAGCGCCCATGGTGTGGCGCAAAGAGTTGAAGATACTGCTAGATTTAGAAACCTTCCAGTTTTGGACGCAACTTGTCCCCTAGTTGCTAAAGTTCATAAAGAAGGTCAAAGATACTCTAAAGAGGGGTTTGAGGTTATTTTAATAGGACATGAGGGGCACCCAGAAGTAGAAGGGACAATGGGAAGAATTTCAGGACCAGTTTATTTAGTTTCCAACAAAGAGGATGTTGAAAAACTTAAGGTGAAAAATCCAAACAAGTTATCCTATGTAAGCCAAACAACCTTATCAGTTGACGACACAAGAGATATCATTAAAGCACTTCAAGAAAGATTTCCAAATATAATAGGACCAGATGTAAAAGATATTTGCTATGCAACCCAAAATAGACAATCAGCAGTCAGAGACTTAGTTAAGAATGTTGATCTTGTCTTAGTTGTTGGAGCTAGAAACAGCTCTAACTCGAATAGATTAAAAGATATTGGCGCAGAATCAGGGGTTAAAACCTATTTAATTGAGACAGCGGATGATATGCTGACTGATTGGTTTGCAGATGTTAAATCCGTTGGTATTACATCAGGAGCATCTACGCCGGACGAACTAGTAAAAGAAGTTATAGATAAGATTTCTACTTTTAGAGAGATCGAGATTGAGAAGCAAAAAGGTAAAGAGGAAAATGTTGTATTTAAACTTCCTAAAGAATTAGTTAATTATCATATGGTGAGTTAGTTTATGGGAATTCCTTTAATTCAACAAATAAGAGTCGGATCTTACATACTAAAGCAGAAGATATTAGGGAAATCTAAATATCCTCTAGTTTTAATGCTAGAGCCCCTTTTTAGGTGTAATCTTGCTTGTGCGGGGTGCGGTAAAATCGATTACCCTAAAGAAATTTTAAATCAAAGACTTTCTACTCAAGAGTGTATAGATTCCGTTGAGGAATGTGGAGCGCCTATAGTTTCTATTCCAGGAGGTGAACCTCTCATTCATAAAGAAATGCCAGAAATTGTGAGAGAGTTAGTTAAAAGAAAAAAATTTGTTTATCTTTGTACGAATGCAATTTTGATGGAAAAAAAACTCAGTGAATATAAGCCGAGTCCTTATTTTACATGGTCAGTTCACTTAGATGGCCTGAAAGAAGAACACGATAAAGCTGTTTGTCAAGAAGGAGTCTTTGACAGATGTGTATCTGCTATAAAGAAGGCAAAGTCACTAGGCTTTAGATGTAACGTAAACTGCACAATTTTTGATAATGCACATGAAGATGAACTCAAAAATTTTCTGAATTACGTTACAGACGAGCTAAAAGTCGATGGTATAACAATTTCACCTGGCTTTGCTTATGAAAGAGCTCCTGATCAGGAACATTTTATAAAAAGATCAAATACTAAAAACTTTTTTAGAAATGTTTTTAAATCAAAAGACTTTAAAAAATGGGATTTCAGTCATTCTGGACTTTACCTTGATTTTCTTGCTGGAAATCAATCATATAAATGTACTCCCTGGGGAAACCCTACAAGAAATATTTTTGGATGGCAAAAACCTTGTTATTTACTTGGTGAAGGCTACGTAAAATCATTTAAAGAGCTTATGAATGAAACTGAATGGGAAAAATATGGTACTGGGAATTATGATAAGTGTTCAGATTGTATGGCTCATTGTGGTTACGAGGCCTCAGCAGTAACTGATGTTTTTAATAATCCTTTTAAGGCTGCTTCAGTTGCTCTAAAAGGTCCAAGAACAGAAGGGGCTATGGCAGAAGAGATTGACATAACTAAGTCGAGAGATCCTGACTTTGTTCATGATACACATGTAAGTGAGATGATGAAAAAACTTCATGCAGATAAAAAAAGTGAAGCAAACCAATCTCCAATTCCATCAGCTGGTGCGGCTATAAGCCCTCATAGCAATTTAGCTAAAAATAAAAAGTAATCTTTAATTTTNCATGAAGTNTTAATTAANNTTAAAGANAATNTTACCTTNNAAAATATNTANNTTTNAANTNNNANNATTAANGTTGATNACCTAAAAATNCAGTNAATCNNANTAAAGTAAGANACCTCAACNNTACNTTNTANANTNATNAAAAAATCNTNGTAAATAAATANNTTAATCTTCTTTTACAGATTAAATATGTCATTCCCATATGGATTAATTCTATTAAGAATTTTGGATTCCTAAAAATAGTAATTAAAAAATCCTTGCAAAAAATTAATTCGCCATCTTCATCTATAAAACTCTTAAAAATCGTTGGTATTTCGAAAGATAAGTCGTCATAAACAACTTTAACGGAATAGAAGTTTATTTTCTTTTTTTTTAGTTCTTCAAGTAAATGAAAGGCCTCCATATCAACTAATGAAACGTTTGAATATTTTTTCTTTAATTCAGTTTTTTCTTTTAAATTTTTAACTGTTAAAGTTGTTATCAGGTCAAGCTCTGTAAGATTAAGTTCTTCAATCTTCTTTATAATATTATTTTTATTTTTTGTAACACATTTTAATTTATTTCCTTTTTCATCTACTATATTTTTTATTTTGATGATATCTCCAGATTTTATAGAGGAATCGATTGCTCCACAGTAGCCAATATTTACAACAGTATCAATCTCTGATAGGTTTAACTTTTTTAGATTTTTCAAAGCTTTTTTGCCAAAACCATAGATTTTATCGAAATTTTTTGTTGGTGAAAAAATGTCGTATTCTCTTTTAAGTCCAAATATAATTAATAGCTTTTGTTGCTTAGATACCATAAATAGGCTTGATTGAATTCTTGGATATTTGATTTTTAATCTTAGATAAAGCTAGTAATGGAAAATATTTAGCATATCCATGGTACTTAAGATAAAAAACTTTAGGAAATCCAACTGCTGTATAATATTCTTCCTCAAATTTATGGTTATTTTTAACCAGATAATTAACTCCTTTATAGAAATTTTCACATTCTATTTCTCCTGCAGCATGTAAAGCCATTAGTGCCCAAGAGGTCTGAGAAGGTGTGCTTTTTTTAGAGAAACTTTCATAATTTTTATAATAGGACTTTCCATCCTCTCCCCAACCACCATCATCGCGTTGCATATTGTTTAAATATTCAATAGCTCGAAAAAACACTTCCTTTTTGTTTTTAAAGTTAATTAAATTCAAGGCAGACAGTACTGACCAAGTTCCATATAAATAATTAGTACCCCACCTTCCATACCAACTTCCGTCTTTTTCCTGTTCATTCAATAAATACTTAACCGCTTTTCTTATGTATTTCTTTTCATTTGTATCTCCTAACTGAAGAAGAAAACTTAAGCATCTAGCTGACACGTCTGCGGTCGGAGGGTCTAATAATGCACCATGGTCAGCAAACGGTATATAATTGAGATAGTTTCTAGTATTGTTAATATCGAACGCCCCCCAACCTCCATTTTTTGACTGCATTCCTATTATCCATTTTTTGGTTCTAGTAATACATTCCTTAACATCTTTTCTATTTTTTTGTTTATTATATCTGTCAAGGAACATTCCAACTAATGCCGTATCGTCAACATCAGGATAATAAGCATTATTATATTGAAATGCCCAACCTGCCGGATCAAGATTTCTTTCTTCAGTCCAATCTCCTTTAATTTTAATTTCCTTTTTTAAAAACCAATTTGCAATATCATCTGATGGAATATTATTTTCAAGATTAACCAACCCCATCCAGCCAGTGTCCCATACTGGTGAAACACAGGGTTGGCAGTATGCAGTATCCTTTTGTTCGATTACTAAGTTATCAATTGATTTTTTAATAGTAAAAATTTGACTTTTATATTTGTTTTCATCAACTGTTTTAAGTGCAATTAGCGCATTAACCATCGCTGGAAATATGCCTCCAAGACCATCTTCACCATTTAATCTAGGTAGCAACCAATTTATAATATCTTTTTTTGACTTCTCTTTTATACTTGTTGGTAAAAGTGGAAACAATAATCTAGAAACAGTTTCAAGAAATAAAAATAAAACTGATAATAAACTCTGACTTAGTGATTTTTCTGATTTAGGCTTTACTATTTCATTTGTGAAAAGTTCATCTATATCAATAGCATTGGGGTTTGATGCAACAGGCTTTTCATGCATAATTATTAAAAGTGGTATCAAAACAGTCCTTGACCAATAAGAGATCTTATATATGTGAAAAGGAAACCATTTTGGGAACTTTATTATTTCAATAGGCATGAAAGGGATCGACTTCCAAGGGATTTGATTAAAAAGTGCTAAAGAAATCTTAGTAAAAACATTTACAGAATTAGCTCCACCTTTTTCAATGATACACTTTTTTGCCTTACTCAAAACTAAAGACTTTTCACTTAAACCAGATAGTTTTAAGGCATAATAGGCTTTAACTGATGCGCTTAGGTCAGTTTCACCATTATAAAAGAGCGGCCATCCGCCCTCTTTATTTTGTATACTAATAATATATTTAGTTATTTTTTTTTCTAGTTTGAGATCTATTTTCCCCAAGAAGTGCATCAATAAAATATACTCAGAAGGAATAGTAACATCAGCCTCTAATTCATAAACAAAGTAACCATCCTTTGCCTTAAAATTATTCTGATTTTTAAGTAATTTCTTTATCTTAATTTTTTCTGAGTCTATAAGAAATTTTAGTTTATCCATAATTTTTGCTAACTTATCTTAAAAATTCAACAGCTTTTTTTCCAGACATAATTGAGCCCTCAATAGTACANGGTAAGTTNTTTTGTGTCCAATCACCTGAGATAATAAGATTTTTTGGTAAATTATCAATTTTTTTAATTTTNTCAAAATTTTCTGGTGATTGAATAAAAGTTGCTGTTTTTTCTTTTATNATTCTATAGTANGGCATTNTAATTTTTTTNTTTATNAAAATACAAATTTCNNCCCAAATTTCTTCAGCAATNGATTCAGAGGNAACATTATCAAATNGATTTGCNTTACTNACNGTTACTGANAGATANTTAGTTTTAATAAATAACCANTGTGATTTTGAATTAATCATTCCGANAATTTGATTNTTAAAATAAGATCTTNCNTTATTNGTAATCTTNAAGTGTATGTTNAGTATAGAATTAAATTTTTCAGGATAANTATTTTTAGGNAAAATTTTACTAAAACTATTTAGTGGAAGNGCACTNATNACAANATCTTTTTCCTTNATNTCAATTTCTGAATCANTAAAATTTAATCNTGTAATATGNTNNTTTTTAATAACTACACTTTTNAATCTTTTTCTGAAACTTATNTTATTTAATTTTTTTATATATTCTANTGCAGGNTGAATNACAGTNTCATTCCAATTATTTAATGGTTGATAAATATAGCATTTATTTTTTCCAGNAAAAATAGTTTGCTTAAGNACATTTAATAAAATTTTTGCNTTNGCNTCNGTTATTGANGTNTTCATAACNGCAAGNGTAAANGGTTCCCAAAAAAATTTTTTNAACTTTAAAGAGTTTGTNAGACTNTCTACAGAGTCNGANTTACCNACNAAGANTATTTTTAATATAGATAAATACTCGGATANAGTNATANCAGGAATTCTTTTATTTTTATTAAANATTAAATCAAATAAGGANAAACCAATTTCCCANCTTTTNTTANTTGATTTATCAAAGAAAAATAAATTTGGTTCAAAAGTTTTAATTTTATCNGTNGNTNGAATAAGTTTACANAAATCNTAGAAATTTTTNTTTGCTGAGAANACAAGNTGATTTCCATTATCTATTTCAATTTTAAGATTATTATCAAAAAATGATCTACATCTTCCACCGGCAAGGTTGGTTGATTCAAAAAGTTCAACTTTCAGTCTTTTTTTTGTTGCCCAACATGCTGCAGATAAACCAGATAAACCTGATCCAATTATATATACTTTACTTTTGATGANCTTTCCTTATGTAAAAATTGAAAAAAATTGAGNCTTTGTCCCAAATCGATANTTTGATCTTTTTATTAATATTAATATNNTTCTCAAACATTTTTTTGTGAATTTTTTCATAAAATAATTTCATAATTTCTGATGCTATTATTTTTTTTTTATCAAGATTTTTTGATTCGACCAATGACTTTTGGAAGTAAGTTTCAGCATCCTTTAAAATATCTTGAAATATATTTTGCAAATAAGGATTATTTTTGATTTTCTTAATATCTTTTTTTACTTTGTATTTTTGAAGATATTTTATAGAGATATAACATCTACCTCTATCAATATCTTCACTGAAGTCCCTAACTATATTTGTTAATTGAAATGCTCTTCCTAGGAAAAGAGCATAATTTTTAGCAGATTTTGATAAACCAAAAATTTTAATAGACAAATAACCTACCGCAACTGCAACTCTATCGCAGTAGAGGTTTAATTTCTTTTGACTAGGAAAAACAATATTAGAATTTGAGTCCATTCTCATTCCTTCAATAATCGATAAAAAATCTTTTTTTTCAAGATTAAATTCTTCAATTGAAAAAAGGAGTTCTCTTTCAACTGAATTTTTAGTTTTTTGCTTGAGGAATAGATTTTTAATACTCAACTCCCATTCTTTAAGAAGTTTTTCTCTTTTAATTTTATCTTTTATCTCATCTGCTATATCGTCAACTATTCTACAGAATGAGTAAACTGCAAACATAGCTCTTGTTTGTTTGTTTGGTAATATTTTCATTCCCCAATAAAAAGAACTACCAGATTGTTTTACAATTTTTTCAATTTCAAATTGATCGCCCTGAGCCATTTTAGAAGATTAATTTATGCTCTTTCTAATGATATTTTTGCTGGTGAGGCAATGCCTAATGCATTGAGAACCGTATTAACTATNCTATTTGAATCTATTCCNCATTCAATATTTTGTTCATCTGGTTTTCCATGGTTTATGAATTTATCTGGAAAGAAAATTGGTCTGAATTTCAAACCATTATCAAGGAGTCCTTGCTTTGCCAAGAAACTCATTACTTGAGCTGAAAACCCTCCAATAGAGCCATCCTCTACGGTTACAAGGATTTCGTGATTTTTAGCCAAGATCTTAAAAAGATTTTCATCAAGTGGTTTTACAAACCTTGAGTCTACAACAGTTGTTGATAAGCCATATGAACCTAATAATTCTGAAGCTTCTAATGAATTTTGTACAGTTGTTCCAAGCGCAAGAATACAAACTTTACTTCCTTCTTTAATAACATTTGCTTTGCCAATATCCCAAATAATTGGTTTATCTTTAAGCTTAATACCAATTCCCTCACCTCTGGGGTACCTAAATGCTGTTGGTTGATCATTAATTTCCATAGAAGTTGCTACACAGTCGCAAAGTTCATCTTCATTACTAGGAGCCATCAAAATAAAATTAGGTAAGGTAGATAGGTATGTNATATCAAAAGATCCAGCGTGAGTTGCTCCATCAGCCCCAACTTGACCAGCCCTATCTATTGCAAATCTAACTGGTAATGATTGAATAGCAACATCATGCACAACTTGATCATAAGCCCTTTGGAGAAAGGTTGAATATATTGCAGCGTATGGTTTTAGCCCTCTAGCAGCCATACCAGCTGCAAATGTTACAGCATGCTGTTCAGCAATACCTACGTCGAAAGTTCTTTGAGGAAACTCTTTCTGAAAAAGGTCCAAACCAGTACCAGAAGGCATGGCAGCNGTTATAGCTACAATATTTTTATCTTTTTTTGCATGCCTAATTAGTGCGTTTGCAAAAACTTTTGTGTAACTTGGCACTTTTGAAGATGATTTTACTTGTTCACCAGTTACAACATTGAATTTTCCCACTCCATGGTATTTATCTTCTGACTTTTCTGCAGGCTCATATCCGTAACCTTTTTTTGTTACTACGTGAAGAAAAACTGGTCCATCCCATTCCGAACTTTCTAGATTTCTAAGCACAGGTAACAGATGGTCTAAGTTATGACCATCAATTGGACCAACATAAAAGAAGCCCAACTCTTCAAATAAAGTACCACCCGTGACCATTCCTCTCATATATTCATCTGCCTTAGCCGCAATATTCTGAAAACTTTTAGGAAATTTTTTAGCCATATGTTTTNCTAGACTTCTTGCTGATTGAAAAGTTTTACCTGATAAGAGTCTTGAAAGATAAGCGCTCATTGCCCCGACTGGGGGTGCAATTGACATATCATTGTCATTTAATATGACGATTAACTTTGATTTCATTGAGCCGGCGTTATTCATAGCTTCGTAGGCCATTCCTGCACTGATAGCACCATCACCAATTACACAAACCACATTATGATCTTCTTTTTTTAAATCTCTTGCTACTGCCATCCCTAAGCCAGCAGATATTGAAGTAGAAGAATGTGCCGCACCAAAAGGATCGAATTCACTCTCAGATCTTTTTGTAAACCCGTATAGACCTCCTGGTTGCCTGATTGTTCTTATTTTGTCTCTTCTACCTGTTAATACTTTATGAGGATAGCATTGGTGCCCTACGTCCCAAACAAGCTTATCCTTAGGAGTATTGAAAACGCTATGTAAAGCAATTGTTAGTTCGACTACTCCAAGCCCAGCACCTAGATGACCACCTGTAACCGAGACTGCGCTGACGACTTCATTTCTTAGTTCAACACATAGCTTTTTAAGATCATCATCNGAGAACTTTTTAAGATCCTTTGGGTATTTAACTTTATCTAATAATTCAGTAGTTGGTTTCATATCTATTTTATTTAAATGATAATACTTTTATTAATTTAACACTATTCCTTTTATAAAACAAATAATCAAATCAATACGTGATAATTTAATTTTTTTNAACAAAGGATCCTCTTTTTTTAACAAAAAACACAATCTTTTTGCAATATTTAAAATTATAAATGTTTCTTTTCTAAGGCGCCAGTCTTTAATTAAATTGAGTCCGATTTCAATATGACTTAGTAATTTTTCAGTTTCCGATATTAATTCATTTTTTAAGAAAATAAAATCAATCGGAGCTTTCCCCCTTTTTAAAACATTAACCTCTAGAGAGTATTTTTGAAAATAATTTGATGGAATGTAAACTCTATTATGATTTAAATAATCATCCTTACAATCTTGAATATGATTTATAATTTGTAACGCAGTACAAAGGTTGTCAGAACTTTTAAAAATTTTTTTTTCATTATCTAATGACTGGTTATTAATTTTATATGTCAAATATATAAAAAAACGCCCAACTGGATTGGCAGAAAATTTACAATAAGAAACTAAATCATCCCAATTCTTGTACCTCTTTTTATTAGCATCAAGGGTGAATGCTTTCAAAAGTTCTCTTGAATAATTTTTTGATTGGGGGAATTTCTTAGAAAGATGAATGATTTTATCTAAAAAATCTATCCCA
>NHBS01000007.1 GCA_002167825.1 Pelagibacteraceae bacterium TMED13
GTTGGTTTAATTCCTGCAAAACTCTCAGGATTTAATATTGAACTTTTTTGTTCAAGTGGGTTAAATTTTTTTAATGAAGTAGCTTCTGATACAAAACTTTTTGACTACTATTTTAATTCCTCACTTAATCAATATATTCTGAGTAAAAATGAAAAATGTACTTCCGTGATTATGCCGTATGTTGATTCGTTATTTAATTTATCTTTGTGGTATAGGCAATTACTTGCTGAGAGTAGTGGAAAAAATGGAGTTGGGATTACGCCATTAAATTCAATAGGTACAGTTGATCAACATAGTCAACTTCAACTTTATTTAGATGGACCAAAAGATAAAACTTTTAGTTTTATTTCTAGAAAAAAAATTAAATCTAATAAATTGGATTGCTCATGGATAGATAATAAGCTAAGTTTTTTAAATCATAGGTCTTTAGAGGATTTGCTTTATTCAGAAATGCTCGCCACAAGTGAGACTTTAATTAGAAAAAAATTACCAGTCAGAAGAATTGAACTAGAATGTGTAGACGAAGAATCTATAGCTGAATTGATCTCTTTTTTTATTATTGAGGCAATATTGATCTGTAAACTTCTAGGGGTAAATCCATTTGATCAACCAGCAGTAGAGGAAAGCAAAATATTGACCAAAAAGTTTTTAAATGAAATTTAAAATAAAAATCTTATCCGATGCTGTAATTAATAAAATTGCAGCAGGTGAAGTCGTAGAAAGACCTGTATCTGTTGTAAAAGAGTTAATAGAAAACAGTATTGATGCCGATTCCAGTAAAATTGATATTCACATAAGAGGTGGTGGTAAAAATGAAATTATAGTAGCAGATAACGGTCTTGGTATACTTAATGATGATTTATTATTATCTGTTAGAAGGCATGCTACTTCTAAAATTCTTAATGAAAATTTAACTAATATTACTACTCTTGGGTTTAGGGGAGAGGCCTTATCTTCCATTTCTTCGGTTTCGAATTTTTTTTTATCAACTAATAGTAATAATAATTCTTTGGGTTTCGAAATAAATTTAACTGCGGGAAAGTTAAAAAGTAATAAACCTACAAACAAGGTTAGGGGCACCACAATCAAGGTGCAAAACTTATTTTTTAATATTCCAGCAAGATTAAAGTTTTTGAAATCTGATAATTACGAAGCACTTTTAATAAAAAGAATTGTTCAGAAATTTTCACTCTCCTTTCTAGATATTGAATTTAATTTATTTGTAGATGATAAAAAAGTTTTTCAATCACCTGCTATTAAAGAAAAAAACTGGGATGAAAAATTACTTTTAAGATCTACTAAAGTTTTAGGAGAACATTGCTTAGATAATTCGATAAAAATTTCTGAAAAAAGCGAAAAATTTCTAATACGTGGTTTATTAGGTATCCCAACATTTAATTTTTCAAACTCTAATAATATATTTTTCTTTGTAAACAATAGGATAGTTTCTGATAAGTCCATAACTTCTATAATCAGGGTTGCATACAGAGACTTTCTCGCACACGATAGATTTCCACAGTTAGTTTTGTTTGTTGATTGTAGTTCTTCGGAAGTTGATATTAACGTTCATCCTATGAAATATGAGGTTAGATTTAGAGACTTACAATCTCTAAAATCTTTAATTATTAACTCAATAAAGAAAAATTTAGAAAAAACTAACCATCTAGCAAGCTCGATAAATTCTAAAAAGGCTATTAGTAAATTTATTTTTAATGAAGAAGCTCAGGATAAACTTTTTCTAAAGGAAACAAAAATTAAAAGCNCACAGTNTGAAANTAAAGATANTGATNANAAGAAAAANNATGANNCAGACNTNAATANTCNATANCCNCTTGGNTTNGCTAAAACTCAGNTNCANGATACATATATAATTTCTGAGAATAAAAAAGGAATNGTAATNACNGANCAACATGCTGCACATGAAAGAATAGTTTATGAAAGGCTTAAGAAGGATTACTATGGNAATGAAATAAAAAGACAAATTTTATTGATACCTGCTATAATTGAGTTGGATAATTTNGTTGTTAAAAACATTGAAAAAACAATTAAAGTTGCNGATGAATATGGAGTNAAAATTGAAACATTTGGTAATAATTCAATNATAGTTCGTGAAATTCCTNTCATTCTCGGAAATTGTAATATAAAAAAATTTGTNTTGGATTTAATTGATGAATTAGTTGAAACAAGTAATATAGATTCATTAGAAGAAAANATAAATAAAATTTGTTCCTCAATGGCTTGTCATGGCTCNATAAGAGCTGGAAGANCTATGGAAGTCGATGAAATGAATGATTTGTTAAGAAGAATGGAAGATACACCTTTCTCTGGACAATGTAATCACGGCAGGCCAACTTACGTAGAATTAAAATTAAATGATATCGAAAAACTATTCGGTAGAAAGTAGTTAAATTTTGATGAAAAAATAATANGATGACCTNGAAACATTCTTTTTTTTTAATAATTTTAGTTCCTTAAAATCTTGNATCTGATTCTTCACTGAAGTTTCAAATATTAAAATACCATTTATTTTTAATAAANTTTTTGAAAGTAATATTTGAAGNATCTCTGATGGTTCATAACTTTTGTAAGGAGGATCAAGAAAAATAACATCTGCTTGTTTGATTAATGATAAATTTATNTCAAAAAAATTATAATTAAGAAGATTCACATTTTTAATATTTAATTTTTCACAATTCATTTTTGTTAAATTTATTGCTTNTTTTGAATTATCAATAAAGAATATATTTTTACCACCTCGAGATATAGCTTCTATTCCTAAAGAACCTGACCCACAAAAAATATCTAGAATATTGATTTCTTTATATTCCTTATCTTGTTTGTATAGAATNGAAGATAGTGTATCAAATATAANCTCCTTGCCCCTATCAGAAGTAGGCCTTATCTCATTGTTATCTGGACTAATAAGAATTTTTCCTTTGAATTCACCTGAAATTATTCGCATCTTTAAAATCAATTTTTTCTAAACATTTTTTTAATTTGCTATCTTTAATTTCAGTAATAGCTCCAGGATTTAGTTTTTCAATACGAAATGGTCCGTAGCGAACACGTTTAAGCAATTTTACCGTTAATTTNAAATAAGATANTATTTTACGTATTTCTCTATTTTTNCCCTCATAAATCTTAATTTCTAATACATTATTGNTTTTATGATTAGTTAAATTTTTAACAGTTAGTCCCTTGTACCTAATACCCTTAACGGTGATACCACTTTTTAATGAATCAAAACTGTTACCATAAATTTTACCTGNTACATTAACAATATATTTTCTTTCAATTTTATTTTCGGGTCTTTCCATAAAATTAGATAAACCAGGGGAGTTAGTAAGTATTAATAAACCTTCAGATTCTATATCTAACCTTCCAACTGACACTACTCTGGGAAGTTCTTTTGGTAAAATTCTAAAGAAACTTTTTTGTTGATATTGCTCACGAGTTGAACAAACATATCCTTTAGGTTTGTAAAAACACCAAACTTTTAAACTTAACTTTTGAATTGGTTTCCCATCAATTTTGATTCTTCCAATTTGACTGTTTGATATAGTGAATTCTAGATAAGGATTATCATCAATAGTCACTCTACCCATTTTTATAATTTCTTCTGCTTCCGTTCTAGAGCAATACCCAGAATGACAAATTATTTTTGCTAATCTTATTTTTTTTTCCACGTTCAACTAGTTGCGATTTCTACAAAAGATTGAAAAATTTTTATATCACTCTTATCAATTAGAAATTCAGGATGCCATTGGATTCCAATACAGAAAGGTTGATCTATTGCCTCAATACCCTCTATAATTCCATCCTCGGAAAAGGCATTTGCTATGAGATTTTTCCCTAAAGATTTAACTGCCTGATGATGTGCAGAGTTTACAAACATTTTATCTGAATTTGTTATTTTTGAGAGCTTGGTATTTTTCTCAATTTTTACGTAATGACTGGGTTCGTCTCTAGGATTTGGTTGCTCGTGTTTAATTTGATTCTTATTGATATAATCAGGAATATGTTGAATCAATGTTCCACCAAGCACTACATTTATGAGTTGTTGTCCACCACATATCCCAAGTAAAGGTTTCTTCTTTGAAATAGCCCCTTTTGTAATGTTGAATTCGAAATTAGTTCTTTCCGTTTTAGTTTTAATTTCTTTACAAGTAGTACTCTCACCATAAAGTGATGGATCGATATCAAAATCTCCTCCTGTAACAACTAGACCATCAATTAATTTTAGGTAGTATTCAATTTCATCAGAATTATTTGGAAGAAATATGCAAACACCGCCAGCTTTTTCAATTGATTCAGAGTAATTCTTTCTTGCTGCATACCAAGGATACTTTGAGTAGGATTTGGTTTCTTCCTCATCTAATGTTATTCCGATCAAAGGTTTTTTCATATAATCACTTATTATATTATTATTTAATGATAATGTAATATATGAAAAAATGTAAAATAACTATTGATAAAATTATATTCGAGGTTGTTTTATTTGATTCGCCAACAGCATTNAAAATTTGGAATTCCCTTCCTTTATCATCAAATGTTAAAACTTGGGGAAAAGAAATTTATTTTCACATNGACGTNGTAGCTAACAAAGAACCNGATGCTAAATCNNTAATTGAATTNGGNGAGATCGCTTACTGGCCAGCTGGAAAAGTAATAGCGATAGGGTTTGGTAAAACACCTATTTCTCAAAACGATGAAATAAGNTTAGCTGATGATTGTAATGTATGGGGGAAAACAAACTTTGATTTAAAAAACCTTGATAATATAACNGAGGGAAAGTTAATCAAAATTGAAAAAATATAAAAAAAATAAAAACCCTATGGCACTTGCTATTGATTTAGCGAAGAAAGCCTTTCTTTTANATGAAGTTCCAATAGGTTGTGTAATAGTAAATAAAGAAAAAAAAATTATTAGTTATGCTCATAACATGGTTNTCCAGATGAACGACCCTTCAGCACATGCCGAATTACTTGCTATTAAATCAGCATGTAAGAAACTTAATGTTCTAAAACTTGTTGATTGTGAACTTTACACAACACTAGAACCTTGNGAGATGTGCCAATATTTAATAATTCAGACTGGAATTAAAAAAGTTTATTTTGGAGCATACTCNGACTCAATTATGAAAAATAATTTAAAAATGAAGAATAATTTTATTAAAAAAAATGAATACTATGGTGGANTTAACGAAAAAGAGTGCTCAGATTTATTAAAAAAATTCTTTTCTGATTTGAGATCTTAAAAATTTTTAATTCCAATATCAGTTCTNTAAAACCCATGTTTCCAATTTANTTTTTCTATGGCTTGATAGGCTTTTTTTCTAGCATCATCTATGCTACTTCCAACTGCTGTTATTGATAATACTCTTCCACCAGATGAAAGTATTTGATTATCNAANAATTTNGTNCCAGCGTGAAAAATTACTACATCCTCGATTTGTTCGGCTTCTTTTATATTTTTTATTATAAAGTTTTTTTCAAANTTTTTNGGATAACCATTTGAAGCAATGACNACACAAACACTTGTTCTNTCCTTTTTTATTATTGTAACTTCTGATAACTTATCATCTACGCATGAGATNATNATATCNATTAAATCAGTNTCTAAATTTCTNAATAATGTTTGGCATTCNGGGTCACCAAACCTTACATTATANTCTATTACTTTTGGACCTGAGGCCGTAATCATTAAACCAGTAAATAATATACCTCGNTANNTAAAATCNTCCTCTCTTATNCCATTGATTGTTGGTTTTATAATTCTAGTTTCAATCTGCTTGAGAANAGAATCTGTNATTTTTTTTGANGGATAAAAACAGCCCATACCACCTGTATTTAANCCTTTATCATCATCAAATGCTCTTTTATGGTCAAGTGCATANCCTANTGGTAGATANGTNTTATTATCAACAAANGTAAAATAACTTATNTCAAANCCNTCAAGAAANTCTTCAATCAANACTTTTTTTCCAGACTCACCTAATTTTTTATTTATCATAAANTCNTTAAGAGATNNTTGAGCTTCATTTTTATTTNCACAAATAATTACNCCCTTACCAGCAGCNAGACCATCNGCTTTGAGAACTAATGGAAAATTTGCTGATTCAATNTANTCTAAGGCCTTTTNATAGTNATCAAAATCAGCAGAGGATGCTGTAGGNATNTTATTCNTNAAAAGAAAATTCTTTGAAAATATTTTTGANGATTCAAGTTGTGTTGCTTTTTTTGANGGGCCAAAAACTTTAATTCCTTNTTCCATGAAAAANTCACTTAANCCCTTCTCAAGAAATTCTTCAGGACCAATTATNACAAGTTTAATATTATTNTTCTTGCAAAANTCTATAANACTNTTTTTNTCNTTNAGATCTAATTTGTANCAATTAGCTAAATNTTCTATCCCAGCATTACCAGGTGAACAAAAAACATCACCACAATTTTTTGATTTTTTTAATGACCAAATTANAGAATGCTCTCGAGCACCTCCTCCAATTACAAAAATATTCACTAGTCTTTCCTAATATTTATAATATGATTATACCTAAAATCNTATGAATTTAATATCAAACATTAAAGAATATACTGTCTCAGAACTCAATTCTTCTATTAAAAATATTATGGAGAAAAACTTTAATNTAGTTAAAGTGAGGGGAGAGATTTCNCAAACAAATAAACATTCATCAGGACATATTTATTTTACACTAAAAGATGGAAANAGTATCATTTCATCTATTTGCTGGAGATCTACTGTTCCAAGATTGAATATAAAAATCGAAGATGGAATAAATGTGATTGTCAAAGGNANGGTTACAACATATGAACATCAGTCAAAGTATCAAATAATAATTGATCAAGTNGATTACGAGGGTGAAGGGGANCTTCTTAAAACNCTTGAACAAAGAAAGAAAAAGTTATCGCGTTTAGGCTANTTTGATAGCAAGAATAAAAAGCCAATACCAAAAATTCCCACAAGAATTGGAGTAATTACTTCTGAAACAGGTGCAGTAATTAAAGATATAATTCATCGAGTATCTGAAAGGTTTCCATTAGAGATNTTATTATATNCAGCAAATGTTCAAGGAGAAAAAAGTCTAAAAGATTTAGTTTGTGGTATTAATTATTTTAATAATGCNCTNTTAGCTCCAGATTTAATTATAATTGCAAGAGGCGGNGGTAGTCTAGAGGATTTGATGTCTTTTAATGAAGAAGAATTGGTAAAAAAAATTAGTGAGTCAAATATTCCAATAATTTCAGCAGTAGGTCATGAAACAGATTTCACTTTATGNGATTTAGTTGCAGATCTTAGAGCACCAACACCANCGGCAGCAGCTGAAATNGCAGTTCCTGAAAGAAAAGACTTNTNTTATAAAGTAAATAGTTGTTNTAGCTTAATGAGCAATCTTTTATTAAAAAANATAAGCGAAAAAAAGTTAAATTTAGAGATTTTTACAACTAAGATTCCAAACATTACAAACTTAATNAATAGTAATTACCAAAGTTTAGATTTCTTTGAATTAAAAATAAAGGATTCTTTAGATATTATACTAAAAAATTCGAAGATTAAATTTTTTAGGAAAGTAGAAAAATTAAATAAAAAAATCCTATACCAAAGAATTGTTTTTTTTTATGAAAAGATAAGTGTNCTCAANAAAAGTATAAANATTCAGCTAAATAATCTAGTTCAATCTAAAAAAAGTTTGATTACTTCATCTGATCGACAACTCTCTTTACTTTCGTATAAAAATATTTTAANGAGAGGTTTTTCCGTAATTAAATATAATCAAACATTAGTTAAAGATGAAAATCAGATTAACAAAGGAGAAATATTTGAGGTTGAATTCTATAAAAGTAAACTAAAGGCAAAAAAAATATGATTATACTTTTNTGGTTAATTNTTTTTATTCCGTTCAATCTTTTTGCAAAGGACTTNCCAGANATATTTGGTTGTTTTTGTGAAGGTGGAATAATTACAGGTCGTNTAGAAAGTNAANATCAAGTTATNACTATTGANGATAAAAGAATAAGAGTNTCTGAAGANGGAGATTTTATTTTTGCGTTTGGNAGAAAATTTAAAGAATCAATTACAATATCAGTAAACGGTATAAACAAAAAATATGAAATCAAAGATAAAAAGTATAAAAAAGAAATTATTAGAGGCTTNCCTAGTAGAAAAGTTGAGCCAAACAAAGAAGATATAAAAAAAATTAAAAGTGATCAAAAGAAAATAAAATTAGTAAAAAGAGTAGGGGAAACAAAGAAGTTATTNGATAAAACATTTTTGATTCCAGTAGACGGAAGAATATCTGGNGTGTATGGCAGCCAAAGAATTCTTAATTCAAAACCAAGAAGTACTCACAAAGGAATNGATATTGCTGCACCTAAAGGAACAAAAATTTATGCTCCATCAACNGGAAGAATTACACTGATAGANGAGGATATGTTTTTTACAGGAAAAACAGTAATCGTTGATCACGGGATGGGCTTGATTTCTATTTTTGCNCATTTAAANTCTATATATATAAGACCTGGTCAATTTGTTGAAAAAGGAATGGAAATCGGTGAGGTTGGAATGAGTGGGAGGGCTACAGGCCCTCATCTTCATTGGGGAGTTTACCTTGAGAATATTTCCGTAGANCCCATGGCACTCNTNGAATTTAANTTTACTGATTAGCAAGAATTTGTAAAATCTTATTATATATTTTTTTCTCATCTAAAAATTTAATTTCCATTTTAATAGGGTATATTNTTCCTCTAAATTTTTTATTAATTTTAATATAATCTTTTTCTGTACATACTAGTTGGAGATTAAGTTTTTTAGCCTCTGATATCATTGACTTAATTTCNAAGTCNTTATAAGGGTGATGATCNTTATATTCTTTGAATTTTANAATTTTATAACCATTCTCTTTTTTTANGGAATTATAAAAGTTCAAATTATTACCTAGTCCAGAAAAAGCGTACAGGTTTTTATTTTTACATTTAATATTAATTTNTTTTNTAGCAAAAAATATATTTTTATANCTTAAACTTTTAATAAATTNTTCTCTATAATTACCAATAANAATTGCTATATCTGTGCTGAAAAATGAGCTAAAAATTGATTGTCTCAAAGGACCTGCTGGNAATAATAAATTATTACCAAACTCGTATTGACCATCTATTACAACAATTCTCAAGTTNTTTTTTATATCAATACTTTGAAGACCNTCATCCATCAAGATTATTTNTGCNTTATTCAATACACATAATTCTGCTCCNGATATNTTATTTTTNGAAACACANGTTTTTCCATNTAAACAATGAATAAGACTTTCATCACCAACNTCAATGTATTTTGAGTTTTTCGTAACAATTTTAGGGCCTNTAAGTTTGCCTCCATAGCCCCTAGTTAANACGAAAATATTTTCAAATTTTTTTGATATCATCTGTCTTAANTTTATCGTGACAGGAGTCTTTCCTGCACCACCTAATGTNANATTTCCAATACAAATGACAGGTATATNTAATTTTTTTTCTTTTTTTAAGATTCTGTAAATCANGTAANTAAAATTATAGATATANGATAACGGAATTAAGGCTAGGTTTATTAAGTTCGTTGTCCCCCAGAACTTTGTAAANTNAATCATTTGAACTTTCAAAAACTTTATTTATCAACTCTTTTGACTTTTTTTTCCTTCTTTCACAAAGTTTACTAAAATTTTTAGATAATTTAATTCTTTCGGATAAATTCTCTTTTAAAAATATAATTTTTTCTTCTAATTCTTTTTTATTTTGAACAACAATACCTGCCTTATTTTTTTCNATTTCATCAATAATCTCTGAAAAATTATACATATGAGGACCACATAATACAGGGCAATCAAAAAAGGAGGCCTCTATTGGATTCTGNCCTCCTTTTTTAACAAAAGAACCACCCACTATAGCAATTTTAGATAGTTTNAAAAAAAGAGGAAGCTCACCAAAAGTATCAACTAAAAAAATACTACNATCTTTAANAGANNTATTTTNATTTGATCTAATTGAATATTTTATTTGTTTNTTTTTGAATAAGGATTNAATNTTTTCGGTTCTTTCAATATGTCTTGGAATAATGATAAAAATTAGGTTATGAATTTGCTTTTTAAGTTTTTTAAAGCATTCGATGAAAAAAATTTCTTCACCATGATGTGTACTNAAAATAGTAACAACAAACTTATTTTTAAATTTAGATGAAAGCTCTTTAAAGTNTTTTTTATTNATNTNGGGCTTNNCCTGAAGATATTTNAGATTAGGNACTTTAGTTATCTTCTTAACTCCTAAATCCTTAAATCTAATCTCAGAATNTCTATCCTGAACAATACACTGATCAATAAGACTAAATAATTCTGAAGAGAAATAACTAACTTTTTTCCAATTTAAATAAGAGTGTTTTGATAGTCTTGCATTGATAATTTTTAATTTNATNGANTTACTTTTTAAAATTGANAACGTACTTGGCCANATTTCAGACTCTACGAATAANGCTAATGNTGGTCTCCATTTTTTTAAGAATCTTTGAACAATTAGGCTAATATCAATTGGTGCATAAATAANAGTAAATTTTTTTTNATACTTTTCNAAAATTTTAAATGATGTNGTGGTCGATGTTGATAATATAANNTCNANTGACTTATANTTTTNTTTGAGTAATTCAGCTATTAAAACACCNACTTTTGCTTCACCTATACTTACAGCATTCACCCANANTNTTTTTTTATTTGATNCGTGAAACTTTGAAGAATTATAAANAGTAAATTTTTGTAAGATACTTTTTATTGTTTCTTTACCTAATACAAATCTACTGATAAAGAAAAGAAAAATTGGGATAAGNAAGAGATTAGATATAATTCTGTAAACAAATATTAACATCTTAAAGAGATAAGTTTTTTGATAAANTTTCTATCCTTTGGAATTCTTTTTGAAGTATAGCTTTATTTTTATCAAAAGAAACTCTNGCATTATATTTGAAGGGAGTNCCCCAAACCGCAATGAANTTATTAAACGGAAAAATTAGTAAAAATTTATCCCAGGTTCCTAGNCTTATTTTTATTTTTGCAGANTANCTTAANGGAATAATAANAGCATCAGTCTTTTTAATNAAAGATATTAAACCGTCNTTAATCTTTTCTCTNGGCCCTTTTGGACCATCTGGTGTGATTCCAACAACCTGCTTTTGGTTTAATTCGGTAATTATTTCTTTTAACGATGATATCATATTTCTTCTAGATGAGCCTGTAATAGTTTGAATTCCAAAGTGTGAAACTGCATTAGATATAANTNGACCATCACGATGTGATGAGATTAGCATTTTAAAANTGTTTTTATATTTCCAGCAAAAGACTGTCATTAATAATTTACTATGCCAAAAACATACAATTATCTTTTCTTTTTTTTTTATCNANGAAAGAATTNCTTTTTCATTTTTCACATTCCATGACGANGTGTGAAAGCATATTTTCAAGTAGTAGGCAATCAATAATCCAAAAAATTTCTGAGAAATATTATGTTGAAGNATTTTTTTTAGCATTTTTATTTTTAAATTGTAATTNGTATAAATCTTTATAAATTNGAGANTTTTTAAGAAGATTTTTATGAGTCCCTATATCNGCAACTTTTCCATTGTGNAGGATTATTATCCTATCNGCATTAATTATTGTTGAAAGACGATGGGCAATAACGAGAGTTGTTCTATTTTTCATTAAAGAATCTAATGATTTATTGATTCTACTTTCAGATTTAGAGTCAAGAGAGGAGGTTGCTTCGTCCAAAAGTAGGAAAGGTGCATTTTTTAGAAAAGCTCTTGCAATNGCTACTCTTTGTTTTTGNCCACCAGATAATTTTGTTCCATCTTCTCCAATTTGTTGGTTAAGTTTATTTGGAAACTTTTTTATAAATTCATAGCAATTNGCTTTCTTACAAGCTAGTTCTATATCTTTTTTCATAACCNTATCTTTTCCATAACTTATATTATATTGTAAAGTNTGATCAAAAAGTACAATATCCTGACTTACTAGAGAAAAATGATTTCTCAAAAATTCTAAACTTAAGTTTTTAATATTAATACCTCCGATAGTGATTTGTCCTTTATTTGGATCAAAAAATCGAGGTAATAAATTCATCAAAGTTGTTTTTCCTGCGCCTGAATGACCAACTATTGCAATTTTTTCACCATCAAAAATTTCTAAATTTATGTCTTTAAGTATCAATTTATCTGATGAGTTATACTTAAATGATATATCTGAAATTTTCAGATTATTAGATTGAATAAATTTTAATTTATGATCCTCAGGTTTATCTGTATTTTTTATTAAAGGTTTTTCATCTAAAATTTCAAATATTCTTTCTGCTGATGCCATTGCAATCTGTAATGTAGCATTTAGGCTTGCAAGTGACTTTACAGGTTGGTAAGCCATGAGAAGTGCCGTTAAAAAAGAAAAAAAAGTACCGGGTGTTGTTTGTTCCATGATTACCTGGCTTCCACCTATAAAAATTATTATCGCAATAGCGAGACCACCAAGTGTTTCCATGAGTGGTCGTGAAATAGAATTTACCCTTGTTGATTTGAATGTTAGATTAAATATATTATCAATTTCCTTGTTAACTTTTTCGGTTTCGTGTTTTTCGTTGTTAAAAGATTTAATAGTCTTAATTGAACCAATTGATTCTGCAAGTTTAGATGTAAGCAATCCAAATCCAACCTGTGTGTTTTTAGATATTTTTCTCAGTCTTTTTCCAATTCTACTTATTGGATATATTGCAAGAGGAAAAATAAAAAGAGAAATTAATGCAAGTTTAGTATCGTGATAAAACATAACTCCAACCAAAAAAATAAATGTTAAAGAATCCTTTATTATATTGACTATAACGTTGTGAATACCTCTTGATATTGAGCCGACATCTGAAATAAATCTCGACACTAGTGTTCCTGAATTCACCTGATTAAAATAAGATAAATCACAACTTACCAAATTTTCAAACATATCTTTTTGGATTTGTGCCACCATTTTATAACCAACAAAACTCATCAAAATTGATTGAAAATATGAGGCTATGCCTTTTGTTAGTGCAATAATAAAAACTATAANAGGAATAATAAAAATTAATTTTTGATTTTTTTTTATAAAAATTTCATCTAAAACTGGTTGCATTAACCAAGCATTTGCAGCAGTAGCTCCTGCAATAAGTGCCATNCAAATAAAAGAAATTAAAAGTTTAGTTTTATGTTGATAGATATAGTCTTTTAAAATTCTTTTTACTATTACTCTCGTATCTTTTTTTTTGTCCATACTTATTATTTATTAAATAAATTTGTAAGATTATTTATTATAAATGAGTTGCAAGCTAAAACTGAGTTAATTTTGGTTGTTGATTTATTATAACATATTTCATTTCCATTTATATCTTTCAAATTACCACCTGCTTCCTTAATTATCAGGTCGGCAGCTGCTAGATCCCAATCATTTTTTTGAAAAAAGCTTATAGCTACATCAATCTCTCCCTTTGCTACAAGTGCAACTTTGTAAGCAATAGAACCAATCTTTTTTATCTTTTTTGTTTTAAAAATTTCGTAACTTTTGAGTTGTTTTATCTCTGAACTACTAATTGCAATTTCACAATTATCAAGTTGTGTAGAATTACTAACTGTAATTTTTTGGTCATTGCAATATGCACCATTACCTTTTTCAGCATAAAAATATTCATTGGTTTCTGGATTGATAACATGGCCGATAAGCGGTTGACTTTTACCTATTAAAGCTAGTGANATGGTATACTCAGATTTTTTATTTATGTAGGATCTGGTTCCATCTATTGGATCAAGACACCAAAAAAAATCTCTATTTAATCGTGACTTATCATCAGGNCTTTCCTCTGACAACCAACCAAAATCTGGGGTATGANCTTTAAAGTATGATTTCAGGTAGCTATCTATTTCTCTATCAGCNTTTGTNACTGGCTGAGACTCTGTTTTATAACTCACTTGAATATTATTTTTCAGCTTAGTGGCAATTTTACTNGCCTCGATTAAAGCTTTACTGGAGATTTNTTTTAAATATTTTCTATGAGAATCTTCTAACAAATTATTTGCCACCAAGAGTAAGGTTTTCAACTAAGCAGGATGGAGCATTTACCCCAAAGTTAAACTCAAGATCATTNCAAACAATTAAGTTTTTAAAAATATCATTTAAATTGCCAGCGATAGTAACTTCAGAAACTGGGTAAGTAATTTGTCCATTCTCAATCCAAAACCCTGAAGCTCCTCTGCTATAGTCACCACTAGAATAATTTATGGAACTTCCCATAAGTTCAGTAACTAAAAACCCCTTTTTCAAAGATGATATGACTTTATTAATCTTTTCTTTTCCATTTTCCATGTAGAGATTAGAGTATGAGGGGCCGGGCAAAGAAGAAACTGAGCGACTTGCATGCCCTGTTGGAATTTGTTCTATTTGTTTAGCAGAATTCAAGGAATTAAAGAAAAACTCTAGATTACCATCTTTTACAAGATATTTTCTTTGAGATTGAATTCCTTCACAATCTATTAGTTTTGATCTTGTTTGACCAACCATCANGGGATTATCAATAATATTGATTTTCTTATTAAATATTTGTTGACCTAATTTTTTTTTAAGAAAACTTGAACCTTTAATTATTGTTGGAGCATTTGCTGCATTAAATAAATTTGAGAGAAGGCTAGATGAAACTTTTTTATCAAAAATAACATCACATTTACAAGTTTTTACTTTTCGGGAATTAATTTTCTTTACAGCATTCTTAGCAACATCCTTTCCAATTTTTGTAAAACTTCCTAGCTCATCAAAATTGATCTTAGANTTGTAATCATAATGTCTCTCCATAGATTCATTATTCCCTGCTAACACNGCAANAATAAAGGAATTANTTGTTTTTTCAAACTCTAAGCTCAAACCATTTGAACCTAATAATATATATTTATCTTTTGAAACAGAAATTTCTGCTCCCTCTGAATTTATGATTTTTTTATTATCTAAAGCAGCTTGTTCTAGTTCAATTACTTTATCTACGATTTTTTTCATTGGTATATTCTTTTTGTCTAGTAGTTTTAGTTTTGATAACTCTGAAGAATCAACTTTTTTGACTTCATAAGTATTTGCTAATCCACAGTACTCATTTTTTGGAACTACTTTTGCCATTTCAAAAACTTTATCAACNATTCTATCAATNTTTTTTTTATCAAAATTTGTTGAAGAAATAATTGCTTGTCTTTTATTTATGATTGCACGNANTCCTATTTCNTTAGTATAAGAATTTTCNTTTTTCTCAATTTTACCNAGTCGTGATGAGCAATTTTTATTATTTGATTCGCAATAGAATACATCGGCTTCATCACACCCTTTNNTTTTTAATTTTGAAATTATATCGTTTAAGAAATTTTTATTCATAGGATTTTAATTTATATTTTAATTTGTTATAAATACAATATAAACTAAATAATTATTATGAGTTACTGGGTTGTAGGCGGAGAGTATGAAGATACCACATTTAAGAACATAAAGAGTGGTAAAGAATTACAAAAACTGGGTCCATTTGAAACATATGATTTGGCAAAAAAAGAATGGGACAAGATATCTTGGGAAAAAGTAGATATTTGTAATGTACGTTATATTATACTTCCTCATAAGTAGTTACTTAGAAATATTAGGATTGATATACCAGCTCCATAAAAAATATTAGATTTGAAAATTTTAATCAGCTCTTTTTTTTTTATAAAATCTAATACTTGGAAGAAGAAAAAATTGAGAATGAAAAAGCAACAAATTACATTGAATAATAAATTTTCATAAAATGAAAAAAAGAATGAGCTAAACAAAATAAAGCTTATTAAATAAAATATTGAAATAAAAAGAACTGGTTTTTTTTCGATAAGTATAGAAAAGGATTTAACACCTATTTTTTTGTCATCATCAATGTCTTGAAACCCGTATATTGTATCATACGAAATCGTTAAAAATACACCTGCAAAATAAAGAAAAAATATCCTCCAATCCAAAATTTGATTAGAGGAAAAATAACCGATAAATATTCCCCAATTAAATATCAACCCAAGAATAAATTGGGGAAAATATGAAATTCTTTTTATAAGTGGATAAATTATAACAAGTGGGATAACAACAAAACCCATTATTATTATTTTAAAATTAAATTGTAAAATTATAATCAAGCCAAGTAATAGTTGAATAAAAATAAATATTAAAGCTTCAGTAATTTTTAACTTATTTTGAGCAAGTGGACGATATTTGGTTCTTTCAACTAGTTTATCAATTTTTCTGTCAAACAAATCATTGATACAACAACCAGCACCTCGCATAATAAAGGAACCCAAAGAAAAAAGAATTAAGGATTCAAGTAAAACTAAATAATTTTCAAATTTCGCCAGAGCCCCCCAAAAACATGGCCACATTAATAAAAACGCTCCTTCAGGACTATTATATCTTCCAAGTTTTATTAAATAGTTGATTTTTTTTTTATATTTTTTAAACATTAGCTAATTTAATTACTATGCCTCAAGTTAGAATATATATCCAAGATGTAATAAAAAAAAATAAATACATTTATCTAGAAAAACATAACATCCACTACTTAAAAAATGTAATGAGAAAAAAATCTGGAGATAATATATTAGTATTTAATGACAATGAAGAATGGTTATCAAAATGTTTTTTTGGAGATGAGATCAAACTAAATCCGGAAAAATTATTAAGAATCAAAGAAAATGTTAAGGATATTTGGATTTGCTTTGGTCTAGTTAAGACCAGGAATATTGATTTTCTGGTTGAAAAAGTNAGNGAAATTGGGGTAAAAAAAATNTTTCCAATGATTACAAGNTTTTCTAATAGAATCCCACTAAACTANGAAAGACTAAAAAAAATTTCAATTGAGGCAGTTGAACAAAGTAACTCACTCANCCTACCATTGATNAGTAAGACAAAAAATATAAAAGAAATCTTAAATGATTGGGAAGAGGATAGATTGATAATTTTTTGCGACGAAAAGAAAGGTATTGATATNTCGGANATTAACAGANATGAATATAACTTCAAAAAGATAGCGATATTTATAGGTCCAATTGGTGGGTGGTCTGAGGAAGATAGGAAACTAATAAATAAAAAAAATAATCTTAGAATAAATCTTGGAAGTAATATNATGAAGGCNGATACCGCAGCAATTTTTAGTTTATCAATTTTTAAAGGATATTTACTTTGAGCAAAAGATTAGACTATGACTCNCTCCTATCAGTTTTCTANAGTGGTTGNAAAGCTAAAGATAAGTGGAAAGTTGGCACGGAACACGAAAAATTTGGATTTAATAGTAATAATCTTNANCCAATAAGTTTTGAAGATATAAACGAGATTTTTGATTTGCTTTCTANAAAATACAAATGGGAAAANATCTTTGAAAATAATTTAGTAATATCTTTAAAAAAGAATGGTGCGTCTATAACACTTGAACCNGGAGGTCAGTTGGAATTATCTGGTGCACCATTTNCAAGCCTCTTTGAAACATGCAACGANGTTAATACNCANAAAGAAGAATTAAATGACGTCTGCAAATTATTAGATATAAGTTTTATGGGTATNGGTGTTCTACCTAAGTGGGATCTAGAAAAAATACCGATTATGCCAAANNNAAGATACGAGATAATGAGTAAATATATGCCAAAAGTAGGAAGNCATGGTTTAGACATGATGAAGCGTACAACNACTATTCAAGCAAACTTTGATTTTTCATCCACCGAAGATATGAAAATAAAAATGAGAGTTGCCCAATCACTTCAACCTTGTATTATTGCACTTTACGCNAATTCNCCTTTCATNNATGGAAAATTAACAGAATACCAGAGTTATAGATCTTATATTTGGACAAAGACTGATAAAAATAGAACTGGATTGCTTNAATTTATTTACAGTAAGGATTTCTGTTTTGAAGATTACACCGAATATCTTTTAGATANACCGATGTACTTTATTGTTCGAAACAAAAAATATATAGATTTAACTGGTTTAACATTCAGGGATTATATGGAAGATTCAACAGGGAAATTTGAACCAAGTATGGATGATTGGAATAACCATATTACCACTGTATTTCCTGAAGTGAGATTAAAATCCTANATAGAGGTNAGAGGAGCAGATGGAGGTCCNTGGTCAAGNGTCTGTGCATTNCCAGCATTCTGGACTGGTATANTATATGATGAAGAAATACTNNANAGAGTTTGGGATTTAGCTAAAAATTGGAAGTTNGATGAGATTGAAAACTTTTATGATCAAGCAAGATTAAATGGTCTTGATGCTNTANCTCCTAATGGCGAATCTATAAAAANCTTTTTAAAAAAGATTCTTAACTATTCNAGTATTGGTCTNAAAAATAGAAATATCGTAAAAAAAGGCTATGATGAATCANTGTTTTTAAAACCGTTATTCGAAATTTTAGAGTCTGGACAATCACCGGCAAAATTNTGGGNAAATCAATTTGTAAATGATTGGTCACGTGATNTTGATATGCTATATAAAAACAATTACTTTTAAATTATGAAAAATATAAAAAAAATTGAAGAGATAAGAATTGACATTGATAANATTGACTTTGAGATCTTAAGCCTAATTGAGAAAAGAAAAAAGCTAGTTGACAGAGTTGTTAAACTTAAAACCAAGGATGAAATAGTTGACCAAATAAGAATTGATAAAATTCTGAGCAAAATTGATTTGGAGGCAAAAAAAAAAATGCTTCCCTCCGAAATGATCAGAAGTATATGGGAAAAAATGATAAATGGTTTTATTGAGTACGAGAAAAGACACTTTGAAAAAAAATAATTAAATCTATCTAAACAGTCCCCCCAACAGTTAACTTGTTAATCTTCAAACTTGGTTGCCCAACACCAACAGGTACCATTTGACCATCTTTACCACAGGTACCAATTCCATTATCAAGCTCCAAGTTATTACCAACCATCGTGACTTGCTTCAAAATATCTGGACCATTCCCAATTAATGTTGCTCCTTTCAGAGGTTTTGTAACTTTACCATTTTCAATGGCAAATGCTTCTGATGCACTGAAAACAAATTTCCCTGATGTTATGTCGACTTGACCACCACTAAATTGGGTCGCGTAAATCCCTTTTTTTGTAGATTTTATAAGTTCTTCATGTTCATATTTTCCTTTTAGCATATATGTGTTGGTCATTCTTGGCATTGGTATATGTGCATAACTTTGCCGTCTACCATTTCCCGTTGGGTTTTGATTCATTAATCTAGCGTTCAGTCTATCCTGCATAAAGTTCTTAAGTATTCCTTTTTCAATTAAAACGGTATTTTGTGATGGTGTCCCTTCATCATCGATTGTCAAAGAACCTCTTCTATTTAAAATTGTTCCATCATCAACGACAGTTATCTGATCAGAAGCTACACTTTGATTGACCAGGTTGTAAAAAGCAGATGTTTTTTTTCTATTGAAATCTCCTTCAAGCCCATGTCCAACTGCCTCATGTAGGAGGATGCCTGGCCAGCCAGGCCCTAAAATTACAGTTTGTTCTCCAGCAGGCGTCGCTTCTGCGAGAAGTTTTGTTAATGCCTGGTTGTAAGCTTTATTAATTGAAGTTATCCAGTTTTTATCTATTAGTAATTTATTGTAACTATATCTCCCGCCCATCCCAAAGGATCCAGTTTCTATCTTTCCTTTTTTTTCAACAGAGATGTTTACATTTAACCTGACTAAAGGTCTTGAATCAAATAGACTAACTCCAGCTTTTTTAAAAACCTCAACATTTTGATAGTTACCATTTAAGCTTACGGATACTTCTTTAACTGCTGGATCAAGTTTTCTAGCATAATTGTTAATTTTTTCTAGAATTTTTATTTTCTCATCTAGTTTGAAGTCATTTATCGGATTTTGAGGTTCATAGAGTTTTTCATTTTTTCTTAANTGGTTATTTGAATCCATATTTTTGTTATTTTTTTTTCTGTTTTTTAAAAGTTTAAGTGCCTTATCTAAATTTTTCTCATCTAATTCAGAACTGTGGTAAAAACTTACAGAATCATTACTTACACCTCTTAATCCAAATCCTTTTTCATTATCATAACTTGCACTTTTTACTTTGTTGTCGTCGAAAGTAACGTTTTCTGAAAAAGTTTCTTCAACAAATAGTTCNCCATCATCGAATTTAGACAATGAATCATCTATTTTACGAGCAACCTTAGCATCATCCCAATTTTTTTTAATAGTTTTCATGTCTTTCACTTAATAATTAGACTTATATAATTAGATTGTTAATATTAAATGAATAAATAATTGTTTTTTTAAAAATGGCAATTATATTTATAATAATTTAATGAATTAAGAGGATTATGACTAAATATTTNACAGCTTTTATTNTCACTTTACTAACACAAAGCATTTCTTTAGCTAAGGGAAAAGCAACCGATTGGCAGCTTGGTTTTCAAGAATCAGGTTCACCGTTGATGGCAGAATTGATCGGCTTTCATGATTTCGTATTTTGGATTATCACATTTATTACNGTTTTTGTGTTTTTTTTACTAGCTTACGTTTGTGTAAAATTTAGTGCCAAAAATAATAAAAAACCTTCCACAACAACACACAACTCGTTAATTGAAGTTGCCTGGACAGTTATCCCTGTCATAATCTTAGTTGTAATATCCGTACCTTCTTTCAAGCTTCTCTACAAGCAAAATGATTTTAGTAAAATTGATATGACAATTAAAGCCACAGGTTATACATGGTACTGGGGTTATGAATATCCAGATCATGGTGACTTTCAGTTTGATGCGCTCATGCTTCAAGAAGATGAATTGGAAGAAAATCAGCCAAGATTGTTATCTACTGATAATGCTTTAGTCGTTCCTGTAAATAAAAATGTTAAAATGCAAATTACGAGTGATCCTGCTGGGGTTATCCATTCCTGGGCGATGCCAGCCCTTGGGGTGAAGATGGATGCTATCCCAGGAAGGCTCAATGAAACCTATTTTAGAATTTCAGAACCAGGCATGTACTATGGTCAATGTTCGGAACTCTGTGGACCAGGTCATGGCTTTATGCCCATTATGATTAAAGCAGTTTCAGAAGATGAATTTTCAGAATGGGTTGTTGAGGCTCAAGAAGAATTTGCAACAAATGAAAATAATAATTTAGTTTATGACATGAAAGGAATTAAATAATGTCTAGTCACGCTCCATCTTTTTTTACAAGATACTTTTTTTCAACCAATCATAAAGATATAGGGGTTTTGTACCTTATTTTTGCAATAATAGCTGGTTTAATTGGTGGTATTTTCTCTCTACTAATCAGAATGGAACTTCAAGATCCTGGTATGCAAATTCTCGGTGACGATTATCAGAGATATAATGTATGGATAACATCACATGGTCTATTAATGATCTTCTTTATGATTATGCCAGCAATGGTTGGAGGTTTTGGTAATTATTTTGTTCCGTTATTAATTGGTGCACCAGACATGGCATTCCCCAGAATGAATAATTTAAGTTTTTGGCTTCTAGTTCCATCCATTATATTGTTAATCGGCTCTGGCTTTGTAGAAGGAGGAGCTGGCCCAGGTTGGACAATGTACGCACCTTTGTCAACTGCAGGACACGCAGGCCCAGCAGTAGATATGGTAATTTTGTCAATGCATTTAGCAGGAGCTTCTTCAATATTAGGAGCAATTAACTTTATAACGACAATATTCAATATGAGAGCACCAGGCATGACAATGCACAAAATGCCGTTATTCGTTTGGTCAATTTTAATCACTGCATTTTTATTATTACTTTCCTTACCTGTTTTGGCAGGAGCGATAACAATGATGCTTACTGATAGAAATTTTGGAACAGCATTTTTTAACCCTGAGGCAGGTGGAGATCCTGTGCTATTCCAGCATCTTTTTTGGTTTTTTGGTCATCCAGAAGTCTACATATTAATACTTCCAGGATTTGGGATAATCAGCCATGTGGTTTCTACATTCTCTAAGAAACCTGTTTTTGGATATCTGGGTATGGCTTATGCAATGGCTGCAATCGGTGTTGTTGGTTTCGTTGTTTGGGCTCATCACATGTATACTACTGGGTTAGATGTTGATACAAGAGCCTACTTTTTGGCCGCGACAATGGTGATAGCGGTTCCAACAGGTATAAAGATTTTTAGCTGGATTGCAACTATGTGGGGTGGATCTATAGAATTTAAAACACCGATGCTTTTTGCTATAGCTATGATATTTTTATTCACACTAGGTGGGGTTACAGGTGTTGTATTGGCAAACACAGGAATTGATGTAGCACTACATGACACTTACTACGTTGTAGCCCATTTTCATTATGTGATGTCTATGGGAGCTTTATTTTCAATTTATTCTGGATTTTATTATTGGTTTAGTAAAATGACAGGAATAGAGTATAGTGAAATGCTTGGTAAAATTCATTTCTGGTTAACTTTCATTGGGGTAAATGTAACATTTTTTCCTATGCATTTTTCAGGTCTTGCAGGTATGCCTAGAAGGATACCTGATTATCCTGATGCATACGCAGGTTGGAATTACGTGTCGAGTATTGGTGCATATATTTCTGTTTTCGCAGCCTTCTTTTTTGTATTTGTTTTGATTGAAGCATTCATGAAGGCAAGAAAAGCTCAAAATAATCCGTGGGGAAAAGGTGCTACAACATTTGAATGGAAACTAAGTTCACCTCCACCTTTTCACTCCTACGATAATTTACCTAAAGTCAAGTAAGGGTACGAACCCTTGCCTGACCTTTTTTAAAAGGATTTAAAATTGGTATCAAAAACTGCTAGGAATCACGCTTTAGGAAATGATACGAATGAAAGCTCATTAGAAGACTTTCTATCCTTACTAAAACCTAGGGTAATGTCCCTTGCCATTTTCACTTCTGTGTGTGGGCTATTACTCGCGCCTAACCAAATTCACCCATTCTTGATATTTGTAGCTATTCTTTGTATCTCTATAGGTGCCGGAGCGTCTGGTGCAATTAATATGTGGTATGACCAAGATATAGACGGGCTTATGGTTAGAACAAAAGGCAGACCTATCCCTCAGGGTAAAATTTCAGCCCTAGATGCACTAGGGTTTGGAACTATTTTAGCCATAATTTCAGTTTTAGTATTAGGATTGGCAGTAAACTATTTTGCAGCATTTTTATTATTTTTCTCAATTTTTTTTTACATTTTCATTTACACCATATGGTTAAAAAGACGAACCCCACAAAATATTGTAATAGGTGGGGCTGCTGGAGCATTTCCACCTGTCATAGGTTGGGCTTGTTCAACTGGTGACATAAGTGTTTTCCCTCTAATTTTATTTTTGATAATTTTTATGTGGACTCCACCTCATTTTTGGGCCTTAGCTTTGTATAAAGATATTGAATACTCAAAAGCTAAAGTCCCAATGCTGCCAGTAGTTAAGGGGAAAAAAATTACAAAAATGCAAATAATGATTTATTCTATGATCTTATTTGCAGTGACTACTTTACCATTTCTTTTAGAGTTTTCTGGTTTAATATACATAATTGCAGCATCAATCCTCAATACTTATTTTTGTTATCTTTCGTTTAGACTTCTTAAAAGTTCTGATAATGATGAATTATCATATGCTCCCAAGTTATTTAAATTTTCTATATTATATTTATATTGCATATTTTCTTTTCTTGTAATTGACATGGCTTTGTAGAAATGGACAAGAATAAAAAAAAAAATATTGCACTAGGTCTTGCTTTATTATCTTTAGCTATAATCTTTTATATNGTAACAATAATTAAATTTTAAGTTATGTTAGAAAGAAAAAGCNTAAAAAATCACGCTCTTGCATTATCCCTGTTTGCTTTGTTTATGCTAGGGATGAGTTTTGCTGCTGTTCCGTTATACAAACTATTTTGTCAAGTTACTGGTTATGGTGGCACCCCCNTGATTTCANAAGAAAAAAATTTGATCCAGATAGGTGAGCAAATAGATATTCGTTTTGACTCATCAGTTGAAAAAAATTCCCCNCTATATTTCGAGCCAGAAAGAAAAAAAGTTAGTGTAAATATTGGTGAGAATAGTTTAGCNTTTTACAAAGCTGTTAATAAGACAGATAGGGAAATAACAACTATGTCAGTATTTAATGTTACTCCTCATCAAGCAGCAAAGTATTTTAATAAAATAGAGTGTTTTTGTTTTGAAGAACAAGTTTTAAACCCTNGNGAGAGTGTCGATATGCCAGTTTCTTTTTTTATTGACCCCTCAATAAAAGATGATAAGTTTATTAATAACCTAGAGGAAATTACTCTTTCGTATACAATGTTTGTGAGATAAATTTATGAGCGAAAATCAAAAGCACCCCTATCATTTAGTTGACCCAAGTCCATGGCCANTAGTTACNGCAATTGCATTGCTTGTTTTAGCCTATGGGCTAGTTGTTATGATGCATCAAGAAAGTTCTACCTTATTTTATATTGGTGGGGCAGCAGTTCTTTTAACCAGCATACTTTGGTGGAAAGATGTTGTGAATGAATCAAAAAGCGGTAAATTTCACAATAAAGTTGTGCAAATAGGACTCAGATATGGAATGATTTTATTCATTGCATCAGAGGTAATGTTTTTTTCCGCATGGTTCTGGGCTTTTTTTGANGTAGCGTTTTATCCTGGAGNAGATAGTCCAGAGTTGATTGGAAGACAAGATGCACTNGGTGGTGNTTTTCCACCAGAAGATATTGAACTAATACCNCCGTTTGGGATACCCTTATTGAATACTTTTATTTTGNTGGCATCCGGTGGAACTATAACATGGGCNCACCATGCTTTAAGAGAGAATGATAGNAANAACTTTATGATTTTCTTATTCNTAACAATAGTTCTTGGTGTAATNTTTACTGGTTTTCAAGCNTATGAATATAAACATGCNACTTTNTCAATTGAAGATGGGATTTATCCNTCTACATTCTANATGGCAACTGGATTNCATGGAGTACACGTTATAATAGGTACTTTATTTCTTATTGTTTGTTTTTTNAGAGGCCTCACAGGTCACTTTAGTCCTGAAAAACATCTNGGATTTGAGTTTGCAGCNTGGTATTGGCATTTTGTTGATGTAATATGGCTTTTTCTNTTCACCTTTGTTTATTGGTGGGCCTCAGTCTAGCAAGGAATGAGATTTAATTATAAATCACAATTAATTGAATTTAAGCCTAGGTTTATTCCTCTAGTTTCTTTTTTCCTTGCATTAGGAATACTTATTTCAATGTCATCATGGCAATTCAAAAGGTTAAAATGGAAAGAAAGCCTAATTAATTCGAGAGTAAGTAATTTTGAAAAAATGCCAGAACAATTAGATTCTTTCAAGGAGCCTTCAAAAAACGAGTTTAGAAAAGCAAATATCAAAGGAACTTTACTGAATGATCAAGAAATGTTTATGCCTGCTTTGAGTAAAAATGGTAATAATGGTTTCCACATTTTAGTTCCTTTTAAAACTTCTGATAACAAATTTTATGTTTTTGATACCGGGTGGATACCTCTTAAGCTTAAAGAAAAATCATTAAGAAAAAATAATTTGATTATTGAGTCAAAGCAGTTTGAAGTTGTTATTAGGATACCAGGCAGAAAAGGCTATTTTCAACCAGACAATGACATAATTAAAAATACCTGGTTTTTTGTAGAACCAAGTCTCATGAGTAAATATTTACAAATACCTTTTGTTAATGAAATTTACCTAGAAGCAACAAATAATGGACCAGGTGGTTATCCAATTGGGAATCAAACTCGAATTTACCTAAGAAATAACCATCTTCAATATGCTTTAACTTGGATGTTTTTAAGTTTTGGATTGATAGGAGTTTTTTTATTTTCTAATT
>NHBS01000008.1 GCA_002167825.1 Pelagibacteraceae bacterium TMED13
TACTCCACAGTAACTGATTTAGCAAGATTTCTTGGTTGATCAACATCAGTTTTTTTAAATACAGCAGAATAGTATGCTAATAATTGAATTGGTAGTGAAAATATAATTGGCTGCACAAACTGATTAACATCTGGTAGAACTAACGTCTTAATAGATTTATCATCAATCGAATTGATTCCAAGATTATCCGTTATCAATAGTACTTTCCCACCTCTTGCTAATACTTCTTTCATATTAGAAATATTTTTTTCAAATAGATCGTTTTTTGGAGCTATAAAAACAATTGGTAATTTTTCATCCACAAGTGCAATTGGTCCATGTTTCATTTCACCAGATGCATAGCCTTCAGCATGTATATATGAAATTTCTTTCAGCTTTAAAGCGCCCTCCATAGCTAATGGATAGCAATGCCCTCTTCCTAAGTAAAGAACACTTTTAGCTTTATAAATAGTTTTACTTAATTTCTTTATCTCATCACGAATATCAAGTATACCCGACATATTAGATGGGATTTCAATTAAACTTTCAGTAAGTCTTTTTTCCTTACTTTGATTTATTACACCCAAATCTCTACCAATTACAAGGCATAAGCATGAAAGAATACTCAATTGAGCGGTAAAAGCCTTAGTTGATGCTACACCAATCTCTGGACCAGCCTCAATTGTTAGATAAAAATTAGATTCCCTTGCAATACTGCTTTCTCTATTATTTACCAAACTTAAAATGATATTTTTGTTTTGTTTAGAATGTCGAAGTGCTGCAAGTGTATCTGCAGTTTCCCCAGATTGAGAAATAAAAATAGATAAAGATTCACTAGATTTCTTTGCTCTTTTATACCTATACTCTGAAGCTAGATGAGCAGAAGAAGGAATTCCAAGATAATTTTCAAACCAATAGGTTGCTATCTGACTGGCATAAAAAGATGTACCACAAGCAATAAGGTCTATCCTCTTTAACTTTTTCCATTCGATTTTTAATTCCGGAATACTAATTTTCTTATTTATTGGGTCTAAAAACCTTGATAAAGAGTTACTGATTATATTAGGTTGTTCAAAAATTTCTTTCTGCATAAAATGATCAAAATTTCCCTTATCTGAGACTGAATCACTAAATGACGACATTGATAACTTTCTATTAACTTTTTTAAACTTAGCATCATAAATGTTAAATTTATCTTTATATATAAAGACACTATCACCCTCTTCCATATATATAATTTTTTGAGTAAAGGGAGACAGAGCAATCGAATCTGAGCCAAGATAAAAAGATTTATCAGAAATACCAATTGCAAGGGGACTTCCTTTTCTAGCTCCAACTAAAAAGTTTTGATCTTTAAAAAGTATTGCAATTGCAAATGCTCCTTCTAACCTTGTAAGTGTTTTTTTAAGTGCTTGTTCATGAGAACTATTTTTTAAATTCAAATCTATCAAATGCGCTATTACTTCACTATCTGTCTCTGATTTAAACTCATAACCTTTTTTTAATAGCTCCTTTTTTAAGTACGAATAATTTTCAATTATCCCGTTATGGACAATTGAAACATTAGCTGAGTTATGAGGATGGGCATTATTTGTAGAAGGTATTCCATGAGTAGCCCATCTGGTATGACCAATTCCTAGGGTTCCATCTATATTTTTGTTAGATAACTTCTTTTTTAAGTTTATCAATTTGCCCTTAGCACGAATAGTCTGAATTTTTTGATCTACTACTAACGATATACCAGATGAGTCGTAACCTCTATATTCGAGTTTATGGAGACCTTGAATTATTTTACTCACAACGGGTTTGTTAGATAATACTCCAAAAATTCCACACATTACTTTTTTTTCTCTTTTCTAACTAACTCAGATTTTCGGTATATAAGGCTATTTTCCTTAATATTTTTATTAACAGTAGTACCCGCTCCTATAACTGAATTTTTTTTTATTTGTAGTGGAGCAATTAAAGATGTATTAGACCCAATAAAACAATCAGATCCAATTATAGTTCTATTCTTATTTTTTCCATCAAAATTACAGGTGATTGAACCTGCACCAATATTAGTTTCCTTTCCAATAAATGCGTCTCCAACATATGATAAGTGAGAAATCTTAACACCCTTTTTTATATCCGACTTTTTTATTTCAACAAAATTACCGATTTTTGCATCTGAGCCTATTTCTACATTATCTCTAATTCTAGAAAAAGGGCCTAAAGTAACATTTCTATTGACAATAGTATTCTCTAAATGTGTGAAACTCTTGATCAAAACATTACTTTTTACGGTAACACCAACACCAAAGTAAACATTTGGTTGGATTTTTACATCTTTTTCAATACTTGTATCAGCACTAAAAAATACTGTCGAGGGATCTTCCATGAAAACACCTTTATTTAAAAAAAAATTTCTTCTCATATCCTGGAATATTTTATTAGCATTTGATAATTCTTTCATATTATTCACACCCCTACATTGTTCATAATCGCAAAGATAGTAATCAGATTTAAGTGAATTCTTATGAAAAATATTTATAAGATCAGTTAGATAAAACTCTTTTTTTNTATTNANGTTNTTNANTTTTTCGATATATTTTAGTAACTTTTTTGTATTAAAAATCATCATACCTGANTTACATATATTTAANTCATTTTCTAATTGAGCTTTTGTCATTTCAGTTTTCTCTANTATTTTTACTANTGATTTNTTNTTAAAAAANAATCTTCCNTATGCGTGTTCATTTGNTTGNGGNCTCATTGCTAAAACGCATAGATCTAGNGATTTTTTGATAAAATATTTTAANGCATTTTTNATGGTTTTTCCTTCAACTAAAGGAGTNTCGCCATATAAGATTAAAGTNTTTTTTATATTAGATGAATTATTTTTTTTNAGAGCTATTTTTACTGCNTCAGCTGTNCCGTTCCTACTTCGTTGTATTACAAATTTAATTTTTTTGTTCTTTTTTTCACGGNTTAAACTTTCAAGGTCATNAGAAATAACNGTTGTNATAAGTTTTGGATTCATTGANAAAGCNACATCATGAACNTGACNTATCATCGGTTTATTNCCTACTTGNTGAAACACCTTNGGAATAGATGAATTCATTCTTGAACCTTTACCTGCAGCTAATACAATGATAGATAATGACATTTAACGTTTCTAATCTTTATAATACTTTTATCAGATAAATATTTTTTTATGAATAAAAATTTTAAATGTGTAATATTTGATCTTGATGGAACTCTCATAGATAGTGGACCTGATTTAGCTAGTTCTTTAAATTATGTGTTGCGAAAACAAGGGTTTGAGGATNTTAAGCCATCTATTNTAGGCGNCCTNGTTGGTGGAGGAGCTGAAATGATGATAAGGANAGGTTTTGACNATATANAANCAAANATTGATGAAAAAAAAGTACAGANATATATTTNTCAGTTCCTNGAATNTTATTANAACAATTGTACAAACCANACNAAACTTTATAANGGAGTTGAANCAACTCTNAAATATNTAAAAAAAAGAAATATTAANGTTTGTTTATGTACAAATAAGAANCAATACCTAACTGATAAGATTATAAAAGAGTTTNAATTAGANAATTACTTTGATTTTATNTTNGGGTCNTCCGAAAAANTTGAAATGAAACCTAGTGTTCAGATGCTAGAATTNTGCTCNCAAAAATTACAAATTAATTCATCAGAACAATGTGTAATGATCGGTGATAGTGATAATGATATTATACCNGCTAATAANTTAAANATGACTTCTATTTATGTAAGNTACGGTTATGGANAATTATCAAAAAATTTATTTGCAAGTTATGAAGTTAANGANATTAAGGAAATTATTGNAATCTGTNATTTTTAAATCTTTATCCTTTCGTTAAAAAACAAATTAATTTCACTTAATCCTTTATAAATNGTCATNATTGCAACAATAAGTGCNCACAANGCTATAAANTANAAAAATTTATAAAANTTTGNATCCACAAANTNATTATAAACNAAATAATTTTNAAATATAATATTCATGTTATGAATTTAGAATATATTAATAATAAATTTGATTNATATCATAANTATTNTTAATTTGTATTTTATAATAACAATATGAGGTTAAAAATGAAAAAAATAATTATTCTTTGCTTNACTTNTTTAAGCTTAACAATTANCGCCCACGATTCATCTGCAGNTTGTCTTAAACCNTTAGANAAAGATTTATCATCGACTAANAGTCAATTAGANAANTTTTCNTGTAAAAAAAAANATTCNNANGATATTTCTTTTCAATGCTCAAAATANNCACCAANTGNATGGGCNAAATATTATTCGGTAAAGTTTAGAAAAATAGNAAAAAAANTAANAAATTGTTTAGGATAAAAAAAATAAGGTTTTAGATTTTTTTTTTTTNAATATATTAATTGCATGAGTGAAAATCTTATTAGAGAGTCATCTTATGCGATTGATAGGGCTGCTAAAATTCTGAATAAAGGTGGACTTGTGTCGGTCAAAGCCGAAACTGTATATGGTTTAGCATGTGATCCAGGTAATTCTGAAGCAATATTAAAACTTTATAATTTAAAGAATCGCCCTTCAAGTAACCCACTTATTATTCATGTTAGCTCCTTAGGTATGCTTAAAGATATTGCGGAAATTAATACAATAACTTCGAGTATCATTAATTTATTTTGGCCTGGACCACTCACATTGATTCTTCCAAGAAGAAAAAATAAAAATATTTTAGATTTTGCGGTCTCTGGATTAGATACAGTAGCTGTAAGAATGCCGTCCTCCGAAATATTTTTGAAAGTAATTAAAAAATTTGGTAAGCCCGTGGCTGCACCGAGCGCAAATCAGAGTGGCTATATTTCTTCTACAAAAGCGAGTCATGTAATCGAATCATTCGGAAAAGATATTGAGCTTGTTATTGACTCTGGACAGTCAGAGTATGGTCTTGAATCTACTATAATTGATTTAAGCTCTGAAAAGATCTTCATCAGAAGATTGGGTGTGATAGATTCAGAATTCTTAGAAAAAAAATTAGGAATTAAAATTTATGATCATAATGAGTCCGACGTAAGCAAACCTAATTCACCAGGACAATCATTCAAGCACTATTCTCCAAACACACCAATAAAGTTAAATGTAAAAATACCTGAGGAAGGGGATGCGTTCTTAGGATTTGGTTCTATTAAACCAAACCATAGACCTTTTTTAAATTTATCTGAAAGTGCAGACTTAAGAGAAGCAGCATTTAATTTGTTTAATTTTTTAAGAAAACTAGATAAATTAAACAAAAAACAAATTTCAATTTATCCTATCCCTAAGAAAGGAATTGGTAAGGTAATAAATGAAAGACTTAATAGAGCAAATAGTAAATGAATAAAATTTTAAAGCCTCTTTTAAAAACTCTTAGTAAGAATGAATTTTGTACAGAACAAAATGTAATTACAAACCACTGTATTGATTGGAGGGGTAAATTCAAAGGCACAGCTGAATTAATTTTTTTTCCTAAAAACGTTAAATCTGTAATTAAAATTATAAAATTTTGCTACAAGAATAAAATTTCTGTTGTTCCTCAAGGAGGTAATACCAGTTTAGTTGGTGGGTCAGTTCCAAGGGTTAATAAAGGAGAGATAATAATCAACCTTTCAAAATTAAATAAAATTAGAGAGGTAGATACTATCAGTAATATTGTGACGCTTGAAGGTGGTTGTATTCTTCAGGATGTAAATGATAAGTTAGAGCCATTGGGACTTGAGATGCCCATCTCACTTGGATCAAAAGGNAGTTGTCAGATAGGAGGAAATATAGCCACGAACGCTGGAGGTCTTAACGTAATCAAATATGGTTCAATAAGAAGTAACATTTTAGGCATAGAAGCTGTACTACCAAATGGAGAGTTTCATGATGATTTAAAAACTATAAAGAAGAATAATACAGGTTTTGATCTTAAACAACTTTTAATTGGCTCCGAGGGCACCTTAGGAATAATTACAGCGGCAACCTTAAAGATTTACAAAAAACCGAACGAAAGAATTGTATTAGTACTTTCCACCGAAAAAATAAGTGAAACTTTGGAAGCTTACAAGATAATAACAAAAAATTTTGGTGAGTTAATCACGGCATTTGAATTGATGAACAAATTCTCAGTGAACCTCACTAAGGAACTAGATAATAAATTAAAACTTCCTTTTTCCGGAAATTATTACTGTCTAATTGAGCTAACAAATTTTTTAGATATTAAGAATTTTAATAATTTTATTATTGATAAGTTCAGTGAGATTAGTTTTAAAAGAATGAACGTTATTATTGCTAAGTCTGAATCTGAAAATAAACTTTTTTGGAGGATCAGAGAGGAAATACCTTTAGCTGAAAAACTTTTAAAAAACGTAATACAACACGATGTTTCATTGCCACTTAATTTTATTGATAAATTTATAGAAAAAAGTAGCTCTTCACTAAAAAAACTTGATTCTAAAATTTTTATAATTAACTTCGGACACCTCGGCGATAATAATCTTCATTTCAATGTATTTATTGATAAAATTCTTGACCGTAAAGAATATAAAAAAATTCAAAAAGATATAAATAAAATAGTCTTTTCAAATGTTGTGAAATTTAATGGTTCAATTAGTGCTGAGCATGGTATTGGCCAATTAAGAAGAAAGGAGCTCAAAAATTTTAAAAGTGCTGACGAGATAAAAAAAATGATTCAAATCAAAAAAATTTTTGATCCCAAAGGGATAATGAATCCAGGTAAAATTATTTAATCAAGATATTTCTTATAGACTTTATTTGCCTCAATACATATTTTTAAAGGATTAATGTTCACCCTGAATAAGCCTATTAAGTAAAGTAAAAAGTATTTAAAATATATCGCTCTATTTTTTTTTCCTCTCACGAATCTCCATGCTCTTGCTGTCAAACGTCGCTGAGCATACAACTTAATGTTTAGATTTAATTTAGAATTGTCTTCGATAAATAATTCCAATGATTTTGAAACTCTATATATTTGGTTATTTTTTTTTTCAGAGATCTGTCCTGGAGCTTGCATTGGTAAGATAGCTAATGGATAATTTAGCCTAATAAAATTTCCAATATTTGCCAACCTTAAAGTTAATGAATACTCTTGACTATGAATGACTCTTTCATCACAACCACCTACCATTTTACAAATATCTGTCCTAACCAAAAATTGTGAAGGGTTAAACATTGAATTTCTCATAGCCAATTTGATTGGGTTATTTTGATATGTAATATTTAAATTTTTCAAGTTGTCATCTAACTTCACAGATGAGATATCTACGACTTTCCTTTGCAAACCATATGCAAGAATAAACTTTTTATTTTTTTCTAACAGGTCCAATAAAATTAAAGTGGTTTTATTTATTATTAAGTCATCTGCATCAAGAAATTTTATATACTTCATCTCTGAAGCACGTATACCTACATTTGTTGCACTTGCTGAACCTTTATTCTTTTGAGAAATTATTTTACAATTTTTAAGACTTTTTATTTCTTTTTGTAAAATCTCTAAAGAATTGTCTGTTGAACCATCATTTACAAAAATATATTCTTTATCAAAATTACCAGTCTGTAATCTTAGTGACTTTATAACGGTTTTTAAATATTTAGCTTTATTAAAAACTGGCACAACAAAAGAAACTGACGACAAGGTTTAATCCTCCTTATTAATTAGATATTTTTTTAACTCCATATTTCCAAATGCTGATGCATTCGTAAGTTCAGACCTTTTTTGGTAAACCAAACCTATATTATTACATAAGACTTCATTATTTATAACNTCTACAATAATNGGNCCAGATCTTGTATCTGCGATAAAGCTAGCATTTCCTTTTCCCTCAATTTCAATGCAATCATTAAATGATCTATTTCTTGATTTAAATTTAAAATTTCTCCTAATTACTTTGTGATTCATTTTAAACTTTGATCTTGGCTTGAAATTTCTAAGAGGAGGTTGAAAGCCCTTGACTAAAAATAGCTGTTCCAAGGTTTCCCATTCATTAGTTTTAAATGTTAAATCTGGATAAACTATTTTCTGTACCGGTTCAACTATTCCCTCATTAAATGCTAATACTACTGACTTTCTAAACACAGTTTTCTTATTTTCATCTATTTCATATGTGTAGTAACTGCCATCTGAGTAAAGTTTTGATAACTCTACTTTATTGTTTTTTTTATCTTTTTTAACGTTTGTAATCATTATTCTTTTTAAGAACATCTCATTTTTATATGAGGAATGAATATTTATCGAATACATCCATTTAATATCAATTTCTGATGGAAAGTAGTTTATTTTTTCTGATTTGCACCCCTGAATCAGAATAAGAAATATAAGTATGTATTTAGCTTTAAAATACTTCATAGAATGGTGCCCAGGGGAGGAATTGAACCACCGACACAGCGATTTTCAGTCGCTTGCTCTACNAACTGAGNNACNTGGGCTTATNAAAATAAATTAATAATTTAATCATAACGTTTTACATATTAATTGTACTAAAGGCAAATAATCTTATTTACTTTTTTTCCAACCTAGTCCTATTAACATGTTATTAACATCAAATAAGGATAATCCAACTACGTTGGAAAACGAACCTTTAATTTTTTTTACT
>NHBS01000009.1 GCA_002167825.1 Pelagibacteraceae bacterium TMED13
TAATTCTTTTACTAATTATTTTCTATGGCATCTTTTCAAATTACAAATCTAAAATTGATAGAAATGCCTCAAATTTCATTAATTCTCAAAGAGATTCTAACACTAAAAAGGAGTTTGGTTGCACAAATAATGGAGGAATAATTTCATCGTCGTACTGCAGATTTTCGGAAAATAATTGCAGAGAATATTTTTTATCAGAGTATTTTGGTTATTTAAATAATGAAGAAATTACTCATTGTACATCATACAAAGTTGGTGTTGATGAAGAGGGTTATGATGTAATAATGAAAATAATATCTGACAAAGAAAAAATTAATCCTAAATTTTCAGACATTGAGAAAAAAAAAATTCGACCTTCTGAAATTTCAGGTTTTATGTTTGGTGAAGGTTTATGTAACAAACCAAAAGATAAATTTGATAAAACNGGTATTCGTTCTGATTATTTAAGAAATTTTGTTTGTTCTTTGAAAGAAAACAACAATGAAGTATTAGTAAATCAATTTCAAATAAATGAAAAAAAAATTAATGTTTTCTTCTATTTTGACGAAAGAATCATCTGGATAAATTCTCCTGGTTTTTAGTTTTTAATTTTTTTTCACTTTACAAATCTTCTCCACAGATACTTATTTTCTGACTATTTGAAGAGGATTAAAGGTAGTCCAAACAGTTCCTAAAATCACTCTCTAAAATATTATGTTTTCTGGGATTTTATTTTTCAAAAAAAGGGTAGTCTAAATCTAAAGTGATAGACTAAAAAATTATTGAGGATTCTGCGTTTATATTTTCTTTTAAAGATGGTAAAATTTATAATGGAAAAAAAAATAATTTCTGTTTTTCTGGTGTTTCTCTTTTATCCATTTTTTGCCTCTGCTGATTGGATAAGATTATTTTCAATGGATAAACGTGATTTGTATATTGATAGTAAATCTATAATGAGAAATGGAAATAAAATTTTCTACAATCAATTAGTTGATTACAATAACATTCAACCTAAAGGGATTCTATCATTTAAAACCTACTCCGANGTAAATTGTTTGAATCTTAAAGTTAGGGATCTAAATTATGAGTTATTTAAAAAACAAATGGGTAAAGGAAAGAATTACTACACAGGAACTCCAAAAAAAGATTGGAAGTATTACAAACAGGGTACAAGCGCGCATCTTCTAAATAAAATTTTATGTGAGAGAGTTTACAATAATTAAAGTTTGTTAAAATCTTAAAAATTTTGCNTATCTGCCAGAGTCTATATTAGCACTTCTTTAAAAAGAAATTATGATAAACGACCACAATAAATTGTTCCCAGATTACTATGACAAGAAATAGTCCGTGCAGAAAATGTCCTTAATTTGCAGACACTTTTTGAGTAATACCCAGAAACAGTGGGTCTTAGACTATACACCGAGACACAGAAGTCTAATCGGCAAGGACAGGCAATTGATCGCCCTTGTTTGTTTTAGAGTTAATGCCAAGGGAGTTATAAATAAAACTTAAACACAAGTTAAATTTATATTTTAAAAAAGAGGACATAAATATGATATATCTTAAATCAAAGTGTTAAAACTTATTCAATTATTATTTTTCCTCGCATACCCATGTCTGAATGCGACTTGTTAAGTTTTTTATCAATGACTTTGCAATTTAAATCCTCAAAAATTCCTGTTTTAATTGGTACAAACCACCACTCTAAAGTATTATTTGGAAAAATTTCAACTTCNAGAATACTTCCNTTAATTTCAGCTATTTTCTCNGAANCCTTATTTACNTGAATCTTTCTTGTAAAAATTGAATCTGTGAACTTTTNNGAAGTNAAATAATGTTTACTATCACTCAGATTTTTCAATTTTAANNTATAAAGTCTACCTGTTTCAAACTTTAAAATTGCTGGNTCATAATAATGAANCTCACCAGATTTACCCTTCAGTAAAATTTCAACACTGATAGCCTTTTGTCTTGTAAGATCTCCTTTCCCATTGGATTCGTTCATTGCAAATAAACTAATAACTATAGAGGTAAATAAAAAAAATAGATTATTGAAAAAACCGGTCATTATTTAAATCACAAAATTTTACAAATATTAGATTATTTAAATTTCCNATAATAATATAACATATTAACTTTTGTCAAATATTATGCTAATCTTGTCTTTATGTTAAAGAGAATAGAAAAAAAAGCATTGGATTTTTGTATTAAGAATAAACTCAGATACACAAAACCACGTGAAAACGTTTTAAAAATTATCGCCTTGAGTGATAAACCGTTAAAAGCTTACGATATTCTAAAGGAGCTAGCACTTATTTCAAAGAATCCAAAACCACCAACAGCTTATAGATCGATTGAATTTTGGGAAAAATATAATTTTATTCATAGAATTGAAAGTCTCAATGCCTACTCACTATGCGAAGCTGACCATTTGCATAAAAGTTCTCAATTTCTTATCTGCGATCAATGTGGTAAAGTAATTGAGTCCCGTTTGAACGAGATATCTAAAATAATTAAAAATAAAATTCACAAAAANNTCTTTNCACCCAAAAGTTGGAATCTTGAAGTNAAGGGNGTTTGTTCCAAATGTGTTTAATTTTTTTGAATAATAAAAAAGAGGAAAATTTATAAATTAAAAAAATAATAAAAAAATTCTGTTATTTGTAAAAAAATAAGAATATGTTAACTTAATATTATGATTTAGTATGTATATTTAATTAATTTTTAAATATCATCATAATTAAATTTAACAGCAGACTAACCTCTGAATTTATGGAGTAAATATGAAAACCGGAAAAGTAAAATGGTTTAATGAAAATAAAGGGTACGGCTTTATAGCGCCTGATGATGGAGAAAAAGATGTTTTTGTCCATTACACTGCACTAGAAAAAGCCGGTATTAAAAATCTTTCAGAGGGACAAAAAGTATCTTTTGATGTAGCTGAAAATAAAGGTAAATTGGCAGCAGATAATCTTAAAATTTCTGAATAAAGTAAATCTTATTTAAATCTACTTATAAAAATTTTCAAATAAAAAAGGGGGCTTAAGCCCCCTTTCGTATTTTGACAACATTTCCAAATTCAGCAAATCAACTGAAGATCAAAGGTTGCTCTGATAAAAAGTTAATTAATTTGAAATTGTTTGAATCATAAATACTAGACATCAGATCACCTCCTTTAAAAAAATTAATATATATAACATTTTAAGTACGATTAAAAAAAAATCAATGGGGTAATTTATCTGAACTATACTATTAATCGAAATGTTCTTCGTAGAAGAACCTTCCATTTTCATAATATTCAATTTTTATCTTTTTTCCCACCTCATCAAAATGAAGCCAGTTAGAATTTGGTTTTCCGTTAAGGTAAGTAACCTCTGACATGACCTCACCATTTTTGTGAAATGTTCTAAATAAACCATCTTCTTCTATACCCTCATGATAGTTTAGTTTCCAATAAATTGATCCATTTTCATGAAATTCAGTCCACTGTCCATGTTGCCTACCTTCTTTAAAAACGCCAGACATTAAAATATTACCATTTTCGTAAAAACTTTTAAACACTCCGTGTTGCATACCATTTTCAAAATTATCTATTAATGATAGTTTTCCTGAAGGGTGATAGTTTTTTAATACTCCACTAAAGGGTTTTTGGTCAGATTTCTTGAGAAAAAGATCTCCTTTTCTAACTAGTTGATTCCAAGAATCCAACTCTTCAGACGAGAGGTTCGCCCCTAAAATAAAAATGGTAAGAAATAATGTTTTTAAAAAAACTATTAACATATTATTAATTTTACGCTTACTTAAATCTTTTCAATGATTAAATACTTTGAAACACTTAAAAAGCATATTGCCACCCTAAAACTATCTTATAGCTCTCCCCCATTTGAATACCTTGGTATCTTTGATGAATTGGGACTAAAAACTCAAAACCTAATCTGTTGTTCTTTAGAAAATCCTGATGATTAATAAAATTCAGCCCTATGCCTAAATTAAATTTTTGATAACCGTGATTATATGAATCCATGACTGGGCTCATTCTTTTATTCATTTCATTATCTGAACCACTCATTTTATCTTTATAATTATAAGAAAGTTTAACAGAACCGCTCAACTCATTAAAAATTCTATAGGACATCCACAAATTTAAATCTAATTCTTTACCATGTTTATAACCTTTTGAATTATTTCCTGATGCAGGTAGTTTGAAATGTATCTGTTCTCCAAATCTAAATTTTTTTATTATGTTTACATTATTTATTAAAAAATATGGGTCAAATTTACCAGTTCCATTTTGCATTCCATATCCTAATCTTGCGTTATTTGATACCGGAGTTCTGCCTCTTTTATCAATACTCCCAGTGGGCAAGCTTAATCCTATTAAAAAACTATTTTTCCAATTGATTTCATTAAGCAATGTAATTGAACCTGACACTTTTAAATCTCCAAAACCCGATGAATTTACATCAAAATTTGCTCCGCCTGCCATTCTCATTCTTTGTTGAGTCATTTCTTTTTCTAAAAAGCTATTCATCAACATAATTGTCAACCTATCAGAAGGAGCATACATTAAACCAAACATATGCATATCCATAGACATTGATCTTGGTGCATTCATATAAGAGCCTGAACCATCAGAAGCCGCATTTGGTGCACTCATAACAATATCTGTTGAAAGTTTTTTATTATTATTAAATAATTTACCTATCTGCATGTTCATAAATCTATATGAAAACATAACTTCGTTTTTTTTTGTGAGTATGATCTCCCATAACAGAAATTGGTGCATGTGAATCTGGTAGCTGAATGCTATCAGCAAATGCCTTATGAAATTGAAATATCATAAATAAGATTGTGATTATAGCCATAATCTTCTCCTAAGTTTGATTGTTATTTTCTTTGAAAACTAAACTAAGTATTTAGGAGGAGCATTTGACTTAGGTTCAATTTTAAAACAAAAGTAAAATTTTTTTATTTTTGATGAATTATCGTCCATAAAGAGAAGATAACTAAAGATATAATCAAGGCTCAACACTTTGGATTCAATTCCCTTCGATATACAATGAAGCTCACAGGAACTATCTTTTTTTTCTTCTGAACTACATATGTTAGGGTCCATTATTGGAGGTGAAGCAGATAAAGAAGCTTGAATACCCAATAAATAAAGTAAAAAAGTAAAAACTATTTTCATTGTAAGTAACTTATATTAAATTTTTTTATTAATACACTGACATTTTAATTTTTAATCAAAATTTATTTTAGTTTTTGATCTTTGTAAAAAATAACTGCTGATCGTTTATTTTATAAGAATTAATTTTTTCTTTTGTCTTTTCATCAAGCAACCAATTTACAAACTTCTCTGACTCATAATATTTTACATTAGGACACTTTTCAGGGTTTATAGGTATCACTCCGTAAAAATTATACAATAAAGGTTCATTTTCAACTAATATACCATGGTTCCTTTTATTTTTAAAACTTATCCAGGTTGCTCTATCAGTTATTAAGTAAGCATTTTTATTAACTGCCATATTTAACGAGGCACCCATCCCTTGTCCGATAGACAAATACCATTTATGAGTTTGTGGATTTGGGATAAAATTAATCTTATTCCATAGGCTTAGTTCTTTTTTGTTTGTACCACTATCATCTCCTCTTGATATAAAAAGAAGCTCATTGTTATGAATATTTTCCAAAGCACTTTCTATTGAGATATTATTTGTAAGCAAAGTCGGATCAGACTTAGGGCCGACTAAGATATAATCATTATACATGAACTCTTTTCTGTATAAACCAAATCCACTGTCTATTAATTTAAGCTCAGACTCCTTATGGTGTGCAATTAGAATATCAGCATCACAATTTTCAGAATTTTTGATTGCCTGACCCGTTCCAACTGCAACAACTCTAACCTCAATATTAAATTTTTTTTTAAATTCTGGTAGTAAGAAGTTATAAAAACCAGAATCTCTAGTGGATGTAGTTGACTGCAAAATGAGAAAGTCGTTAGAATTTAAATTAGTAAAAATCATTGAGAAAACGATGATTATAAAATGAGAAATTCTTATTACCATTTGTAAAATTTATATTGGATTATTTTTTTTTTTCATGTAGTGATTATATATGATGTTTCGCAACCATTTCACTTACTTACTTTTATTATTAATTTCTATTTTTGCAACAAAATCATTTTCTTTTGATTTAAAAAAAGTTGAAGATGGAATTTATGTTCATTTTGGTCTTCAAGAAGATACTAATAAAATTAATAAAGGCGATATAGCAAACATTGGTTTTATTGTAGGAGATAATTCTATATTAGTCATTGACACTGGTGGAACTCCAAGAATTGGTGAGGCCTTTTATAAAAAAATTAAAGAAATTTCAAATCTTCCAATATCCTATATTGTTATAACTCATTCACATCCTGACCATTACTTTGGTACAAATATATTTATCGATGGTTCAACTGAAATAATTGGTCATAAAAAGCTTCAAAGATCCCTTGATGCAAATTTCGAGTTTTATAAAAATCTTCAATTAGTAAATACACGAGATCAATCTGTAAAAAAGTTTAATAATTTTAAAATTACTAAATTTGTTGATGTTAATAAAAACTTAAGTATTGATTTAGGAAATAGAATCATTGAGATACAGGCATGGCAAAGTGGACATACAGATAATGATTTATCAATTATAGATAAAAAAACAAAGACACTTTGGACTGAAAATATTTTTATTAAAAGAACTCCCTCAATCCGAGCAAGTATTAAAGGGTGGAAAAAAAACCTCAAAGAAACTAGTAAATTAGATATAAATTTGATTATCCCTGGTCATGGCCCTGTAAAAGAAAAAAATGAAGCCCTAAAACCAATGTTATCTTATTTCGATCGTTTGATAGATAACACTCGAAAGTTTCATGAAAAAAATTTTTCTCTGTCGAAAGCAATAGAAACTTTTCCCAAAGAAAATAAAGAAAACTGGCTTCTTTATAATATTTATCACCCTTCTAACATTACAAAAGTTTATACGGAATTAGAATGGGAATAGTTTAACAAATTTATAGTATTGACGTTTATATAATCATGCTTACTGAATTTTTTGAATTTTTTATTTATTTGAATATCGTTCTTTCTATTTCAATTCTCATATTCGTTATTATTTCAAAAGCTAGGGAGCCAGAAAAATTTCCTGATAATTTTAACAAAAAGTATATAATAAAATCACGTCTCAAATTTTAAAAAAATTAAAAATTGTTTACTAAATTTTAATAGTTACTAAATTAATAATATGAAAAAGATGAATGATTTAGAAAAAATTGAAATACTTGAAGACAAAATTGATAAATTACAAAGATCAGTGAATAAATTAGAAAAAAAACTATCTGACCATATCAAATTTATAGACAAAGTATATGAACCTCTGAGAAATCCTATATCAAAAATTAAAAATTTTTTTGGTTGATGAATTGCTGTTTCTAGTTAAAGTCATTTTTTCAGCCATAATATTATCTTTCGCAAGTTGGTTGTCTTTTAAAAAACCAATATTAGCTGGTTTTATTGTTTCTCTCCCATTAGTTAGTCTTGTTACAATTCTTTTTTCATATGTTGAACATAAGGATATTGATAAAACGGTGAGTTTTGCAAAAAGTATTTTTGTTGGTGTTCCAATTTCCCTAATGTTCTTTATACCTTTTCTTTTCTCCAAACAGTTAAACCTTAGTTTTTTTCAGGCTTATTTTTTAGGAATAGTTATTTTAATAGTTGGTTATTTTATTCATAAAAATATTACAAATTTATTATGATCTAAAATGTACGAGTTTTTAAGACTTATAATATATATTTCGTTATTTATTACACTCCTAACAATTTTATTTTATTTTTTTAAATAATGTTTCTAATTTAAAAAAATAATTTTTTTTGATAAAATTAAATATAATCATGGAAAAAATTTACATAGACTACGGTNAAAGAATCAATAGCGCTATCTTGAACGTTGTAAGAGAAATTTTAAAAGATTTATCTAAATCTAAAATATCTTCTCACCATTGTTTTTATATAACATTTAAAACAAAGTCTGAAGGTGTCAAAATACCTGCAAAATTTTTAAAAGAGTATCCAGATGAAATGACAATTGTTTTACAAAATCAGTATTGGAACCTTAAAGTAGAANNNCNAAAGTTTTCAGTTACNCTTCTTTTCAATAAGAAAAAGGAAACTCTTGAAGTACCCTTTGATTCTGTAGTAAAGTTTTATGATCCATTTGTTAAATTCAGTATTCAATTAGAGTTGAGGAAAAGTAAAAATANGAAACGTGNTGNNGGNANNAAAAAAANTAAAAAAAANNAANAAGANAAAGAAAATAAAGAGAAAATAATAACTTTAGACGACTTTAGGAAAAAATGACTAAATANAGAATTGAAAAAGATAGTATTGGAACAATAAANGTTTCTAAAGAGAAAATTTGGGGGGCCCAAACTCAAAGAAGCCTTGAGAACTTTGAGATTGGTAATGAGAAAATACCTTTAGAGTTAATTAGGGCCTTTGCAGTCCAAAAAAAAGCATCTGCTATAAGTAATGTTGCAATTGGTAAATTAGAGAAAATAATTGGCGAGAAAATAATTGACGCATGCGATAAAATTATAAATGGAGAACTTGATAATGAGTTTCCATTAAGTGTTTGGCAAACAGGTTCNGGCACACAAACCAATATGAATTTAAATGAAGTTATTGCTAATTACTCAAATAAAAGCCTTGGAGAAGAACTTGGTAAATATAAAAGAATACATCCAAATGACCATTGTAATATGGGACAGTCCTCAAACGATTCTTTTCCAACTGCGATGCATATCTCAATAGTTTTAGAAACTAATAAAAATTTGTTAAAAAAAATCGATTATTTTATCCAAAACTTACAGAAAAAAGAAAAAGAATTTAGAAATATAATCAAAGTTGGACGAACTCATTTGCAAGATGCAACACCCATCTCTGTTGGTCAGGAGTTTGGGACTTATGTATCACAAATTAAAAATGCACAAAAGAGAATAAAAGATAGTTTGAAAGAGTTAATGGAGTTAGCACAAGGTGGTACTGCCGTAGGAACTGGTTTAAATACATCAAAAAAATTTATTTCTGGGTTTATTAAAGCAGTGCAAATGATTACTGGATTACCATTTAGAGAGTCTCAAAATAAATTTGAATCTTTATCATCACATGAGCCAATATTAAATTTTTCCGGTGCACTTAATACATTAATTGTTGCATGCTACAAAATATGTAATGATATAAGATTCCTTGGTTCAGGACCGCGCTCAGGAATAGGTGAATTAGTTCTTCCTTCAAATGAACCAGGATCCTCAATCATGCCTGGAAAAACCAATCCAACCCAATGTGAATCAATGGCTCAAGTATGTATTTACCTTCTGGGTCTTCAGTCATCAATTTCAATTGCATGTAGTCAAGGACATTTTCAATTAAATGCAAATAAAACCTTTTTAATTTTCGCTACTTTAAAAACTATAGCACTTCTATCGGACTCCATCAGATCCTTTACAAACAATTGTCTAAAAAATATCAAAGCTAATAAGAAAAGAATAGATTATAATCTTGATAATTCTTTAATGCTAGTTACAGCTTTAAACCCTAGATTAGGTTATGATAAATCTGCAGAAATAGCAAAAAAAGCATTTAAAGACGGAATTACACTTAAACAATCTGCTGTAAAACTTGGGTATTTAACTGAAAAAGAGTTTGATTTAATAATTGATCCGAAAAAAATGACAAAAATATCTTAATCTAGAAAAAGATCAAATAGCTTTTCTGTATTCAATTCCTTAATTGGATTTTCCTTTAAAATTTTATCTATAGATTTAGGATTGATGATTATTTTTTTCCTTTTACCAATCAGATTGCCAATTCCTTTTTTTAATATAACAGCTTTTACTTTCTCAAAATCATAGGTGACTTTATAGTCCTCCAAATTACCATCAATAAAAACAGAGAATTCAGGTAAAGACGGAAATTTTTTCGTCTTTAATAATATTTTATTGTCTGCATTTAAATCTTTGGAAATAATATTGTAATTCCCAAATGATGTAATTTTTACAACTTCATTTTTAGTCTCAAAGTTNCTTATNTTTAAAATATTTTTAAAAANTTTAAAATTAAAAAAAAGTGTATTCAGTTGNGTTATTCCNNCNAATTTTTTAAGGTTGAATAAATCAAAAAAATCNTGGAAAGTATTGATGTTATCNACNTTAGATAAAATGTTTTTTANATCAACTCCAGTTATTGCAANGTTGNCTGACTTACAACTACCTTTATTTATTGAAAAATNTTTTAGTGATTTTTTTTNNANTGAATTATCAAACNTATAATCCATTGTGCATGTNAAAATTGCTTTNTTTATTTTAAATTTACTTTNAGGCTGAAAAAAACTTTCATCNATCAACAAACCTTCTGTTTTTANTTTACCCTTTATTTTTTTTGAAATAAAATNNTATTCACNATCTAATTTAAANNTTGCATCNAGATAATTTGANTTAAANTNNTTTATANACANAGTATCNTCTTTAATAATAATTTTAAAAGTAGTNNATTCTAAGGGNNTNTTTTTAAGATTTATTTTTTCNACAGCAACNTCAAATTTTGCNTCAACTTCACTATTTTTNGNNTTATTAACTAACAAGNAATNNGAATCTTTNAAATTATTTAATTTTGATAGCATTATAAAAACTTCATCTAAATCNAGTTTTTTACTACTAATTTTNCCATNAATTNANGTNTTNTCTTTCAAATTAATATTACCATTNTAGAANACTTTATTTTTATTTAAAAAGCTNTGGTCTACTTGNTACTTGAAACCATCTTCAAATNTNCCGAAAATCTTTGAGTTNAAATTAGATTTTATATTAGNATAATAAAATGTTANTTGAAGATCATAATAGTTATCAATATTAAGTGANCCGTTTAGATTTTTGAGTTCATGAACAACACCACTCTGATCGAANATCAAAATTCCATTTTCAATTATTACTCTCTTAAATTTCTTTGATAAGTTTTTTATATCAGAAAATGAATCTTTAGAATTATTGACTAAAATNAAATTAGTTTTAACTAGTTTTTTNGAAGAAATATTTAATTTTGGTTCNAATAANTGTAAANTTNNAATNTNNGGATCAAGNGTTAGTATTGANCTCCAAGATGAAGTTAANTTCAATTCCTTTNCGTNAAGATTAAAATTNAAACNCCTATCANAATATTTTATATTTTTAAGCTTTATTTGTGGAAANGGAAAAAANTTTANATCTATTTCATGGTCATATTTTATATCTTTACCAANNTCNGANTTAATTTTATCATTAATTTTTTCAATAACTTTTTCCTTATCAATTAATGATACNAACCCGAAAAAGAGANTTGATANGNTTNNAGCGATTGCAATTAAATACTTTGTAAGTCTAAANAACACTATTTTTTATTTGATTTTAAATATCTTGGTCTNTGTGGNCCAGAAAGCACNATGAACTGTTCNTCNTTTTTAGTNTTTCTNAATGATAAAAAAGACGGAGATTGATTTTCGTTTCTCCAAAGTTCATAAACTTGAAATGCTTGGTTAGCATGTCTTCTTCCANTAAACCAATCGTCATCGGCGATTATGAGTGCTGCTGCNCCACCCAAATGTTTAACATCTAAAAATGTNTCTATNGCAATNGCTTCTTTNATTGACTTNCTCATTTCAAGCACTCTNGACTTAAAATTATTAAAAGTNANATCANANTTTTTTGATTTAANTTTCTTCTNNGGCTTTGATTCTGAAAAGTCTTCATCTAAAACCCAGCCNACGAGTCCTGTNTTTTCATCNAGGACATTNATCCAATTTCCTTGTTTTTTTTTTTTTATGAGCTCCTTTGCATGGTCAACAGGATAAATNANNGGAGATGAGGCATCGGGCTGCATATATAAATTAGTAGCNGTTTTAACACTAAAAACCTTTTCTTCCGAGAAAGTTTGGGTATAAACTATTAAAGTGAAAAGTATTNCTAAAAACTTCATTATAAGATTTTATAAAGACATTTTAAAATGAGTCAACCGATTATATATAACAAATTTAAATCTGATAATTNTGANCAAAGAAAATTTGATATTTCTNTTGTAATCATACATTTCACCGAAACAAAAACATTTACTGATGCTNTAAATTTACTTACATCTAAAGAAAGAAAGGTNAGTTGTCATTATTTGATTGATAAAAGTGGTGATATTTTNAATCTTGTTGATTTAGATAAAAGAGCTTGGCATGCTGGTGANTCAATGTGGGGNANTTATGATGANATTAATAGTAGATCTGTTGGAATTGAAATTGTAAATTCCGGTGAAATAATTANAGAGAATTATACCTCTAAACAGTTGGNTTCTCTTTCTNATTTANTAATTAAACTGCTAAAAGANTATAATATAGAGAATATTTTAGGACATAGTGATATTGCNCCTANNAGAAAGATNGANCCTGGGGTTCANTTTCCATGGCAAAAAATTTATAAAAATCTTGGGCTAGANTGGGTAANAGATAGGATAAATAATGAAAGANTAAAAGANTCGGAATANTTCGTTTTTTTGAGAAGACTAAAANAATNTGGGTANCCTTANATTAAAATAGACNAACANNATANCAACAATCAACTTATCATCAACGCTTTTCACAGAANNTATCTCCCAAAANTNCTNNACAAAAAATTAACACTAACAAGTATGAATAAAATTAATGATCTAATTAAAAATAAAAAAATGTTGACTAAAACTATTCAAATTTGATTTATTTANAATACTAGATGGTTGTGTGACTGCCTTTTTAAGGAGGAAAGTCCGGACTCATCAGAGCACCAAAGCCGGATAACGTCCGGCGGGGGCAACCCTAGGGAAAGTGCAACAGAAAATATACCGCCNCATTTGTGGTAAGGGTGAAATGGNGAGGTAAGAGCTCACCACTTCNTTGGTAACAAGGAAGGTTTTTGTAAACCCCTTTGGGAGCAAGTCCAAGTAAGCCTNGTCATTTTTTATGACATGCGTTGCTCTGCGTATAGCTTGGTGGGATGCTAGAAATAACTGGTAACAGTTGTTCAAGATTAATAGTCACANCCTTAAAATATAGGAACAGAATCCGGCTTATATGCCATCTAGTATTTTTTTTCTTGNAAAGTGGTTGAAAATACCATAATATCCCATAATATCCCAATTAAGGATTATTATGGCTTTATTTTTGTCAACNACNATTAATAAAATGGACTCAAAGTGCAGAGTATCTGTACCATCAAATTTTAGAANTTCTTTGCAAAAACANAGTTTTAAGGGNTTNATTGCTTTTCCTTCCTANAAAGGTTCAAACATAGACGCTTGTGGAATAGACCGTATGGAAAGAATATCNGATGACNTNGATAATAATAATGAATACTCACAAGAAGAATTTGATTTGATTTCNNTATACTTCGGTGAAGCTGAACAACTTCCCTTCGANAAAGAAGGTAGGATTGTCATGCCAAAGAAGTTGATCGAACACGCANTCATTAAAAATGANGTTCTATTTGTGGGTTTGGGACCTACTTTTCAGATGTGGAATCCTGAAANATATAAAAAAATAAAAGAACTTACTATTAAAAGNGCGAGTGAAAAAAAACTAAACCCNCGCTTAAAACCAATTCCAAAAGGAGTATGACTAGGGAGCAATTATGACACTTCATCTAAAAATGCCATCACACAATAATAATTTATCACCTCGAATCCTTGTAATAGGNGTGGGGGGAGCTGGAGGAAATATAATAAATAGTATGATTGAATCTGGCATCGAGGGAGTTGACTTTCTNAACGTTAACACTGANAGTCAACAACTTAAACACTCAAAAGTAGAGAAAACTTTACAACTTGGNCCTTCNTGTACAGANGGTTTGGGAGCAGGAGCTGANCCAGAACTTGGTAAAAAAGCAGCAGAAGAAGTAATAGATGAAATTGAACAATATCTTCAGGACGCTAATATGGTTTTNTTAACAGCTGGAATGGGAGGTGGTACTGGCACAGGAGCNAGTCCAGTGATAGCAAGAGTTGCAAAGGAGAAAGGTATTCTAACNGTAGGTGTGGTAACCAAACCATTCGAAATGGAAGGTAATAGAAAAATTAATAGAGCTGATGAGGGGGTTATNGAACTACAAAGATATGTTGATAATTTAATTGTTATTCCAAATCAGAATATATTTCATTTNGCAAGACCAGACACTCCGGTCATTGACTCNCTTCAATTTGCAAATGATGTTTTAATTGATGGGGTGAAAAGTATAATTGATTTAATGGTGAAACCTGGAATTATGAATCACGACTTTGCTGATGTTAAAGCAATTATGAGTGAGACAGGTAAGGTTCATTTAGGTACTGGAATAGCAGAAGGAGAAGATAGAATAAACGCCGCAACAGACAGAGCAATATCCAACCCACTTCTAGAAAATAACACAATTTCAGGTGCAAAGGGTGTTTTAATAAATATTTCTTGTGGAAATGATACATCATTACATGAAGTAGAAACAGCTGTATCAAAGGTCAAGGAGGAGGTTGATATCAACGCAAATCTAATTTGGGGTATTCAACAAGATGACAAATTAGACGGAAAGTTTAGAATTTCAGTTATTGCNACCGGAATTGAATCAGAAAGTTACTACCAAAATCTTATTGATTCAAATAATTCAAATGAAGCTATTATAAATGAGTTTTCTAACACTCAAATTCNTGATGAAAGTTTAAATCAATTAAACTCAGATCTTCAAGAGAATAGTGAACAAAGAAATGGCTTTAAAATTAATCTACATGAATCTAAAAAATCAATAGATGATGATTTGAAAGATCAACAAAAGATGATCCAAGATGAAAATATTAAAGTAAGTAAAAAANCATCATTGTTTTCAAAAATTTTTGGNAAAAATACTAANGTGGANAAGAAAATAGAAGAAGGTAAAGTTAANTTTTTTGATGAAATNAGAGANATTTCTGAAGAAAATGNTTCNCAAAAAACTGATNTCTTGAANGATAGATCTTCNNNNCCCNCACTATCNGATAATAATTTGTCACAATTAAATGATTCTCAAAGTANTATNGNTGAGGAGGATAAAGAGGTTGAAATAAATGGTGATAAAAANNCAAATGANATAAATGATGATCTATTACAGATNCCNGCATTCNTAAGAAGACAAGCAAATTGATGGATAAAAAATTATCGCATTTTCCTGTAATGGTGAATGAGATCATTTCATTTATAANACCACAAAATAANGGTNTTTATCTAGACTGTACGTTTGGNCANGGNGGNTATNCAAAGGCAATTNTTAAAGANTCTGAAAANGCAAATATTGTGGCNATAGANCAGGATTCAGANGCTAAAATCTTTGTTGAAGAANTATCAAAAGAATTTAAANATAATTTTTTTTTTTTTTGTAATAAATTNAGNGAAATAGANACNGTTNTAAAAAAAATTGATCAANNCCANTTTGACGGAATTCTTTTAGACTTGGGNATGTCAAANACTCAATTAAATAATCCATCNCGTGGATTTTCTTTTGAAAAAGATGGNCCNCTTGATATGAGAATGGACTTTAATAATAATAAACTTACAGCAAAAGAAATAATAAATAATTATTCTGAGNGAGATTTNGCANATATATTCTATTATTATGGTGAAGAAAAAAACTCNAGGAAGATTGCTAAACAAATAATAAATTCAAGAGNAAAAGCATCNATAAATACCACATCTGAATTATCAAAAATAATAAAAAGAGTNAATTTTGATAGATTTAAAAATCCATCTACNAGGGTNTTTCAAGCATTAAGAATATACGTTAATGANGAATTAAATGAGTTAGAATTCTTTTTAAATAAAAGTATAAANATTTTAAAGAAAAAGGGGAGAATAGCAATTATAGCTTTTCATTCTTTAGAGGATAGAATAGTAAAAAATTTTATAAAAAANCAATCTGAGCTTTCTGGTCANCTNAAAATANTCACAAAAAAACCAGTTTTGCCAAGTCCTAGTGAAATAAANATTAACTCACNATCTAGATCAGCAAAATTNAGAGTNGCAGAAAAAATATGAANCGTTTATCCTTAATTCTATTCTTTTTAACTTTATGTTTAACCATATTNACAAAAATTCTNGTATCCGACCAAGANAATCAAATTAAAAANNTAGAAAGTAAAATGTTAAANATTGACGATAGNATTAACAAATTAAAGNTTGATTTATCTTANGTCACAAGGCCNAAAAAACTNCAAGAAATTAANTCAAAAGAGTTNAATTTNTTACCAATTTANCAAGAAGATATNATCGAATATAAAAATGACTGAAAAAAATTTTACTGGATTAATATTTGATAACATCTTTCCTAAAAATATTGGCAAAGNNTCAAAACAAATTTATTTTCATGATAGTAATGACCTNATTTTAAATTCACNAAAANAAGANATGAAAAANTTTGCTAAAAAAGTAAATCTTTTATTTTTTATTATTTCATTANCATTTCTGATTTTTATTTTGATCAACCTNATAAANATTACTTTNAATGAAACNNACTTANACCNAAAATATACNCAAACTGANGTTACNCGTGGAGAAATACTTGATAGAAACGGAGANGTNCTTGCTACTTCNATAAAAACAAAAGANCTTTATATAAATTTTANACATATTCTAGANAAAGAAAAACTCTTTAAAAAANTAACAAAAATGTTTCCNAATAAAGTTCATCTANTAAAATTAAATANANAAAAAAAATATATTTTATTNAAAAAGNATTTNTCCTTAGATGAAATTAATGAATTAAAAAAANTTGGTGATCCAGGAATAGTATTNCAAACATCTGAGAAAAGGATTTATCCGCANCATAATATNTTTTCTCATCTAACTGGNTTTAAAATTGATAAATTAAAAAGTAAGTTGGAAAATAATTTTGANTCAACNTTATCTNTNGGTAATGATTTAAGNCTTACAGTNGATTTNAANGTTCAAAATATTGTAAGAGACGAGTTAATTAAAGGTCTTGAGCTTTATAANGCTAAATCNGCTTTATCTATTGTGATGAATGTCAAAAATGGTGAGATATTATCAATGGTCTCACTTCCAGACTTTGATCCAAACTTTCCAAGAACAATACAAGCTTTTACTGAAAACAACTTGGTTACTGAGGCACGTTATGAAATGGGTTCAACTTTAAAAATGTTTAACGCAGCCTTAGCTTTTGAATTGAAATCTAGCGTAATAAAAAAAAAATTTGATATTTCCAAAGGCTACCAATTAACAAATAAAAGTACTATAAACGATAGTCATATAAGACTTGATACAATAAATTTTGATCAAGCTTTTATTCATTCCTCAAATATTGCTAGTATTAAAATTATAGATGAGATCGGTATTGAAAAACAAAAGATGTTATTTAAAAATATAGGTCTAACAGATCATCCACAAATAAATGGTCTTAATGTAGTTTCTAACAAAGGGCCAAGAATCTGGAATGATACATATTCAAAGTCTATGAGTTATGGTTATGGAATTTCTTTATCTCCAATAAGTTTGGTGTCTTCATTTTCAGCCTTAGTTAATGGAGGGTTAAGTGTTACACCCATTATTATTAAGCAAAAATTAAACAATAGTAATAAAAGAGTGTTATCAAAGAAAACATCGGAAATGATCAATCTTTTATTAGAAAAAGTTGTAAAAAATGGAACAGGAAGAACTGCCAATGTAACCGGTCTTAAATTAGGCGGGAAAACAGGAACATCAAAAAAAGTTGAAAATGGAGAGTATTCAGAGAAAAAAGTNATTACTTCCTTCATAGGAGTTTTCCCAATTGATAATCCAAATTTTCTGACATTTGTTCTTTTTGATGAACCTCAAAGAAATACAGGCTTATCNTTAGAAAGTTTTGGTAGCAATACGGCCGCACCAACGTTTTCAAAAATTGTTAGTAAAATCTCACCAATATTAATTCAAAATAACTATTTTAAATATTNGCATAATGAAAATAAATGAAATTCTTAAGAAATGTCATGTCAGTTACTATGTTCAGAATATAAAAAATTTTGATATCAAGGGAATCTCTTTTGATTCTAAAACNNTCAAAGAAAATTTTATTTTTGCTGTAGTAAAGGGATTTAAAGATGATGGTGAAAAGTATATTAAAGATCTAAAAAAATTTAAGNATATNGGAATTGTAGTAAGAGAAGGATTCAAAACAAANAAAGATCACCAAAATTTATTAATTATNAGAACAAAAAATGTTAGAGAATTAGCTGGTGAAATTGCATCTTTGATTTATCCAAACACAATAAATGAAAAAATTGCTATCACAGGAACAAATGGNAAAACNAGTATATCTCACTATATTGCTGAAATAAGCTCCAATCAAAAGATATCAAATTGTATTTTTGGAACACTNGGANTAATCTTTAATAATAAACAGATATCTAATACTAATCTTACTACAAANGAATCCATNNTAAATCATAAATATATGAATGAGTTAAGCAAACNAAACTGCAAACGNGTAATNTTTGAAGCATCAAGTATAGGATTNGAGCAAAATAGATTNCAAAATATAANATTCGACAAAATTGCTNTTACAAATTTAACAATTGATCATCTTGATTATCACAAAACNTTCAAGAATTATAGATATTGNAAATCTTTGCTTTTAAGAAAACACTATCATAAAAATACNANTGTNGTAATNAATGCNGATNCTAAGGANTCAGNTTATTTCAAAAANATTTCNAAAAAGAATCATCTTAAGATTTTAGATTACGGAAAAAAAGCAAGGTATTTTAAGTTATTGAAACTTANNAAAATCAAGGANGGATTTGAAGTTTATGTTTCAATNAATANTAAAAAGTTTGTNATTAATTTTAANTGTAGCGCNATATACCANGTATACAACCAGATATGTGCTTTACTTTTNGTTTATGGTGAAAATNTTTTNAATAAAGAAATTAAGAAAATAAGTTTATCTGATCCAGATGGAAGGTTGGAAAAANTATATGACANTAATAATAAGAGAATTTTTGTTGATTATGCTCANACTCCAGATGCATTNAAGAATGTTTTATATAACTTATCTGATAAAATTAAAGGTAGGTTAATTATTGTTTTTGGTTGTGGTGGNGATAGAGACTCATCCAAAAGATCATTGATGACTAAAGAGGCCTTAAAGTACTGTGANAAGATTTATTTAACATCTGATAACCCTAGAAATGAAAGTTTANAAAAAATATTTNAAGATATGAAAAAAGGAATTTTAAAAAANAGCTTAGAGGGTGTTTTAACAATAAATNANAGAAAAAAAGCAATTGAAAAAGCTATGGATGATNTAAAANCTGGAGATATATTACTTGTAGCAGGAAAGGGNCACGAAAATTATCAAATCATAANGAATAAAAGAATTCCTTTTTCTGATAAAAAGGTCATCTTAGATAGGCTGAGTTCAAATGAATAATTGGGATATTAACGATATTTTTTTGNCNCTTGATTTAAAGAATAANTTTAATAAAAACATAAAAGTTAAAAANATCGTNATNGATTCAAANAAAGTNAAAAAAGGAGATTTGTTCATCGCAATTAAAGGAAAAAAATTTGACGGNCATAAATTTATAAATGAAGCANTTAAAAATGGNGCAAGTGCTGTAATAGGTGAAAAAAAAAAAGTTATCNCAAAGTTTCCTATAATTCCTGTAGANGANACAANACANTCGTTAATCAATATAGCTAGATTCTCAAGAGAAAGNATTAAAGACCTTGTCGTTNTTGGGATTACNGGAAGTACGGGTAAGACTACACTAAAAGAGTGGATGTTTTCGGTTNTAAAGTCTGATTATAGAACATATTGNAACTATGGAAATTTTAATAACGAAATTGGNATGCCCTTAACNCTNTGTAATATGCCATTAAAATCTCAAATATGCATTTTAGAAATGGGAATGAATAATAAAGGTGAAATCAAACGGTTAGCAAAGATTGCAAAACCAAATGTAAATATAATTACTAACATAGGTTCCGCACATGTTGGAAATTTAGTTAATAAGAAATCAATTGCACAAGAAAAGTCAGATATTTTTTTTTTTCAAATCCCAAAGATTCTTTAATAATTCCACATGATGATGAATTTTATGAATTTTTAAAGAATAAAGCGTCAAAAAAATTTAACTTAATTTATAGTTTTGGAAAAAAAAGCGCTTGTTCATTTAAATATTTTAAAAGTAAATACATAGATGAAATAGTAGAATTTAAAATTCTTGATAAAAACTATAATTTTCAGAGAAAGATAAGCTTTAATAACTGGGAAAAAAATATTGTCGTAATCCTAGGATTAATAAAAATTCTTGATCTTAAAATTAAGAGTTTAAAAAAAAAGATTGAACAACTGAGTCCAATTGAAGGTAGAGGAAAATTACATTCGATTCGAGTAAACAAAAAAAAAATTATACTTATTGATGAATCATACAATTCCAGTCCAGATTCATTAAAAAAATCTATAGAAAACCTCTTGAATTTTAAAAAAATTCAAGGGAGGATAATTTGTATAATTGGTGATATGCTAGAATTAGGTAAAAATTCAACAAAAATGCATATTGAAATCTCCGAAACCTTGAAGAAAGTTAAACCTGACATAGTTTACACTGTAGGTAAATATACAATTAATATCCGAAAAAGCTTGCCTAAAACAATTAAATCTCTTCATTTCATGGATTATAAAAAAATTTATAATGAAATTCTAAAGGTTTTAAAAACAAATGATGTAATTATGATTAAGGGATCCAACTCATCCAAGGTAAACTTAATATCCAAACAGCTTATAGAAAGTGACTGAAAATGTTTTATTACTATTTAACGCAGTATATCGATTCTTTTAATTTCTTAAATTTATTTAACTACTTAACATTTAGAGCTGGTGGTGCCTTATTTACTGCATTTTTTATCTCATTATTTCTTGGGCCAAAATTTATAAAAAAGTTAAAGAGTGTTCAAAAAAATGGTCAGCCAATCAGGAAGGATGGGCCAAAAAATCATTTGATAACAAAAGTTGGTACCCCAACCATGGGTGGTATGCTAATTCTAATTTCTTTATTCATTTCGGTGATTTTATGGACTGATTTAAGTAGCAAACTTGTTTGGTTAGTTTTTGGCGTGACTATTAGTTTTGGTCTTATTGGTGCATTTGATGATTATAAAAAACTAAAAAACAATTCATCTGAGGGTATCAAAAGTGGATTAAGGCTTATTTTAGAATTTTGTGTCAGCTTTTTGTTCATCTATTTTATAAATAATATAATTAATCCAGAGTATAAAAATATTGTTTTCATACCGTTTACAAAAGGATTATATTTTGACTTGGGAAATTTTTATTATTTATTTGCTTCAATTGTCATTGTTGGATGCGCTAATTCTGTTAATCTTACTGATGGTTTAGACGGATTAGCTATTGGCCCAATAATGGTTACTGCATTGTCTTTTGCCTTTATAGCATATTTTACTGGGAATTTTATTTATTCAGAGTATTTAAAAATCCCCTATGTTAGTGACACCGGAGAATTGGTTATCATTTGTGTCGCGTTGATAGGCTCTGGTCTGGGTTTTTTATGGTATAATGCTCCCCCAGCAATGGTATTTATGGGCGACACTGGTTCTTTATCTATGGGTGGGGCCATTGGTGCTATCGCCATCGCTACAAAACATGAGATAATTTTATCCATAATAGGGGGGATATTTGTTTTAGAAGCGCTATCCGTATTTGCTCAAGTAATTTCTTTTAAAACCACCGGAAAAAGAATCTTTAGAATGGCCCCGATTCATCATCATTTTGAACAAAAAGGATGGTCAGAATCGACAATAGTCATAAGATTCTGGATAATATCTATTATACTTGCACTAGTAGGTCTAGCAAGTCTTAAACTCAGATGACAATAATTAATCGATCTCTTTTCATTTTAGGGCTAGGTATTTCAGGAATGTCTCTAGCCAAAAAGTTAAATTTCCGAAATATTTATTGTTGGGATGATAATTCTGAAATAAGAGGTTTAGCAAAAAAACAACAAATTAATATTAAGGAACCTAATTTAAAGAACCTCAGGCATACTGACTTTTTAGTTCTAAGTTCAGGTATGAATCATGAATCAAAAAGTCCACATAACTCAGTTGTAATTGCAAAATCTCTAAAGATTCCAATTATTTCAGATATTGAATTGATTCATTTGTTAGGATTAAAAAATTATCTGATCGGAATAACAGGAACAAATGGAAAATCATCAACGACCAAATTTATTACTGATTCTTTATGTCATAAGAATTTTCTAAAAGCTCAAGCATGCGGTAACATTGGAATTCCATTTACAGAACTTAAAATAAAAAAAGATTCTGTGTTAGTCATAGAGTGTTCTTCCTTTCAATTATCTAAAATAAATAACTTACGGTTTGATATCGCAATACTTTTAAATATCTCATCAGACCATATAGATTGGCATATGAGTTTAAAAAATTATATAAACTCCAAGGAAAAAGTTTTTAAAAATCAAACTTTATCCAACCATGCAATTATTTGTATTGATGATAAGAATTGTAATAATATTGCAAATCAATTTAAGAAAAAATATAAGAGTAAATTAATTAAAATTAGTGTTAAAAAAAAATTAAATGACGGTATTTTCCTCGAGGAATCCTATAATTATATAACAATTTTTAACTCTATAAACTCTAAGAGTATTAAAATAAATAAGAAATCGATAAGTTTAGCTTTAACTAAGGCGAATCTTCAGAACATCCTCGCTACTTATACGGTAAATTTTATCTTGAAACAAAATATAAACCTTTTTGTTGAATCTTTAAAAAACATAGAAGTATTAGAACACAGGATGGAATATATCGGGAAATACAAAAATATTTGTTTTTATAATGATAGTAAATCAACTAATGTTAATTCTTCAATTTCAGCAATTGAGAGTTATGAAAATATATTCTGGATTCTAGGTGGTAGAAAAAAAGTTGGAGGACTGTCTGGTATCGAGAAAAATCTCAATAATATTTTAAAATCTTTTGCATACGGTGAATCTGGAGAAGAATTCAAAGAATTTTTGATTAAATGTGGTATAAATTCTATTTATAAAGAAAGTCTTGAAGAAATTATTTTTAAAGCTGTAGAGCTTGCGCTGCAAGAAAATCAAAAAATAAATGTTATTTTCTCTCCATGTGCATCTTCATTTGATCAATTTAAAAACTTTGAGGATAGAGGTGATTTTTTTAAAAAAACTGTAAAAAAAAGTGTTAAAATTGAAAAATAGTCAAGTAAATAATAGTTGGTGGGGGAGTATAGATAAAATTATTTTTATACCTGTTTTGGTTTTATTGTTTATTGGTGTAATAGCGATATCAAGTGCGTCTCAAAAGCTTGGAACAGTAAATCTAAAATCGAATCTGATGTGGAATAAACATCTAGTTTTCTGCCTATTAAGTCTTTTTACAATCTTTATTATTTCAAAACTTTCTACAAAGCAAATCATTATATTATCTTTTTCATTATTTTCTCTATCCATAATTTTATGTTTTATAGCACTAATAGTTTCTCAGGAAACAAAAGGAGCAACAAGATGGCTTAACTTAACATATTTTTCAATTCAACCTTCAGAACTAGCCAAACCGACCTTTATAATTTTAAGTTCTCTATTATTTGTTCGATATAAAATAAAGGAAGATTTTTCTCTAATTGTGAATCTTTTTTGTCTTTCTTTGATTTCTTTAATATTAATAATTCAACCCGACTTCGGAATGTTTATATTAATCTGCGTTGTATGGATAATTCAATTATTTACTATTAATATAAAGTCAAAGATTTTATTTCCTATTATATCATTTATTTTAGGAGTTTTTTTATTATGCTTTTTTATACTCGATCACGTAAGATTCAGAATAATGAACTATTTATTTTCCGATATTGGTGATAATTATCAAATTATGAAATCAATTGACTCCTTTAAAAGCGGAGGTCTTTTTGGTCAAGGGATAGGTGAAGGTGTAATTTCAAAGAAACTTCCAGACTCGCATTCGGACTTTGTTTATGCATTAATATCAGAGGAATTAGGAATCATTGTTGCCATTATTATTTTACTTCTTTATGTAATTCCATACGTCAGAATTCATTATATATGTCAAAGATCTTCAAATCTATTTACAATTACATCACTTACTGGATTATCAAATATTTTTTTATTTCAAACTATCATAAACATTTCTTCTACGCTGAATATAATCCCTACTAAAGGGATGACACTGCCTTTTATTTCTTATGGGGGATCATCTTTGATTTCAAGTGCGCTACTAATTGGGTTTATACTAGTTTTAATAAGGGATGGTATTAATGAATAAAGTATTTCTTGTTGCAGGAGGTTCTGGAGGACATTTATTTCCAGCATTATCAGTACTTGACCAACTCAAAGGCTATGAGACTTTAATTCTAACGGATCAAAGAACTGAGCAATATTTAAAAAAATTAGAGGTGAAATATAGAAAAATTATTACAGCTAAAATACAAATTAATCTTTTTTTAATCTTCAACTTAATAAAATTATTTTTTAGTATTTTAGATAATATTGCTATCATATTAAAAAGAAAACCTGATATCATAATTGGCTTTGGAGGATATTCTTCAATTCCAACATTAGTAGCTGCAAAAATTCTAAAAAAAAAAAATAATAATACATGAGCAAAATGCAGTTATGGGAAAGACAAACAGGATATTGTCTAAAATCGCTGATATTGTTGCTATCACCTTCCCTAAAACAAAATTTGCTCCTAATAATGCAATTTATACTGGTATACCTTTGAGAAGGAAAAAAAAGATCGCAAATTTTAAAACAAAAAAGAAGAGGATATTTATTGTAGGTGGAAGTCAAGGAGCAAAAGTTTTTTCAACAATAATTCCTGAGTCATTAAAAAAATTAAATAAATCTCTATTAAAAAAGTTAATTGTAATTCAACAAGCTAGAGATGATGATCAAATGGAAATAAAAAAAAAATACCAAATACTTAAGGTAGAGCATAAAATAGAAAAATTCTTCTATAATATTTATGAAGAATATTATAATGCTGATCTAATTATCTGCAGATGCGGTGCATCAACATTAGCAGAGATTGGGACATTCTCTAAACCATGCTTACTATTTCCCCTTCCCACATCTATGAATAATCACCAATATTATAATGCCAAGGAGTTTGAGAAAAGTAATAGATGTTTTATTTTTGATGAAAATAATCTAAGTGCAGAATTATTATCAAAAAAAATCGAAAAATTAATTTTTTTGGAAAAACAAAAAAAAAAATTGTATAATAGTCAAAAAAATATTCAAAAATTTTCTATCACAGATTTAATGAAAAGAGTAGCTAATTGATGTTTTTAAAGCAGAAGATTCATTTTATTGGAATTGGTGGTATTGGAATGAGTGCTATTGCAAAAATACTCTTTCAAAAAGGATTTAAAATTAGTGGAAGCGATCAAAATGAAAATCTAATTATCAAAGATCTTAAAAAAAAAGGTGTGAAAGTTTTTCTAAATCACTCCACCTCAAATGTTAATGACGTTGATATAGTTGTTTATTCATCGGCAATTAATAAAAATAATGTCGAACTAAAGGCCGCTAAAAAAAGAAAAATTCCTATTTTTTCTAGGGCAATGATGCTAGCTGAAGTTATGAGACTAAAACCCTCAATTACGGTTGCCGGCTCACATGGTAAAACAACTACAACATCATTGATTGCATGTATTTTCGAAAATGCAGGACTAGATCCAACAGTAATTAATGGGGGAATCATAAATAGTATTGGTGCAAATGCAAAACTAGGTGATGGTAAATTTATAATAGCGGAAGCGGATGAATCAGATGGGTCATTCACTTTACTACCTTCAACTATTGGTATAATTAATAATATTGATCTTGAGCATCTAGACTTCTATAAAAGTATAGATGAGATCAAAAAGGTATTTATAGAGTATGCTGAGAAGATTCCATTTTATGGTTTTTTATGTGTATGTAACGATGACAAAAATAGTAAAAGTATAATTAAATATATAAAGTCAAAACCAATCATCACTTTTGGCACTTCAGAATCTTCTAATTTTATAGCAAAAAACATTAAAACGCTAAAGAATTCTATTTCTTCTTTTGATATTTGTATAAACTTCAAATCAAAAAAAATTATAAAAAATATTCAAATACCTCTTATAGGAAAACATAATGTTTTAAATGCTTTATGCGCTTTTAGTGTTTGCTACCAGCTTAATATACCAATAAAAAAAATTTATGAAGGTTTGAAAAAATTCTCTGGGGTTAAAAGAAGATTTTCCATCCTTAATAAGAGTAGTAAATCCATGATAATAGATGATTATGCACACCATCCGAGTGAAATTAAAACTACGCTAGAATCTTTAAAAAAAATTACAAGAAATAAAGTAGTAGCCATTTTTGAACCTCATAGATATACCAGAATCAACGGTCTTTTAAAAAAGTTCATAGAAAGTTTTTCAAAGGCAGACTTTATATTTATTTTGCCTATATATTCCGCGGGTGAAAAAAATATAAAAAAAATAACAAATTTACATCTTGAAAAAATATTCAAAAAAAAATTTAAAAATAATAAAATAATAAAAGCAGTGGAAAAAGAACAAAATCTATTTAAAGATCTAAAAGATCTTTATAAAGATGAAAATAATATAATATTTTTAGGTGCAGGCTTAAGCACAAATATTGCCCAAAAATTCTCAATTTACATAGAGTGAGATGTTTAATTATTTTAATAAAAATAACTTTTTTTTTAATTATAACTTAGGTTCAAAAACATGGTTCGGTACGGGAGGTAAATGTTTTTGCTTTATTACTGTTGATTCAAAGAGAACGATTAGTATTATCCTAAAGTATTTTAAAAGAGTATTTCCTGTTTTTATAGTTGGTGCTGGTTCGAACCTAATAGTTAGAGATGGCGGTATCAACGGAATTGTTATAAAGCTAGGTAAATCTTTCTCTCAAATTAAGCTTTATAAAAAAGAATCTATTTTAGAAATTGGGGGTTCTACAAAAGATTTTGAGATTTCAAAATTTTGTTTAAAAAATAATATTACAGGATTTGAATTTTTAAGTGGAGTACCTGGCACCCTAGGTGGTAATTTAAAAATGAATGCGGGTTGCTATGGTCATGAAATTTGCGATAACTTCCTTGAATGTGAGGTTATAAATAATGTTGGTGAAAAAGTAGTGAAAAAAAAGAAGGATATCACTTTTGGTTATAGAAGCTCTACATTAGGTGATGATATTGTTATCAGTGCTAAATTTAAGGTGAACTATGCTAAGACAAAAACAATTAGTGATAAAATTAAAACTATTATCAAAGAAAGGAAAATGAGTCAGCCAGTCGGAGTAAGAACTGGAGGAAGTACATTTTCTAATCCCAAAAATCACTTAGCGTGGAAACTAATTGACGCAATTAAATATAGAGGTAAGAGTTGTGGAGGGGCAATGGTTTCTGAACATCATTCAAACTTCTTTATAAACAATAAATCAGCAACTTCTCTTGATTTAGAACTTTTAGGTGAAGAAATAAGAACAAAAGTATGGGATAAATATAAAATAAAACTAGAGTGGGAAATAGCAAGAATTGGTAAATATAAAAAAATATAAAAAAGTAGTAATTTTATCAGGTGGAATTTCAGATGAATATGAAATTTCAAAATTATCAGCCTCTGCGGTGTATAAAGTTTTAAAAAATAATTATAATTGTAAATTAATAAACGTAGATGAGGACTGTATTAAATTAATAAAAAATTTAAAAGCTTTTAACCCAGATGTTATTTTTAATTGTTTACATGGATATTTTGGAGAAGATGGTCAAATTCAATCAATAATGAATTTATTAGGTTTTCCATATACTCATTCTGGTGTTCTAGCGTCGTCTATGTCAATGGATAAAAAAAAATCAAAAGCTTTTTTTAAAAGCCTTAAAATTTCTGTTCCAGACGAAATTGATCCGCGGAATAAGAAATTAAAAAAATTTCCGATAATAGCAAAACCAGTAAATGGGGGATCAAGTAATGGAATAAATATTATAAAAAATAAAGATGAATTGAATAAATTTATTAAAAAAATTGGATTGAATTTACATAGATTTATATTTGAAAATTTTATTAATGGCCGTGAGATCACAGTAGGAATTGTCAATAATAAGGTGTGTGGAATTATGGAGATAAAATTCGATAGTGCACTTTATGACTATAATAATAAGTATGTTAATGTGGCTAAACATATAATCAACCCTAAGCTTAGTAAAAAAATAACGGATGATCTTAAAAAGTCATCTATTAAAGCTCACAATTCTATGGGTTGTAATTGTGTAAGTAGGGTTGATTTTAGATATGATGAAAAAAAAAAAAAAATATATCTATTGGAAATTAATACTCAGCCTGGACTTACAAANTTATCATTACTTCCAGAAATGGCAAAAACAAAAATTAGTTTTTTTGAACTTTGCGAAATATTAATTAATAACCCTATATGCGAAAAGTATTAACCCTAGTTATTATCTCAATATTTATATTAATAGTGATAAAATTTAAGGATTTAGCGGATGTATTTGATTTTAGTGGACTTAAAGAAAAATTTTCCACAGTTTCCTTTTTCAAAAAAAAAATTACTAAAATTTCTTTCATTGATAATAAGAATACCTCAAAAAGTTATTTATTAAGATCACTAGATATCAGNCAAGCTAATGAATTNTTAAATTATAANCGAAATATGCTNAAAAAAAAATTAGACGAGATCAACGAAATTGATAATTATATGTTTGAACTAAGAGATGATGGTCATTTAATAATTTATGTAACAGAAAAAAAACCTTTAATGGTTTGGATTGATAATGGAAAAAGAAAGTATGTAGATCATAATGGATCTATATTAAAATATGCAGAATTTAACGATGATAACCTCATTGAAATTTTTGGAGATAAATCCTTAATTGATTTTAGAAAACTTACAAATTTGCTTAATAAAAGACAAAAATTTGCTGATAGCGTTAGACAAATGCAAGTAAAAAATGATGGAAGTTGGTTATTTATTATGAAAGATAATAAATGTGTAAATTTACTCACAAAAAAACTTGATAAAGTTTTAAATATATTTGAAAATATTAAAATATTAGAAGTTTATGATAATTTTTCTTATTTTGATATGCGAATATACGAAAGGATATATTTAAGTAATAAAAAATGTTTGATTTAATTAAAAATGATAAAACTTTTGTAGTATTTGATATAGGCTTCGGAAAAATTGTTTGTTTGTCTTTTAAGCTTGAAAACAAACAACCTAAGNTTNTTGGTATGGATTACCAAAAAAGTGAGGGACTAAAAAATTTTTGTTTAAGTAATTCTGATAAACTCTCCTCTACTCTTCAAAAAGTTTTAAAAAATACTCTTGGCAAAAACTTTAAAAATAAGAATAATATTTTTTTTTCTAGTATTACTGACATTAACTCAATTCAAAAAAAAAAACTTATGTAAAATTAATACAGGCTCCTTAGGTGTAACAAAAAAGGATATTAGAAAAATCTTCAAAAAGAATCTACTTGAATCAAAAATTAAAGGTAAAAAGATTATTCATTCTTTTCCACAGAACTTTATTTTAGATGAGGATAAGATAACAAGTCAACCAATCACTCAAAAATGCAATAACTTGGGGATATCCTCTTTAAATATTTTGACTGATGATAATTTGTTTAAAGGCTATGAAAATTGTTTCAGAAAAATCAATATTAACGTTGATAATTTTTTTGATTCGGGAATATCTTCGGCTTTTTCAGCATTAACAGAAAAAGAAAAAAATGATGGGGTTGCATGTATAGATATTGGAGCTTCCACAACAAAAGTAGTNGTAATGCAAGAAAATAAAGTTATCTTTTCAAAAGTCCTTCCGCTCGGAGGAAATAACGTTACTGATGACTTATATAAAGGCTTGCAAATTACAAGAGAAACGGCTGAAACTATCAAAATTTTGCATGGAACCTTATCACCTAATTTTAATAATAACATTGAAATAAGAATTAATTCAGTTCAGCAAAAAAATATCAATAAAAATATTTTATTTGGAATTATAAAACCTAGATATGAAGAGATTCTTGAGATTATAAGAGACTTTGTTTTTGATAATATATACACAAGAGTGAGTGTTAAAAGTATAGTTCTTGCTGGAGGTGCATCGAAAATATATGGCCTAAATTCACTTGGAGAAAACATTTTTAATAGGTATTGCAGAATAAGTATGTCAGGTGAAAACCAAGGTTTCTTTTCAAATAAGCCTGAGTTTAGTACGATCTTAGGGATGATTAAGTTAGCTCAGAATTACAAAGAACTTCAAATTACAAAGAAAATACTGTCCTCCAAAGTTTTTAACGCAATTGATAGACTAGATAATTGGATAGAAGAAAGCTACGCTTAAATTGTAATATTATGTAACTTTTTGTGAATGGCCTTTAATTTTCTAATTCGTATAATAATTTTATGAATTTGTTAAAAAGAAAATCATTTGGTGAAACAAAATTCGTCAATTTTACACCACCAAGGCTCAAAACTGCTAAAACTGAGAAAACAATTTGCAATTCCATTACATTTACAGGTATTGGTCTTCATTCTGGTAAAGAAGTTACAATGAAGCTTTCACCCGCGCCGATTAACACTGGTTATGTTTTTAGAATAAAAAAAAAAAGTAAAATATTTAATATAAATGCCTCATTNGAGAATGTTAAATCTACCCAACTTTGTACAACTTTAGGCGATGCACANGGAAATACTATATCTACAGTAGAGCACATANTNTCGGCACTTTATGGTTTAGACATTGATAACGTTTTTATAGATCTAAATAACCATGAAGTTCCAGTTAATGATGGTTCTTCGAAAAAATTTGTAGATGAAATTGAAAAAGTTGGTATCGGTGATCAGCAATCATTTAAACAATATGTGAAAATACTTAGGCCCATTGAAATAATTGAGGGCGAAAAGGTTGCTCGTGTTTTACCTTTTGATTACACGATGTTTTCAACCGAAATTAACTATTCTAATAAAGTAATCGGAAAACAAAGTATCTCACTCATGTTAAATAAACAGATTTACAAGTCACAAATTTGTGAAGCTAGAACTTTCGGATTACTAAAAGATGTAGAGTCTCTTAGAAAAGCTAAATTAGCTCTTGGAGGTGGATTAGACAATGCAATTGTAGTCGACGAAAATAAAGTACTTAATCCGGAAGGTCTTAGATTTAGCGATGAATTTGTAAGGCATAAGCTCTTAGATTTCATAGGTGATATAGCACTTGCAGGTAAGAAAATAGTTGGCTCCTTTTACACTTCCCAATCTGGCCACAAACTGAATATCAAGCTGATCCAAAAAATATTTGAATCAGAGCAAAATTATAAATTAGTAAGTTCAAATTAAATAAAAAAAAACTTTATTAACCGATTAATTTATTTAAAACTATCCAACATGAAAAAATTATTGTTGGTTTCACTTTTTTTGTTTTCACTTAATACTTGTTCATCTGATAAAACTATAGTTAATAATACTCTGTTTAATAACGATGTCGAACTATACAATGAAGGGCTAAGATTATTAAAAACAAAAAGATTTGATGAAGCGATTGAAAGGTTTACAGAGCTTGAAATTCAGTTCCCTTATTCCGATTGGTCAGCAAGAGGACAAATGTTAATTGGGTTCTCACATTATAGTAATAGAGAATACGATGAAGCAATATTATCACTATCAAAATTTGCAGAACTCAACCCTGACCATCCTTTAGTTCCATATGCAATCTTTCTCAAAGGTTATTCTTACTATGAGAGAATTCCAAACATCAAACTTGATCAGGAATATTCATCAAAAGCACTAGAGGAATTCTTAGAATTAACGAATAGATATCCAAATTCAAAATATAAAAAAAAGTCATTTGAAATAATTAAAATCCTGAGAAATCATTTATCTTCAAAAGAATTATTAATTGGAAAATTTTATCAATCTAAAGGAAATTATTTAGCTGCAATAAAAAGGTATAAACAAATACTTAAAAAATATAAAAGATCTGTTCATACCCCAGAATCGCTCTATAGACTAATCGAATCCTATACTTCACTTGGTTTGGTTAAACAAGCAAACTATTTATATAAGATTCTTTCATATAATTTTCCTAAATCCTTGTGGAAAAAAGAGGGAGAAACGTTAGCAAAAAAATATAAAATCAATGTGAATCTTAAAAAGTATAATAAACAAGCAATTGATTTGGATAACTTGAAAGATAAAGATTTTGAACTTTTTTAATAATGCTAAAATATTTATCAATTAAAAATCTAATTCTAATCCAACATATTGAAATTAATTTTCAAAATGGACTATCAGTTTTTACTGGAGAGACCGGTGCTGGAAAATCTATGATTCTAGACTCTTTATCCCTNATCTCCGGTGGAAGAACAAAGTCATCTATTAAACCTGAAAAGGGCAAAAAGACAATTATCACAGCAGTTATTGATATANATNANTTTCCAGAAATATTAAAAANAATGGATGAAATTGGAGTTGANGTAGATAACGAAATTATTGTGAAAAGAATAGTAGATGANGGTGGAAGATCTAAATCTTTCATAAACGACACACTTGTAAGTCTAAATACATTAAAGGAGCTTACTGAAGATGTAATTGAAATTCACAGCCAATTTTCTGAACAAGGACTACTTGATAATACAACACATATAGACACANTGGACAACTTTGGAACTAANAAAGAGNCGCTTAGTAAACTTAAAACACTTTGGGAAGATTTGAATTCTAAAGAAAAGTTATACAAAATTGAACTAGATGAATTCAAAAATTTGAATGATATAAAAGAAGCATACGATTACGATTTAAAAGAACTAAAAAATTTAAATCCAGTTTCTGATGAATTTGATGAATTAGAAAAAAAAAGAAAAATTATAAAAAATTTTATTAAAATTAACGAAACATTATCAAAAGTNAATGCTAATTTTACATCTGATAGTATTCCAGGAATTGAAAACCTAGCTTCNGAAAATTTGAAACTTTTAAATAGTATCGAAGAACTTTTAGATGAAGAGTCATCTAAGCAAATAAAGAATCTAGAATCAATGGTCCTAGAAATATCAGAGATTTCAAAATTCTTCCGAAATTATACAAACCTAGAGGACGGTAATAGATCGATTGATGATATTGAAGATAGAATATCGTTGTATAAAAAATTATCAAAGAAGCATAACGTTCGTGAAAGTGAACTATCTTCCATAGAAGAGTTAATAAGAAGTAAAATAATATTACTTAATGAGGGAGAAAATAAACTTTTGGAAATAAAAAAAGATCTAGATGAAACAAAAAAAATTCTTGTCGACTATTCACAATCGATTAGTTTTCAAAGATTAAAAAATTGCATGGAGCTTGATACAAAGGTTAATAACGAATTTCTAGACTTAAAATTAGAAAATGCAAATTTTAAAACCTTTATTGAAAAAATAGAATATAATGCCAAAGGACAAGATAAAGTGACTTTTAAAATTCAAACAAACCCAAAATCTAAAATGGATGAAATAAAAAAAATCTCTTCTGGAGGTGAATTATGTAGAATAGCGTTGGCTTTAAAAGTAACAGCAGACAAGAATAAAACATCTATTCTATTTTTTGATGAAGTTGATAGTGGAATAGGTGGGGCTGTATCAGCTGCCGTAGGACAAAGGCTTAGAAGACTAGGAGAAAATCGTCAGGTGTGTGTTATCACGCACTCTCCACAAGTGGCATCTTTTGGACAAAATCATTACAAAGTAAGTAAAAGTAAATTTGAAACAAAACTTGTAAAATTAGATAGTGAAGAAAGAGTAATGGAAATTGCACGTATGCTTTCTGCCAAAGAGATAACCCCCGAGGCTATTGAAGCTGCAAAAAAACTTATCCACGACTCTAAGTAAGATTAAAAGTTTTTTTTCTCAACCAAACCCTTTCTTCATTTGAAATGTGGGGCGAAATATTATTAAAGATAGTATTATGATAATTATTTATCCAATTTTTTTGTTTTGTATTAAGCATTCCTTTATCAATTAAGTTCTCCTCATAAGGAAACATCGTTAGTGTTTCAAAATCAAGAAAATTTTTAGTATCCGATTTTTTTACAAGAACTAAATTTTCGATTCTTATTCCATATTCACCATTTTTATAAAAACCAGGTTCATTTGAGACTATCATCCCTTCTTGTAATTCTACGTTACTATAATTCTTTGATATGGATTGCGGACCTTCATGAACATTCAAAAAGCTCCCTACTCCATGACCAGTACCGTGATTGAAATCAACTCCATTTTCCCAGAGAGAAAATCTTGCTAATGAGTCAATCTGATATCCTTTAGTTCCTATTGGAAACTTAATCATACTAAGGTTTAGATGACCAATTAATACTCGAGTGTACATCTCAGTAAATTCCTTTTTTGGTTTTTGTTTCCCTAGAAATATTGTTCTGGTAACATCAGTTGTACCTCCATAATATTGTCCTCCAGAATCACACAAATAAAGTTGACCTTTTTTTAATTTGTTACTGTTTTTTTCGTTAGGTTTATAGTGAATGATTGAACCATTACCTCCAACGGCGGAAATAGTGGGAAAGCTTAGCGAAAAATAATCGCTATTCTCTTTTCTTAGATCTTCTAATTTACTTGCAACTAAAAATTCATTTAATCGTTCATTAAATTTTTGATTACTAAGCCAATAGAAATATTTCGTTAGACTAATACCATCCTTAAGATGAGCACTTTTACTGTATCTAATCTCAGAACTATTTTTTCTGGCTTTCATTATTTTACACGGGTCTTGACCAATAGTAAGTTTATTTTTGCTATTTTTTAATAAATTATAATAGAAATATGAAACATTTGAGTCAAGATAGATGCTGTCTTCTTTACTTATTTTACGTAAATGAGTGTCAAATTTAGAGGATGAAATGAAACAAATTAATTTATCATTTTTCATCATTTTCATAGGAACTTTTTTCAAATCCATAAAAACATATAATTTCTTCTTTGTAGCAATCAATCTACTAAGAACTAAAGGAGAATTCTCAAGATCATACCCTCTTATATTTAAAAGCCAACATATAGAGTCCGGAGATGTGATAATGATGAATTTGGAATTAAGATTTTTAAAAAGATTCCGATGTTTTTTTGATACAGAATCACCAACAAATTCATTCTTAAGTTTAAAAATTTTCTTTATTTTTAAAAGGGGACGATCTTTCCATAGTGAATATATTAGATCCTTTGCATCATGTTCTATTCCTTTATTATCGTTACAAGTTGCTTTTATAAGCTGAGCTAGAAATTTATAATTGAAGGTCTTGAAATCTAGAAGAATTTTCTTTCTAACAAGTTTTTCTTTAGCAAAATCAAAAAAGTTGGTTTTGGGCATCTCAATTATTTTAAAGGAAGAGTCTATTTCTTTTTTTGCTTGTAATGTGTATCTGCCGTCAGTAAAAAAATAATTATTTTTTTTACCAATTAGCGCAATACCATTTGATCCTGTAAAATTGGTTAGCCATTTTAACTTCATGCTTGAATTTGGTGTATATTCATTAAGAAATTCGTCAGTTGAATTAACTAAATAATAGTCAAATTTTGTTTTTAAGAATACTTTTTTAAAGCTATGGAAATTTAACATTTTAATACTTTCTAAATACTAAGCAAGCCCAACCATTTAATTTCATTGAATCATATAATCTTAAATTAAAACATCGTAACAAGACAATGAAATAGTTGATTTGTGAATCCAAAATACCCGATATGAAATAAAAACCTCGTCTTTTAATATGTTTACAAACATTAGTAATAATACTTTTATGTTCATTTAAAAGTAAATTTGCAACTATTAAGTCAAATTTTTTTTTTTTTAAGTTTATATTATTCATTCCAAAACTTTTAAAAAATAACAAATTGTTTAATTTATTAATTTTTTTATTCTTTTCAAAATTATCTTTTGAGTCTGAAGAAATATCTGTAGCGTAAATTTTTTTCTTCAATTTTTTGTTTAAAATAAATGACAAAATTCCAGTACCTGTACCTATATCTAAAGGAAAGTTAAAAACAATCTTTTTATTCAATTTTTCAAAAATTTTTATTATTAGAATTGTTGACTGATGACTCCCAGTACCAAAGGATAAACCGGCTGGAATAATAATTTTATTTTTTGTTGTAGAAATATCTTTGAAACCTTGATGAAAAATAAACAATTCAGTTTCGCTACTTATATCTTTTTTTTTTACTTCTTTGATCCAATTTTTAACCGAAACTTTTTCTAGTGTGTAATTCACGTCGATGCAAATTTTTTTAAGTAAAGGAATATCCTGATCTAATTTATCTGAAAATATTTCAAATTTTACACTTTCATCTAAAAATTTATATGAGAGATTTTCAAAGTAGTAAATTATTTTAGAAATTTTTTCATTTCTTTTTTTAGAAATTATAAAGTTGATTTTTTTCAAACTTTTAAAGTTTCTTTACATAGTCTGAGAATATTTTTGTGATCTTATCGTCATTTTCAAACCTTATATGCAACTGGTCATCATATATTCCTAATACTAAACCTTTACCAAATTGGTCATGAGAAACTTTATCACCAATGTCGAACTTTGTATTAACTAAGCTTGACAGTTTTTGTTTATCTACTTTTTCTTTAGTTGATATTTTTAAAACCTTACAGTTGTCATCTGGAAGTTCAGATAGAAATCTTGAAGGTATTGACCTGTAAATAGAGTAATTATATTGTTTTCTGAAGTTAACGTATGATATATATAAGTTTTTCCTTGCTCTCGTAATTCCCACATAACCCAGCCTTCTTTCTTCCTCTAGCCCTTTATTTCCATTTTCATCTAAACTTCTTTGATTTGGAAAAATTCCCTCTTCCCAACCAGGAAGAAATACATAATTAAATTCCAGTCCTTTGGCACTGTGCAAAGTCATTAATGATATTTTTTCCAAACCATCAGAGTTACTTAGAATATCAGTAAGTAAACTTACCTCTTCTAAAAATTCATAAATAGAATTTCTATTCTTAATATCTGATACAAGTTTTTTTAGATTCTCAAGTTTTCCATCAGCCTCAGGAGTTTTGTCTGCTTGAAGCATTTCTATATAACCTACCTCCTCCAAAAGTGAGCCAGCGACATCTGAGTGATCGTCTTTTTCTAGCATTTTACTATGATTATTTAATATCTGTAAAAATTGCTTACTTTTACTTAGTTGTTGGTTTTTCATATCTTTTAAATCAACCAGACGATCTAGTGCCTCATATAAAGAAGTATTTTCTTCATTTGAAAACTCATACAATCTTTGAATAAATACTTTTCCCATACCTCTCTTTGGAGTATTAATTATTCTCTCAAAGGCTAAATTATCTGATTTATTAATGAGCAATCTAAAATAAGATAATGCATCTTTTATCTCTGCCCGTTCATAAAATCTTAAACCACCTACAACTCTATATTTTATACCTTCTTTTAGAAATCTATCCTCGATATCTTTAAATTGAAAACTTGCACGAGTTAAGATTGCAATATCCGATAGTTTAACTTTATTTCTATCTAGGTTTCTTATCTCTCTCGCTATATATAATGCTTCAGCTTCATCATTTTCTAAATTTAGGATCTTTACAGGCTCACCATTTGAGTCTGAAGTCCATAAATCTTTTCCAATTCTCTCTTCATTCTCTGATATTAATGAAGATGCTGTTTTCAGGATATTACCTGTTGATCTATAATTCTGTTCTAATCTTATTATTTTTGCGTCTACAAAATCTCTGTCAAAATTTAGAATATTCTTCAACTGGGCTCCTCTCCAACCGTAAATAGATTGATCCTCGTCCCCTACACAGCAAATATTTCGTTTTTCTCCTGTTAATAATCTTAAGAGCATATATTGTGCTCCATTAGTATCTTGATACTCATCAACTAAGATATATTTGAATTTTTTTTGGTAAAAATTTTGAATCTCTGGGTTCTTTTTAAATAATTTAACGGGAAGAGTAATCAAGTCACCAAAGTCTACAGAATTAAAATTTTTAAGTCTTTCTTGGTAAGCCTTATAAATCATCCCAAATTTTCCATCTGTTTTAACTTCAAATTCATGATTATTAATATCTTCAGGCAATAATCCTAAATTTTTTGCTTGATCAATCATATAAAGAAAATTTTTTGGAACATATCGTTTTTCGTCTAAATTAAGAAAGCTGATAACTTGTTTTAGTAGTCGCAACTGATCAGAAGTATCTAAGATCGTAAAATCATTTTTTAAATTTACAAGATCAGAATGTTTTCTTAGGAATCTAACTCCAATTGAATGAAATGTCCCAATAAACATTCCCTCAACAGGAATATTAAGGATCTTTTCTACTCTTTGTTTCATTTCTAATGCTGCTTTATTTGTGAAAGTCACAGCAAGTATTTCATTAGTCTTCGCTAACCTTTTATAAATCAAATTAGCCAACCTTGTAGTCAAAACTTTTGTTTTTCCTGTGCCTGCACCAGACAATACTAGTAAAGGGCCATTTGTTTCACTCACAGCTATCCTTTGCTGTTCATTTAAATTTGTGACAAAATCTGGTTCTGGAATTGATATTTTGTTTTTTTTAAAGTTCATTCTTAATCTTCAACTGAATATCCAAGTGATGATGATAACCACTTTTCTACAATTTTTTTATTAACACCTTTTCTCTTCGCATAGTCTTTGACTTGATCTTCATAAACTTTACCAACACCAAAGTAAGCAGCGTCAGGGTTCGAAAAATAGAAGCCTGAAACTGAACTAGAAGGTGTCATGGCAAAAGATTCTGTTAATTTAACTTTTATATTCTCATCAGCTTTAAGTAATTTAAATAATGTTTCTTTTTCTGTATGGTCCGGGCAAGCGGGATAACCTGGTGCTGGTCTAATGCCAATATATTCTTCACTTATTAGTTGATCATTGGAAAAATTTTCACCATTTGAATAGCCCCAGAATTTCGTTCTAACATCTCTGTGTAACATCTCCGCTAAAGCTTCTGCAATTCTATCTCCTAAAGATTTGACTAGTATTGAATTATAATCATCATTTTTATCTTCGTAATATTTTGCTAATTTTTCAATACCCTCACCTGCTGTTACTATGAAACCACCGATATGGTCTTCAATGTTTGTTGAAGTGGGGGCAACAAAGTCTGCAAGGCAAAAGTTTGCTCTTTCTGACTTAGATCTGTCAACTTGTTGTCTTAAAAAGAAAAGCCTTGATATCTCAACCTTATTCTTTTCATCAAAAATTATTATGTCGTCCCCAACTGAGTTTGCTGGCCAAAACCCAATGATAGCCTTTGGTTTGGTAAGTTTCTCTTTAGTGATTTTGTTAAGCATTTTCTGAGCATCTTTCCAGAGGTCTGATGCAGCCTTTCCAATAATCTCATCTTCGAGAATCTTAGGAAACTTTCCATATAATTCCCACGCCTCAAAAAAAGGATTCCAATCGATAAATTTAGATATTTTTTTTATACTTATATTCTGTTGGAAATTGATTTGTTTGATTTTGGGTATCGGAGGCTTATAACTACTCCAGTTAAACTGAAACATATTCTTTCTGCAGTTTTCTAAATTATTTAATGAAGATTTCTTTTTTTTAAAATAATTGCCTCTTAAAGAGGAATACTCTTTTGCCAATGAATCGATAAATGGCTTAACCTTGTTTTTTGAAATTAGATTCGATGCTACTGCAACAGCTTTGGAGGCATCCGTAACGTGACAAACCCCAGAATCATACAAAGGATCAATTTTAATTGCCGTGTGAATTTTACTTGTAGTTGCACCGCCTATCAGTAATGGTTTAGTAATATTATTTCTCTTTAATTCACTCGCCACAAAACACATTTCATCTAAACTTGGAGTTATTAATCCAGACAATCCTATAAGGTCAACATTTTCTTTAATTGCCATCTCTATGATTTTATTTGCTGTAACCATAACTCCCAAATCAATTATTTCAAAATTGTTACATTGTAAAACAACACCTACTATATTTTTGCCAATATCATGAACATCACCTTTAACAGTAGCTAAAAGAATTTTTCCTTTTCTTTTAGCCTTTTCTCCCTTGTCATTTTCCATAAAAGGCAACAGGTAAGCAACTGACTGCTTCATGACTCTTGCCGACTTAACAACTTGAGGTAAAAACATTTTTCCAGAACCAAATAAATCTCCTACAACATTCATTCCATCCATAAGAGGGCCTTCAATTATCTCAAGTGGAGACTTATAATTTTTTCTTAAACTCTCGGTATCACTTTCAATGAATTCATTAATGCCATTTACTAGCGCATACTCTATTTTTTTTTCTAGGGTGTCTTTTCTCCACTCATTTGTAACCTTTTTTTTCTCTACATTTCCTGAGTACTTTTTTGATACTTCAATAAGATTTTCTGTTGCATGGTTAGACTTATTAAACAAAACATCTTCGATTGCTCTCTTAAGATCTTTGGGAATCTGCTCATAAATTGTAATTTGTCCAGCATTTACAATTGCCATATCTAGTCCGTATTTTATAGCATGATATAAGAAACAAGAATGCATAGCTTCTCTAACTTGATTGTTTCCTCTGAAACTAAACGAAACGTTTGACAAACCACCAGATACCTTTGCGTAAGGAAGGTTAGACTTTATCAATTTTGTTGCTTCAAAAAAATCTAAAGCATAATTGTTATGCTCATCAATCCCGGTGGCTACTGCAAAAATATTAGGATCAAATATTATATCCTCAGGTTTAAAATTTATCTTCTCAACCAATAATTTATAAGCTCTTTTGCAAATATTATATTTCTTCTCAGTATTATCTGCCTGGCCCTCTTCATCAAATGCCATTACAACAACTGCACAACCATAGGACTTTACTTTTTCAGCTTGGCTTAAAAAATCCTTTTCTCCTTCTTTTAAGCTAATTGAATTAACAATTGCTTTACCTTGGATGCATTTCAATCCAGCTTCTATAACCTCCCATTTAGAAGAATCAATCATGAAAGGAACTTTTGCAATATCGGGCTCTACAGAAATTAAATTAAGAAAAGTTTGCATTGCTTTCTTTGAATCAAGCAATCCTTCATCCATNTTTATNTCGATAATTTGNGCCCCATTATCAATNTGACTTTTTGCTACNGCTACAGCNTCTTCATATTGTTCAGACATAATTAANTTTTTAAATANAGCTGAACCAGTAACNTTTGTTCTCTCACCAATATTAATAAAATTNATGTTTTTATNCATACTAAAACTTGAAAGACTCGAGTCCAGAAAGTCTCAACTTAGGATCAAAAGTCTTTTTTTTTCTTGGTTTAATATTCCGTACTTTTTGAGCCATCAGATTTATGTGGTCNGGTGTTGCACCGCAACATCCACCTATGATATTTATATAACCATTTTGACTCCATTTTTTAGCAAAGTTTGCCATTGAATCNGGAGTTTCATCATACTCACCAAAGGCATTNGGCAACCCAGCATTTGGGTGAACACTAATAAAACTTTCAGATATCCTGTCTAATTCAATTANATANGGNTCCAGTTCCTTNGGCCCTAACGCACAGTTTAAACCAACACTCAATGGATCNACATGCAAAATAGAATTATAAAATGCCTCTATAGTTTGACCAGATAATGTTCTGCCTGATAAATCTGTAATAGTAGCAGAAATCATTATTGGAACATTTTTTTTNGATTTTTTGCAGGCACCTCCAATACNACTGAGTGCCGCTTTGGCATTAAGNGTATCAAANACAGTTTCAACCATAATAACATCAACCCCAGCTTCAATTAGNGCCTCTGATGATTTTTCATAATCANTGTATAGTTCNTCGAACGAGATATTCCTAAATCCTGGGTTGTTAACATCTGGAGACATTGAACAGGTTCTATTTGTAGGACCTAATACTCCAGCAACATATTTNGTTTCGTTTGGATTTTTTATTAAGAAATCATCNACTGCTTTNCTAGCAATTTTTCCACCACTAAAGTTTAAATCATATGAGAAATCTTCACATTTATAGTCAAATTGCGATGTNTTTGTAGAATTAAATGTATTGGTTTCTATTATATCAGCACCNGCTGAAAGATACTTTGTATGAATATCATATATTATTTTTTCTTGAGTTAAATTTAGAATATCGTTGTTACCNTTAAGGGNGANGCTAGAAGATTCAAATTTTTTACCCCTANAATCCTCTTCTTTTAAATNTTNATTTTGAATCATTGTTCCCATTGGGCCATCAAGAATTAATATTNTTTCATTTAATGCTTCTTGTATTCGTTTCATNTATCATCCTTCAATATNCTAATTCCAAGAATATGACATATAGCGAAAGATAGATCAGCCCTATTAAGTGTGTAGAANTGAAAGTCTTTAATCCCTGAAGAAATAAGTTTCATACANTGGTCATAAACTATAGTAGTGGCGACNAGNTTTCTAGTTTCAATATCAGAGTCCAAACCCTTAAACATTTCAACNAATGATCTTGGTACTTTGCAATTCATTTTTTTTGCAAATTCCATTGTTCTCTTACAGTTCGTAACTGGAAGAATTCCTGGGATAATTGGGATTGATATTCCTCTTTTTATNGCTCCGTCTAAAAAATCAAAGTAACTGTTAATATCAAAGAAGAATTGNGTGATTGCTTTNTTNGCACCTAAATCGATTTTCATTTTTAAAATATCATATTCTTGTTCTATTGATCTAGAATCTGGATGTTTTTCAGGATATGCAGATACAGTTATTTCAAAGTCAAATTTTTTCTTAAGAACTTTNATCAAATCGGTGGCAAATNTTAGCTCATTNTTTCCTTGTTTTACTTTTGGANNATCTCCTCTAAGCGCAACNATGTGNTTGATATTATTANGCCAATAATCATCAGCGATTCTTTCAATTTCTTTTACTGAGGTNTCNATACAAGTAAGGTGGGCTGCTGGNGTAAGACTTGTCTCTTTTTTTATTTCTTTTACTAGTTTGTGAGTATTTTCCCTNGTTGANCCTCCTGCACCATACGTAACAGAAATAAATTTTGGTTGTAGAGGCTCNAATCTTCGAATATTTGACCACAAAGAATCTATAGANACNTTATTTTNNGGAGGGAAAAATTCAAAAGAAACATTAATGTTATTCATGGAAAAGCTTTATTATATATATATATNATNAATAAGAAATAATTTAATTGTATTTTTTTGTCTATTTTTTTATTAAAAATAGTGTAATATTTNTAGTAATAATATATGGTAATATTTATGTTTATNTCTANTTCAAAAATATGTAAANTTTTATTGCTNGCTTTGGTTATAATTTCCATAAGCGCAAACCCAAACACTACAGAATCAAAAAATANCGGCGAAAATGACCCTTTCGANGGNGCNAANCGTAATATATTCAAATTTAATGANAANNTAGATGANTANTTTTTCAAACCAGTTGCAAAAGGTTGGAGAAAGTTACCTGATATCCCTCGAAAACCTCTAACAAACTTAGCAGATACTGCNAAAGTCCCTGTAAGTCTTGCGAATGCTATACTTCAGTTGAATAAGGAAAGTATTGGGAATATCTTGGGAAGGTTTCTAATCAATATGACTTTTGGTTTAGGTGGTCTTTTTGATGTAGCAAGTACTGATAATTTTGGTAATATGCCTAATACACATGAAGATTTTGGTCAGACCCTTGCGGTCTGGGGTGTTCCAGACGGGCCATATGTGATGTTACCGATTTTTGGTCCATCGAGCATTAGAGATAGTGTTGGGATGGGTGTTGACGCAGTTACAAACCCTCTCTCTTTTGCATATAGGATGAATGGTATTGGTTTGGAAGGTAGACTTGGTGGTCCAGTTGTTAGGGGAGTAACTACCAGGGAGAAATATCTTGACTACGTTGATGAAATGAAAGCTGGATCACTTGATTGGTATGCAACTATGAGAAGTTTATATAGACAAAAAAGAAAAAAAGAAATTTCTGGTAATTTAGAAAATGAAAAAGTTAGTTTTGATTTAATACCAACAGATGTTTACGAAGATGATATTTTGAATTCTGAAATTGTAAGTTTGGATGATGAAACTGAAAATGTGGTTGAAACTGAGTCAGTTAAAACTAAGCCGGTCAAAACTAAGTTAGTTAAAACTAAGCCGGTCGAAACCAAGTTTGTTGAAGAGGTTAAGATAGCGAGTAAGAGATATTACAATGGAATACTACCTTCCTCTAATTATCCAGCATTTAATGAATCAAGAGTAAATCTTATCGAATGATTAAAGGGATAGGTTATGTATAAGTTACTAAACTCATTTGTAATTATTTTTAGCTTATTTTTTATTTCAAATGCTAGTGCAGATCCAAATGCAGAAAATAGTAAGATTTTTCTTGAAAAGCTTGGCAAAGAAGTTATTGAGACAGTTTCCGATGAAAGACTATCAGACAATCAGAGAAGAACAAACTTTAGATACTTATATCTTAACGCTTTTGACAACTTTTATATCTCTAGATTTGTTCTTGGAAGATATTGGAAAAGGATTGATAAATCCGTGAAGGAGGAATTTGTCAAAACTTTTAACGATTATATAGTCTCTACATATGCACCGAAGTTTAAAGGTTGGCAAGGTGAATTTAAAGCAGTTAACTCTTTGATGGAAAAGAATTTTTACAATGTAAAAATGAATATTATAAACAAAGATGGACCAGTTTTGAATCTCATTTGGAAAATATATTTAGATAAAAATAAAAACTTCAAAATCTTGGATGTCAATATAGATGGTGTCAGCATGTTGGTTACACAAAGAGCCGAATTCATGTCTGTTATAAAAAATAATCCAAACGGTGTCGTTGGTCTGATTGAAGCCATGAAGAAAAAAATATCTATTTAAATTTGATCCTCATCTTAAATTAAAATATTTGTAATGGTAGGCCCGGAGGGACTTGAACCCCCGACAACACCGTTATGAGCGGTGCGTTCTAACCAACTGAACTACGGGCCTTTATAAACAAACTATATATTATCTTTACAGAAGTTTAGGATAATCTCCAGAAAAATTTATTTAATTAGATTATTGTTTTAATCATGNAATNAAAATAATTAATTATCAAGAAAACTTCTAAGTTTTCTTGATCTACTTGGATGTTTTAGNTTTCTCAAACCTTTAGCTTCAATTTGACGAATTCTTTCTCTTGTTACAGAAAATTGTTGCCCAACCTCCTCTAATGTATGATCAGTATTCATTCCAATACCAAACCGCATTCTCAAGACTCTTTCCTCTCTTGGAGTCAAAGTTGAAAGAACACTAGTGGTTGTTTCTCGAAGATTATTTTGTATTGCAGCATCCAAAGGCAGTTTAATTGCTTTATCTTCTATAAAATCACCCAAATGACTATCATCTTCATCCCCTACTGGCGTCTCTAAACTAATTGGTTCTTTAGCTATTTTTAGCACTTTTCTAACTTTTTCAAGTGGCATTCCTAACCTTGAGGCTAATTCTTCTGGTTGCGGTTCCACCCCATTTTCGTTAAGAATCTGTCTCGATACTCTAACTAGTTTACTAATTGTCTCTATCATATGTACAGGAATTCTTATTGTTCTAGCTTGATCAGCTATCGAGCGAGTGATTGCTTGTCTAATCCACCATGTAGCATAAGTTGAAAATTTATAGCCTCTTCTGTATTCAAACTTGTCAACGGCCTTCATTAGTCCAATATTACCCTCCTGAATCAAGTCTAAAAATTGAAGCCCCCTATTAGTGTACTTTTTTGCAATTGATATAACCAATCTTAGATTAGCTTCGATCATCTCTCTCTTGGCTTTTCCTGACTCTCTTACACCTTGATCAATCAAACCAGAAATTTCCTTGATCTCGGTTATAGTCATTGATGTTTGAGTAGTTATTTCTTTAAATTTATTTATTATTTCCTGAGTTAATTCTTTTTTTGCAAAAGANTCCCACTTTTTATTACTTTTTTTGGAAAGATTCTTGAGCCAGTTTTTATTTGTACTATTTTTTTCATATTCTTTAAGGAAATCGCTCTTACTTATTCTTAATTTATTAGCTAATTCAAGAAGTCTTCTTTCTCCTTTAATTATCAANAAATAATGGNTTTTATGATTTTCAACCACATCATCAATTCTATTTTGATTNATGAAAAGGTTCATTACCAAATTTGATACAGTAACTTCAGAATTTTTAATCTTCTTTTCTATTTTTAAATCAATNTTTTTGTTCGAAANCTTTAGTTCAACATACTCTTCTTTTANCTTTNTAAACTTTTTAAANGTNTTNGAAAATTTNTCTAGATTNTCAATTATNATTGGTCTTAAATTTTCTTCTTTTTCTAATATTGATAAGTCGCTTGAATCATCGTTATAATCNGAGNTTTCATTTTCATTTTCTTGATCATCATTATCNTCTTTTGAATCNGNCTCTTGTTCTGGNTCCTCATNAGAATTTTNATAAAGTNCTTCACCTTGTATTTCATTAAATTCTTCTTCCTGCTCTCCATTAACATTTCTAAATGTAAGGTCGAGATCAATGAAATCCCTCAACTGTCTCATATCATTTTTATATTCATGATAAAATTTATCAATGAAACTCATTGANATNAANGATTTNGAAAAAGCATCNTTAGTNTTACGTTTTCCANTCTCAATNCTTTTNGCNATNTCNATNTCACCTATTCTNGATANAAGTTCAACATTTCCCATCTCTTTCAAATACATNCTNACGGGATCATCNGTTCTACCTCCATCAGATTGTTCTTTTTCGGTNTCCTTTGAACTATTATTTTTCTCTTCTTCTAANCTTTGTGCATCNGTATCTTCTTCATAAATNTGNATGTTAAGACTTTCAACTTTAGAAAANAANTCTTCTTTNTCATCAAANTTTTCATTTTCNANTGCTTGNTCACATTCATTTCTAAGTAAAAAACCAGCNTTTTTACCCTTACTTATAAGTTTTTTNAACGATTCCCCACTTTTGTCTAAAAGTGGTTCTTCAACTACATCTTTNANATTTTTGGANNTAGACTTTACCATGAATGANTTNTTATACACATATTATATGAATAAAATATGAATATTAATCAANCTTTTTATTCTGAATATTATTAATTTCATTATTTAAATTCTGAAATTTGAGNAGTAAATTTTTTGANGAATCNTCATCNCCNATTAATANCTTTTCCTTTACTATTTGTCTTTCTTTTATGAGATTTGGTAACCTTATATTATTGATAATATTANGAAANAATATTTCTTTATCATTTTCNTCTATTTTTTCAATATGTGANCTTTTTAGANTNTTAATTTCATTNANTGAANTATCAGNAAAAAGNTTTTCCAATTGTAATTCATTTTNACTTCCAGATTTATCTTCTGAAANTAATTGAATNATTTGGTTTTTTTTTCTTTCNAAATTNTTATCACTAAGCNGCAAGTTNGAAATCTCCTCAAAATATTTCATGAGTATTTTTTTTTCCGTAATTAATATTNCAATTAANATCTTCTCATTTAAATTTTCAATAACTTCTGGTTGATTTNAAATTTTTGTTTTNTTTTTNCNAAATGAATTGTGTTTCCATANAAATTTATCTTTTTTATTTTTTAAAAACCTNGAATATTCTTTTGCTACTATACTACTAGNTATTTTTGAAACNTAATATTCAATTTTTTGNTCAATTGTTGCNATGAACTCTGGTGTAAGTTCATTTATTTCNTNTAATATCAAAGACCAAATTAATTCTGATAAATTTANCGAATCATTCTTTAANTCTAGAAANNCCTCTTTACCTCTTTCNGTTAAAAATTGATCNGGATCTAAGTTANTAGGAAGAAAAATAAATTTTAAGGATTTCCCTGGAATTAAATANGAGAGACTTTTTANAGCAATATTTTTNGCTGCATTTACTCCNGCATTATCTCCATCAAAACAGATNAACGGNATATCAGTATAGTNCCAAATTTTTTTNAGCTGNTTNTCNGATAATGTAGTACCTAAACTTGAGACTGCNTTTTTTATTTGAAATTCNTGCAGTTTTATTACNTCCAGATATCCTTCAACTAAAAAAATTTCTTTCTTAGTTCTNATAAAATCAANATTTTGTTTNAANCCAAATAATATNTTACTTTTTTTAAATAACTGGCTNTCTTGNGAGTTAATGTATTTNATTTTNGAATTNCTGATTGTTCTTCCACCAAATCCAACAATCTTTTCATCATAATCAAATATTGGAAATGTGATTCTATTACTAAATCTACCAAAAATCTCTCCTTTATTATTTTCAATAAATAGATCAAGTTTTCTATAATCANTCTCCAAAAAATTATTTTTTTTAAGAAANCCNTCAAGAATATTATGTTCAGGACAAAAACCAACTTGAAAAGTATTTATTACTTCTGTNGAAANTCTTTTCTTCAAATAGTCATTGGCTTTAGTATTATNTAAATAACATTCTCTAAAAAAATNATTACATGCTGTAAGAANTTTAATTGCAAGTGNATNTGTCTGATTTTGCNTGTTTTTATTNGAAAAAGAANNNTTNAAGAGCTTAACNCCNGTATACTCTGATAAATAATTNATTGCTTCATTGAAATTNAAATTTTTATATNTTTTTGTNAANGTAATAATATTTCCTCCGGCCTTACATCCAAAACAATANAAAAGTCCTTTTTCATTATTTATATTGAAAGACGGTGTATTTTCGTTATGGAAAGGACATTTTCCAACGAAAGAATTTCCCTTTTCTGTTAAATTGATGAATTGACCTATAAAGTCTGAAAGTCTTACTTTTAAATTAATTAAATTTACAAATTCATTGATATTATTAGATTGATTTATCATTAAAGAATTTTTTTTGCTACAGTTGCTACTTCTTTCATATCGAGCTGACCAGGATACTTTTCCTTTAGAAAGGAAATTAACTTACCCATATCCTTTATTGATTTACAATCTAACTCTTTAGCTGATTCTTTGACCGTTTTCTCCAGCTCATCTTTTGTAATTTGCTTGGGTAAGAATGAATTAATAACCTCTATCTCCTTTTCCTCTCTTTTTTTAAGGTCTAGTCTTCCGGCTTTATCATAAATAATTACACTTTCATGTCTTTGCTTTATCATCTTCTGTAATAAGTTTAGAATTTCCTCATCTGTAATTTCACTTTTATCTTTTTTAGTTCTATTCTGAATATCATGATCTTTAATTGCAGCTAGTATTAGCCTTATTGTAGATATTGCCACCTCATCTTTGTTTTTTAAATTGTAATTTAGGCTCTCTTTTATTTTTACTCTCATAGGCTCCATTTAACCAAATCCCAAAAAAAATTAATATTGTTATCAAATTACAATGTAATTATTGGAAATTAATGCTATCAAAGTATATTATTTATGAAATGAAAAATATAGTTAAAACTGATCAAAATAATTGTTTACTTTTACTGGAAGACGGCTCAGTGTTTTTTGGTAAAGGGTATGGGAAATTTGGTGATACATTCGGCGAGATATGTTTCAACACCTCTATCACTGGTTATCAAGAAATACTATCTGATCCCTCTTATTTCAAACAAATAATAAACTTCACGTTTCCACATATTGGAATAGTAGGTACAAATGATATTGATTATGAAAGTGAAAAGATATTTGCCTCAGGTTGTATTATAAATAATGAAATTACGTTACCTTCAAATTTTAGATCAGAGTTAAGTTTTGAAAAGTGGATGAAAAAAGAGGGNAAGATATGTATTTCGAAAATTGACACAAGAAATTTAACAAAAAGGATACGTGATAAAGGAGCATGTAATGCTATGATTCACTTCCCAAAAAAAGAATTTAGAACTATTGCATATCTAAAAAATAAACTTAAAACTTTTCCATCTATGAAGAATTTAGATTTGGCAACCGAAGTCTCAACAGATAATGTATATAGTTGGTTTAAATCTGTTAAAAGAATTATTGATCCTTCTAAATTAAAAGGGAAATTTGTTGCGATAATTGATTACGGTGTAAAAAAAAATATTCTTAGAATGATCGAGTCAAAAGGGTTTCAAACAATAATTTTTCCTGTTACTTTTTCTATAAAAGATATAATAGGATTAAAACCAAGCGGAATTTTTTTATCTAATGGCCCTGGGGACCCGACGGCTACATATCTAAAATACAAAAAAGAACTTGATTTGTTAAAAGACTTTAAAAAGCCTATATTTGGTATTTGTCTTGGACACCAAATATTATCACTAATCTATGAAGCCAAAACACAAAAAATGCATCATGGTCATAGAGGTGCTAATCATCCAATTAAAAATCTTAAAAATAAAAAGGTGGAAATTACAGTTCAGAATCATGGTTTTGTTGTTTCTAAAAAAAAATTCCCAAGCAATTTAAGAGTTACTCATTTATCGTTGTTTGATAAAACAATTGCAGGAATAGAAGTGAAAAATAAACCTTTTTTCTCTGTCCAGTATCATCCAGAATCTTCTCCTGGACCACAAGATAGCCATTATTTATTTAAGAAATTTGAGGATTTAGTAAATAAGTATGCCTAAAAGAAAAGATATAAAAAAGATACTAATTATTGGAGCTGGACCCATAGTCATAGGTCAAGCCTGCGAATTTGATTATTCTGGTGCACAAGCATGCAAAGCACTTAAGGAGGAAAATTTCAAGGTTATCCTAGTAAATTCCAACCCAGCTACAATTATGACTGATCCAAATTTAGCAGACCGCACCTACATAGAGCCGCTTGAAATTGAAACTATTACAAAAATAATTGAAAGAGAAAGACCTGATGCTTTACTTTCAACAATGGGAGGNCAAACAGCTCTTAATTTATCNATTNAACTTGAAAAAAAGAAAATATTAAAAAGATTTAATGTTAAATTAATTGGAGCGTCCCAAAAAGTAATTAATAAGGCTGAAGATAGAGAGCTTTTTAAAAAAGCAATGAAAAAGATTGGGATTGAAACACCTAAAGGATTTATAGTTAATAACTTAAAAGAATCAGAAAAAGCTCTTAAGAATCTTAATTTTCCAATAATTATAAGGCCCTCATTCACTTTAGGTGGAGCTGGAGGAGGTACAGCAAATAGTGTTAAAGAATATCAAACAATTATAAATAAAGGGTTGTCTTTATCACCAATTAAAGAGGTTTTAGTCGAAGAATCACTTATTGGGTGGAAAGAATATGAAATGGAGGTAATTAGAGATAAAAAGGATAATTGTATTATAGTTTGTTCAATAGAGAATATTGATCCAATGGGTGTGCACACTGGAGACTCCATTACTGTTGCTCCCTCTTTAACGCTTACAGACAAAGAGTACCAAAAAATGCGTAATTATTCTATTGATGTAATAAGAGAAATTGGGGTTGAAACCGGTGGTGCAAATGTTCAATTTGCAGTAAATCCAAAAACTGGAAGGATGGTTGTAATAGAAATGAACCCAAGAGTTTCAAGATCATCTGCATTGGCGTCTAAAGCAACGGGTTTTCCCATTGCAAGAATAGCGGCCAAATTGGCTGTAGGTTATTCATTGGATGAATTAAAAAATGATATAACCAAAAATACTCCAGCTTCATTTGAACCTACTATAGATTATATTGTAACGAAAATTCCAAGATTTACCTTTGAAAAGTTTAGCGANACAGAAGAAAAATTAGGTACATCTATGAAATCAATTGGTGAATGCATGGCAATAGGTAGGAATTTCAAGGAATCCTTTTTAAAAGCAATTAGGAGCCTAGAAATTGGCTTAAATGGTTTAGATATTAGCCCAATAATAAGGAAAATGAGCAAAAAAAATATCTCTAATTTATTAAAAAAAAATATCCCAAATAAGTTTTTAATTATTGCACAAGCTTTAAGAATGGGAATAAAGATTAACGAAATAGCAAAAATTTCTAATTATGACCAATGGTTTATTAATGAAATAGCAGATTTAGTGAAAACAGAAAAAAAATTGAAAGAAAATAGTTTAAATAAAGAATTATATTTACAGGCTAAATCTCAAGGTTTTTCTGATGAAAAAATTATAGAATTAAAAAAAGAAAATGTTCTTAAAGTAAAGAAAATTAAACAAACTTTTAAATTAAAAGCTTCATACAGAAATATTGATACATGTGCTGCAGAATTCTCATCAATGACTCCATATATGTATTCCTCTTGGGATTGTAATGATCAGAATGATCCGCATGAGAAAGAAACAAACATTACAAATAAAAAAAAGGTAATTATAATTGGTGGGGGGCCAAATAGAATTGGCCAAGGAATTGAGTTCGATTATTGTTGCGTTCATTCGTCATTTGCAATACGTGAACTAAATATTGAGTAAATTATGGTTAATTGTAACCCTGAAACTGTTTCAACTGATTATGATATCTCTGATAGATTATACTTTGAACCATTAGATCTAGAGTCAGTTCTAGAAATTTGTCGTTCTGAAAATTCAAATAACAATTTATTAGGCGTTATTGTTCAACTAGGTGGACAAACACCCTTAAAGTTATCTGAAAAACTTAATAGTGAAGGCATTAAGATTCTGGGAACTTCATTTAAATCAATTGATTTATGCGAAGATAGAAATAGATTTTCAAATTTAATGAACCAACTTAAAATTAATCAGCCAAAAAGCGATATAGTATACAATTTGACGGAGGCTATTTCATCCGTAAAGAAAATATCATACCCTATAGTAATTCGACCCTCGTATGTACTCGGCGGAAGAGCTATGAGAATTATTAACAATCAGAATGAATTAAAAAATTATTTTGAAAGTAATTTCATAATAAATAATAAAGCTATCTTGATTGATGAATTTTTGATAGACGCTAAAGAAATAGATGTAGACGCAATATCTGATGGTTCAGAGATTTTTATCGCTGGTATCTTAGAACATATCGAACAGGCTGGAGTTCATTCAGGAGACTCAGCCTGCATTCTCCCACCTCAAACTTTATCAATCAAACTANTNAAAAAAATTNANGANATAACANNNAATATTTNNANAANTCTAAAAATTATTGGNTTTATAAANATNCAATTNGCNATTAAAGATGANAAAGTNTTTGTTATNGANGTNAACCCTAGNGCTAGTAGAACNATTCCNTTCATAAGTAAAGCNATTGGNGTCCCNCTNGCAAATTTNGCNACAAAANTAATGTTAGGTANAAAATTAANNAAAAANAAATCNNAAATATCAAAATNAAATTATGTNTGTGTNAAAGAATCNGTTTTTCCATTNGATNGNTTCCCNGGAGAGGATATAATNCTTGGGCCAGAAATGAAGTCTACNGGAGANGTNATGGGAATNGANANNAACTTTCCNATGGCGTTCNTAAAATCNCAAATGGCTGCTGGNAANATNTTNCCATCNTCAGGGTCTGTTTTNATTTCNGTNAGAGACGAAGATAANGAGAATATTNTGTTTATTTGTCAATTACTTGAAAANCTTAATTATAAAATTTATNCAACNAAAGGAACNTCANNCTTTNTNAANAAATTTTGTATNGANTCAAATCTTGTNAANAANGTNAATGAAGGTGAACCNCATATNGTTGANCTTATTGANAAAAATAAGATNAATNTAATNATNAATACTACAAGTGGTTCNAANTCAATAGCNGANAGCCTTTCNATNAGAAGAACAGCANTAAGNAAAAAAATNCCNTANTTCACNACTATATCAGCAGCNAANATTGCAATNACAGGNTTNAANATAGTNAAAGAGNNNAAAATTNAAGTTAAATCTCTTCAAGANTTGTATAAGTAATAGAATATATTTATAAATGTACTATAATANANTTTATGACAGATAAATTTCCAATGACCAAAGATGGTTTGAAGAAGTTAAAAGATGAGTTGGAGCATCTAAAAATTACTGAAAGACCAGATGTTATAAATGCTATTGCAGAAGCTAGGGAGCACGGCGATTTGTCAGAAAATGCCGAATACCACGCTGCTAGAGAAAAACAAAGTTTTATCGAAGGAAGAATATCGGAACTCGAAAATAAAATTTTAAGAGCAAACGTAATAGATACGTCTAACCTAGATAGCTCAAAGGTAGTTTTTGGTGCAACTGTTGAGGTAACCGATATTAACAACGAAAAAAAGTTTACTTATAGAATTGTAGGCACAGACGAAGCAGATATCGAAAAGAATCTGATATCAATTTCTGCACCCCTATGTAAGGCAATGATGAATAAAAAAGTGGACGATGTTATTGAGGTAAACACCCCAAGCGGAAATAAAGAATACATCATCAATTCAATTAAGTTTAATTAATAAATATATGAAGACCAGTAAAGTTCTAATAATAGGTTCTGGGCCAGCAGGATATGCTGCAGCAATTTATTCATCTCGTGCTGGCTTGTCTCCGCTAATGATATCTGGTATTGAACCAGGAGGTCAACTTATGATAACGACTGAAGTGGAAAACTATCCAGGTTACGAAAACCCTATNCAAGGGCCTTGGTTAATGGAACAAATGAAAAAACAATCTGAAGCTTTTGGANCAAAAATTATTAACGATTATGTTACAGATGTTGATTTNAGTCAGTTCCCTTTTGTGATTNGTACAGAAAAAGANAAATATTTAAGNTACTCCGTAATAATTGCAACAGGTGCAAAGGCAAAATGGTTGGGTATACCAGGAGAAGATAAATTTATGGGTTTTGGTGTGTCTGCTTGCGCAACATGTGATGGATTCTTTTTTAAAAATAAGGATGTTGTTGTTGTTGGTGGAGGTAACACCGCTGCCGAAGAGGCTCTATTTTTATCGAACATTTGTAAGAAAGTAACACTCATCCATAGAAGAGATAAACTAAGAGCTGAAAAAATACTACAAAATAGATTATTTGAGAAAAAGAATGTTGAAATAATTTGGAATAGCCAATTAAAAGAAATTCTTGGTAACAAGGAAAATAAACTGATCGAAAAAATAGTTATTAAAAATACAAGTGATAACAATGAAAATCAAATAATGTTAGATGGACTATTTGTAGCTATTGGTCATAAACCAGCAACTGAAATATTTTTAAAGAAATTAGAAATTGACGAAGATGGATATATCCTTACAAAAGCTGATTCTACCAAAACAAGCATAGATGGAGTTTTTGCTGCAGGAGATGTTACAGATAAAATTTATAGACAAGCTGTTACAGCAGCAGGTATGGGNTGTATGGGTGCGCTTGAAGCAGAAAAGTTTTTAAGTAANAAAAAAATANGTTAGCTCAGTTCTTNATCATTTCNACNANNGTTTTGTGAACTTTACAATTAATACCAGCATCTTTACTTTTATCTACGACTAAACCTGAAAGCCATTCTAGTTCTAATTTTTTATTCTTTTTGTGGTCCTCGTGCATCGAAGAAGTCATTTGATAAGGCATTCTTTCAATTTTTTTTAGCCAAAAGTCTATTGGATCTTGTCTAAATTCAATATTATAAAAATTAGCAAGATTAAATGTTTCCTGCATTGCTTTAATAAATTCTAACTTTAGGGAATTATCTTCAAAAAGTTGTCCTATTGTTTTGTTGTATGCGGTAGTCATTCCACTGTAAGCCGATAAAAAAATAAATTTTTGCCATATTTTTTCATAAATATTATTCTTATATATCAAATTTATTTTTTTTACAGAATTATGTGAACACAATTTGTGAAGTTTTACTTGATTAGATTTATTTGAGGTTCCTACAAAAAATGTTGCCAGCTTTCCAACATGAATTATTGTTTGTTTGTTATCGATATATGATGAAATCTGGGCAACTCCTGCACAAACTCTCTCTTTACCAAATATTTTTATAGCTTTATTCTCAGCGTAAATACCATTCTGAAATGGGACAAAAATAAAATCACTTTTATTTAAACTTAAAATTTCTTCTAACGAATTATCAAAGTCATATAATTTTACAGTAGAGAAAATATAGTCAAATTTAGAATTTGGATCAATTGCATTTATGACATGGATTTTTCTTACGGAAGCATTCCCTAGACTACTCTTCAAAATCAATCCTTTCTTTTTCAAGAAATCATACCTCTTTCCTCTTGCCATAAAAGTTAAATTAATTGTTTTATCTATAAGTCTGGAGCCTAAAAAACCTCCAATACCTCCGACTCCATAAATTAAGATATTCATATTTATAAAATTTTAGATATAGAACCTTTTATTCGTTCACATGCTAACTTTAAATCGTCTAATGATGTAGCATATGAAATTCTAAAATAAGGGGATTTTCCAAAAGCTATACCAGGTACAATCGCAACCTTTGAATCTGTTAAAATGAATTCAGAAAAATCAACATCATTTGATATTATCTTTCCATCTGGTGTTTTCTTTCGCATAAAGCCTTCGCAACCAATAAATAGGTAAAATGCACCTTCTGGATTTATTACTTCAAATTGTTTTATAGGGTTAAAAAAATCAATTAAAAAGTTTTTTCTTTCTTCGAATTGTTTAATCCAATCATTTAGGAAGGTTTTTTTTGTATCTAATGCAAACTTAGCAGCCATTTGACTAATTGAGCATGGGTTAGTAGTGCTTTGAGATTGAATTTTTGCAATTGATTTTATAAGCTTTTCATCGCCTGCTCCATAGCCTATTCTCCAACCAGTCATAGAAAATGCTTTTGAAACACCATTTACAATAAATGTTCTTTCATAAAGTTCAGGCGCAACATTTAAAATATTATAAAATTTTTTATTCCCATAAATTATATGCTCATAAATATCATCTGATAAAATATTTACATGAGGGTTATTTATCAGAACCTTACTAATTTCAATTAATTCTTCCCTGGAATATACAGTTCCTGTTGGATTACACGGTGAATTTATAACAAACCATTTTGTATTTTTATTAATATTTTTTTCTAGCATATCAGGTGTGATTTTAAATTTATTTTTGGACTCTGATTCAATCAGTACTGGTTTTCCTCTACATAAACTTACAATGTCTGGATATGAAACCCAATATGGGGATGGAATTACTACTTCATCTCCCTGATCTATAGATGACATAAATAAATTATAAATTACATGTTTTCCACCAACACCAACTGTTATCTGATTGGTACTATAATTTAAATTATTTTCTTTAAGGAATTTTCTTTGAATAGATTCTTTTAATTCGTTAACACCGTCAACCTGAGTATATTTTGTAAAACCTTCGTTTATAGCACTTATGGCTTCAGATTTAATATGTTCAGGAGTATCAAAATCTGGTTCTCCAGAACTTAAACTGATAATTTTTTCTCCCATCATTGACAATTCTCTAGCTTTTTGAGAAATTTTAACCGTTAAAGATGGTTTGAATCTGGAAAGTCGATTGGATATTAGGGACATCAAAAGAAATAATTTAAAACATCAATTAATCAATTATATATAAACTTTAATAAAAAAAAATTATATTTTTAAATTTTTATAAATTTTATGAATAAATTCAAAATAAATTCTAAATATAAACCTTCAGGAGATCAACCAGAGGCAATAAAAGAACTTTGTTTAGGTCTTAAGAAAAACCTANGTGATCAAGTTCTACTTGGAGTAACAGGGTCAGGAAAAACTTTTACAATGGCTAACATCATTCAAGATTTACAAAGACCTTCATTAGTTTTCGCTCCAAACAAGATTCTCGCAGCCCAACTCTTTAGTGAAATGAAAAGTTTTTTCCCAAATAATAGAGTTGAATATTTTGTATCATATTATGATTATTATACTCCAGAAGCCTATGTTCCAAGATCAGATACTTTTATTGAAAAGGAATCCGCAATTAACGAACAGATTGACAGACTNAGGCANTCNGCAACAAGATCTCTAATAGAGCGAAATGANACTATAATAGTTGCAAGTGTTTCTTGTATATATGGTATTGGTTCAGCGGAGTCATATTCTTCTATGAAATTTGAAATAAAGAAAAATAGNGANTANAATCTNGANGAAATAAAAAAACAACTTGTTGAACTTCAATATAAAAGAAATGATCAAGTTCATGTAAGAGGTACGTTCAGGAATAGAGGTGANGTTCTNGAGATTTTTCCTTCACATCTTGAAGATAAGTCATGGAGGGTATCTTTTTTTGGTGATAATGTTGAGTCTATAAAAGAATTTGATCCTTTCCTTGGAACAATCACCAAAGAGTTTGAAAGCATCANTATTTATGCAAATAGTCATTACGTAACCCCCAAGCCATCATTAAAGAGAGCGCTTGAGAATATTAAGACTGAACTAGAAGAAAGAGTAGGTTTTTTTGAAAGNAAAAAACTTTTTCTGGAAGCCCAAAGAATTGAACAAAGAACTAAATTTGANNTAGAGATGATTNCAGCNACAGGAAGTTGTTCTGGTATCGAGAATTATTCACGTCACCTCACTGGAAGAAATAAGGGAGATCCACCACCAACATTATTTGAATATCTTCCTNATAACGTTATTTTATTCATAGATGAATCGCATGTAACAATTCCACAAATTCGAGGAATGTTCAAAGGTGACAGAGCAAGGAAAGAAACTTTATCAGATTATGGTTTTAGACTCCCCTCATGTAAGGATAATAGACCTCTGATGTTTGAGGAATGGGAAAANTTTAAAGGTCAAACAATTTATGTCTCAGCCACTCCNGGAGAGTATGAATTAAATCGAACAAAAGGTGTTTTCACTGAACAAATTGTGAGACCTACAGGACTAGTTGATCCTATTTGTGAAATAAGGAAAGCGTCTAATCAAGTGGANGATGTTATCGAAGAATGTAAGAAAATGTCCGATAAAAACAGAAGAGTTTTGATTACAACTTTAACAAAGAAAAATGCTGAAATGGTTACTGAGTTTCTAAATGAAAATTCAGTAAAAGCAAGATATATGCATTCAGATATCGACGCAATTGAAAGAGTGGAAATAATAAAGGATTTAAGGCTTGGAAAGTTTTGTGTTCTTGTTGGTATTAATCTTTTAAGAGAAGGNCTTGATATACCAGAGTGCGGGTTAGTAGCTATTTTAGATGCTGATAAGGAGGGATATCTGAGATCGCACGTTTCTCTTATACAAACAATAGGTAGAGCAGCTAGGAATGTATCTGGCAGAGCTATACTTTATGCAGATCATAAAACTAAATCTATTTCTAAGGCTCTTGAGGAAACATCAAGAAGAAGAATAAAACAAGTTAATTATAATAAAAAGAATAACATAATCCCAAAGTCAACTTTTAGAAAAATTGAAGACTCAATCATTGATGAAAAATCGAATAAAAATAGAAATAAACAAAATAAAGAGTCGATTGAAGAAATGAAAAAAAAAATGTTAAAATATGCTGAGGATTTAAACTTTGAAAAAGCTGCCGATTTAAGAGATAAAATTGAAATATTAGAAAAAAAAATATTAGGTATCAATGAAAAAATATAACACGGCTTTAGTTACAGGGGGATGTCAAAGGATTGGGCTTTCTATTGTTAAGTATTTAGCTTCCAAGGGTCTTAATATAGTAGTACAGTATAATAAATCTAGCAAAGAAATAAGAAAAATCGAAAGGATTATAAAGGAATATAATGTCAAATTTCATAGTTTTAAGTTTGACTTCGAGAATTTAGAAAGCCTTGAAGAATCTTATGAAAAAATTATTAAGAAAATTGGAAAGATAGATATTTTAATTAATAACGCTTCTGCATTTGACTATGACTCTCTTGATACCTCAGACTTTATACTTTTTGATAGACACATAAACGTGAATCTTAAGGCACCTTTTTTCCTAAGTAAGTATTTTAAAAAAAACCTTGGTTCAAAAAGTGGACTTATTATAAATTTGCTAGATCAAAGAGTAAACAATATAACACCTTACTTTACTTCATATACAATTAGTAAATTTGGACTTTATGCATTAACAAAAAGCCTAGCCTTAAGTATTTCACCTAATATTAGAGTTAATGGAATATCACCAGGCCCAACTTTAAAAAGTAAAAATCAAAGTGCCAAGCAATTTGATGAACAAGTAGGAAGAACACCATTAAAGAAGAGTGTCAAGCTTAGTGAAATAAATAATGCAGTTGGTTATTTAGTTGAAAATTCTTCAATTACTGGAGAAATCCTAACATTAGATTCTGGACAAAGCCTCGGGTGGTCAAATACAAAGTCTAATAAATTCAAGAATGATTAGTTAAATAGTTGTCAACATAAAAAATAAAAATAAAAAAATGAGTATAAGATTACNTTTATNTTTACAAATTTTTGTTTTANGTANANTTNTTTTGTTTTTTTTNANTAATTACAACNACTTANAAANTTGATTAATTTTTAATCAATCTGTTAAGACATAGAGAAAATAAAGATTTGGCAAAAAAACTCCTAGATAATCAACAACTTTATCCACAATATTAGTGGATAGTAATTTTTATTTTTATTTTTATAATAAAAGCAATACTTTAGATTAATTACGTATGAGTAAAAACATTCAATTTGATTATAACTTTGGAGTAAAGTTAATTAGAAATACTCTAAATAAACTTCCAAATGGTTCAGGAGTATATAAGTTTAAAAATTTATACAACGAAATCCTGTATATTGGTAAAGCAAAAAATCTAAAAAAAAGAGTCTCCTCTTATACTAATCTTTCAAAACATTCAAATAGAATCAAACTACTTATAAGTTCAGTAAAAAAAATTGATTTTATTAAAACTCATACAGAGTCAGATTCTCTTATTCTAGAAAATAATTTGATTAAAAAGTTTAAACCAAGATTCAATATTCGACTAATTGACGACAAAAGTTATCCATATATTCTTATTTCAACATCAAAAGATTGGCCTCAAATAAGAAAATATAGAGGAAAGATAAACAAAAAGAATAGTTTCTTTGGCCCATTTTCCAGTGCAAACTCAGTTGATAATATTTTAAAGCAGATTGAAGCGGCCTTTTTGCTTAGGAATTGTTCTGATAGAATGTTCTCACTTAGAAAAAGACCTTGTATAAAATATCAAATAAAAAGATGTAGTGCACCATGTGTAGGTTTAATATCAAAAGAAAAATACGAAGGACTTGTTAAAGAAGCTGTAAATTTTTTAAAAGGTAAAAATATTGATTATAAAAAAAATTTAATTAAAGAAATGGAAATCGAAAGTAAGTTACAAAATTATGAGAAGGCTGCTAGTCTCAGAGATAGGATAAAAGCGCTTAGTAAGATTACNAACGAAAGATATTCTGATATCAACTCAGATGAAGACTTTGACATAATTTTTATTAAGGANAAATATGAGATGGTTGCAATCCAAGTNTTTTCTTTTCGAAAAGGTAAAAACCTTGGAAATAAAAGTTTCTTATTNTCNGACCTTATATTTGANAAAGCATANGANATTCTAGAACAGTTCATAATGTTCTTTTATTCCCAAAATACTGTTCCAAAAGAAATTTTTNTAAATGAAAAATTAAAAAANATTGATCTATTCAAGAATTTACTCAGCAAAAATACTANTTATAAAGTAAGGATCAAACTNCCTCTTAAAGGTAAAAAGAAGGAATTAATGGAAATGGTTGAAAATAATGTTGATGTAGTTCTGGACAAAAGAGTTTCAGCAAAAAAAAAAGAGGAATCNATCTTATATGAAATTAAAAATACACTCAATCTTAGTAAAGATCCAAATAGAATTGAAATTTATGATAATAGTCACCTNAATGGTACAAATCCTACTGGTNCAATGGTAACTTATGAAGATTTATTATTTCAAAAAAACTCATACAGAAAATTCAATATAAAGACTACAAAAGGNAAGGTTAATGATGATTATTTTATGATGAGACAAGTTTTTGAAAGAAGATTTAAATTTGATAAAGATTGGAAAAGGAAAATTCCCGACTTGATTATTATCGANGGAGGTAGAGGACACCTTAACACAGTCAAAAAAATTTTAGAAAAGCTAAAAATTNATGATCTAGATATCATTGCTATTTCAAAAGGNGTTAATCGAAANAAAGGAGANGAATCANTTCATACTAATGAAAAAAGTATTAAATTTGANAGAAGAAGNGAAAATCTTTTTTTCCTTCAAAGNTTAAGAGATGAAGCTCATAGATTTGCANTTTCATCTACAAAATTAAGACATACAAAATCATTAAAAACTTCCGTATTTGATAAAATTGAGGGATTGGGGACAAAAACTAAGTCAAATCTTCTTTCTTATTTCGGCTCTATTGATAATATAAAAACAGCAAGTATTGGTGATTTAAAAAAAGTTCCTAATATTGGTACCAAAATGGCAAGAAAATTATATTATGAGTTTAATAGAAATGTTTAAACTTAAAAATATACCCAACTTCTTGACTTTGATAAGGATTCTTCTAATTCCGGTAATTATTTTATTTATGGAAATAGACGAACAATTGTATAGATGGTTGTCCTTATTGCTATATTTTATAGCTTGTATTTCCGACTTTTTTGACGGATATTTAGCAAGAAAGTTTGAGATCGAGTCAAATTTTGGAAGATTTCTTGACCCAATAGCAGATAAAATACTTATTGTTTCAATCATTTTTATATTAATAGCACAAACAAAAATTAATGGATTATTTGTTTATGCTGCATTAATAATAGTTTTAAGAGAAATATTAGTATCAGGCTTACGAGATTTTTTTTCTCATTCGTCAGAGAATTTAGTTGTAACTAATTTATCGAAATGGAAAACTCTTATTCAAATGTTTTCTTTAGGATTCTTGATTGTTTCAGATAATTTTGAAACGGTNTTGATATTATATACTGGCCTAATTGGTCTTACTATCTCCTCTATAATTACTATCCATACGGGTTACTACTATTTCAAGAAAAATCTGAAACTTTTTTAATGAAGAATATTATTGGCATTGTTGGTTGGAGTGGTTCAGGAAAAACTGATTTAGTTTCCAGATTAATAAATTTTTTCGTATTAAACTCTATCGTTGTTTCATCAGTCAAACATACTCATCATGAATTTGAGATAGATAAGAAGGGAAAAGATAGCTTTAAACATATTCATGCAGGATCAAGCGAAGTTATTATATTCAGTAAAAAAAAATGGGCAATGGTTAGTAAATTGTATGAACAAGAAATTAAAATTGAAGAGATTCTTGATAAGTTTAATCCCAAAACAGATATAGTTTTAATTGAAGGCTTGAAATATAGTAATTTTCCTAAAATTGAAGTGGTTAGGTCTACTTTAAATAAACCACTACTTTTTAAGAATGATAAGAATATCAAGGCAATTGTTTATGACCAAAAGATTGATGGTTTAGAAAATATCAATAAACCAAATTTTATGTTTAATGAAACAAACAAAATTGGTAATTTTATAAAAGATTATTTTAAATTATGATNAAAAAAAAAAAAATACCAGAATATGTTAGTCTTNNATANGCTGANAATAAGATGCTTAGNTCTATTTCAANAGNACNNNGNTNAATAAANATTCATATTAAAGATTCNGAAGGTAGANTTTTNGGTGAGAATATTTNNNCTAAAATTAATATNCCCGAAGAAAATAANTCTGCAGTTGATGGTTATGCANTTAATAATANTTTANACAANANTAATAAAATTAAAATTATTGGAGAGTCNAAACCTGGGAAACCTTTNTTAAAAAAAGTNGGNNAAAATCAGGCAATAAGGATTTTTACNGGTGCCTATTTATTAACTCTAAATAATCTGAACACAGTTTANATGGAAGAAGATTGTATTGAGAAAAATAANTTTATTAAATTTAAAAAAAAAAATTAAAACGGGTTCAAATNTAAGGCTNAAAGGAGAGGATATAAAAAGTAATACAATTATATTCAAAAAAGGAAGAAAGTTAAGNATTTCTGATATNGCNCAAATACTCTCATTNGGNATCACAAAAATTAAAGTTTATAAAAAACCTATAGTTGGTTTNTTTTCAACTGGAGATGAAATAGCAAAACTCTACACNAAAAAAAANAAATTCCAAATTTACGACGTGAATAAATATCTTTTAATATCNTTATTCTCGAANGTTGGTTGNGAAGTTATTGACTTAGGAATTATTNAGGATGATCTNNAGAAAACAAAAAANTTAATTTTAAAAAGTAAAAANTATGATTTACTTGTNACAAGTGGAGGTATTTCAAAAAGTTCNACTGATAATGTTAGTAAAATTATGCTNACCTATGGGNATCTTTTATTTTGGAGAATAAAGATAAAACCTGGGCGACCTTTTGCGTTTGGAAAAATTAAAGNTTCTTTTTTNATTGGTTTTCCNGGAAACCCAGTNGCAGCAGTTGTTACTTTTTTAATGTTAGTAACTACATTTATTAAAAAGTTATCAGGTAACGTTAATTATAGGAATGAACCTGATTACCTNAAATGCGATTTTTCAATGAAAAAGAAAAAANATAGAGTTGAATGGCTTAGGGGAAACTTCATAAGTAAGAATAAANAAAAGATCNTAAGAAAATTTCATACNACTGGATCAGGTATNATAAGNTCCTTAAGTAAATCAAATGGTATTATTCAAATNGATGAAGAAGTNGAAAANATTAATAGAGGNAATNTATTNAANTTTTATAGATANCNGGATTTATTAAATTGANNATNTTATATTTTGCAAAAATCTCNGAAGAATTAGGNAAAAATGAAGANCTTTTNTTNATCAANGATAAACTNAGAATAATTGATGTGGTAAATATTTTAAAAAAGAAAAATGAAAAATATAATTTAGTTTTCAAAAAAATATCTAATATTAAATTTGCTATTAATTGTGAATATGCGACAAAAAACGACTATATAACTGATAATGATGAATTAGCAATATTTCCCCCAGTCACAGGAGGATAATGAAAATCTATTTTCAAAAAAAGGATTTTAATATTGGCAAGGAACTAAATAACTTTTCTAAAAAAAATAAGAATGTGGGTTCAATAATCTCCTTTGTAGGCAAGGTTCGGCCTGTTAATAACAATAATAAACTGAAATTTATGGAAATTGATTGTTATAAAAAAATGGCACTTCACCAAACTAATAAAATTATAGATATTCTAATTTCAAAGGGTGGCATTATAGATTATCAAGTCATACATAGGTTTGGAAAATTACTTCCTTCCGATAATATCGTTCTTATACTTGTCGCCAGTCAACATAGAAAAGAAGGTTTTTTTTTTATTGAAGATTTAATTAAATGGTTTAAATCTAAGATTACATTTTGGAAAAAAGAATTTTATCTTAATAGTTCTGCTTGGTTAAAATCTCAAAAATAGAATTAAAGTATTACTAACTTCTTAAAATTTTCAATTAAAAACTTAGTTGTTTCACCAACTCGAAAGTTATAGTTATCAATTGAGGCTACTGGTGTAATTTCAACAGCTGTGCCTGTCAAAAAAACTTCTTCACAATCCTTTAAGAAATCAAGATTAAAGTGATCCTCTATGACCTGAATTTTATTATCTTTTGCAATTTTTATTACACTCTGCCGAGTTATCCCATTCAAAAAACAGTCAGGTCTTGGAGTATATAACTTTTTATCCTTTACAAAAAAAATATTTGCTCCTGTTGCTTCAGCTATATAATTTCTATAATCCATCATCAATGCATCATCAAAACCATCCTTCTCTGCCTCATGTTTACTTAAAGAACAAATCATATATAAACCTGCGGCTTTACTATCCGTTGGTGCTGACTCTGGTGATGGTCTTTTCCATTTAGAAACAGTTAGTTTAATTCCTTTGTCAATCAAATCAGGAGAAAAGTAGGAAGGCCATGTCCATGCTGCAATAGCAATATTGGTGCTAGCTTTTATAGCAGATATTGCCATTTTCTCACTTCCACGCCAAACTACAGGTCTAATATAACCATTAGTAATCTTTTCCTTATCAACCAGCTCAACAGTCTTGCTAATAATTTCATCAATACTATATGGTATCTTTAAATCTAAGATTGCTGCAGATTTAAAAAGTCTATGAATATGTTCATCTAATTTAAATATCTTTGTCTCATAAACTCTTATACCTTCGAAAACACAACTCGCATAATGTAATCCATGATTAAGAATATGAATATTTGAATCTGTCCATTTCTTGTAAGAACCATTGAACCATATAAAACCATCTCTGTTTGCAAAAGAAATCATAACGTAATTTAAAAAATATCAATTAATATTTTAAAGTAAATTGAAATATTATATCATTAAACAATAAATTAAAACAAAGATAACTACAAAAATATGTCAAAAAAATCTCACCTTTTATGTGTTGATGATGATGTTAAAATTATTGAACTACTAAATATTTATCTTGAAGCTAAAGGATTTGAGGTAACCACATGCCCAAGCGCAAGTGAAGCATCAGAGCTTACAAGTTTATTTCTATATGACTTAATTATTTTAGATATAATGATGCCTAATGTTTCAGGAATTGATTTTCTGAGAGATTTCAGAATAAAAGATAAGAATACTCCAGTTTTAATGCTTACAGCTAATAGTCAAATTACAAAAAAAGGTGACTCATATGATAGTGGTTGTGATGACTATTTGATAAAACCTTTTGAACCTGATGAACTNCTCATGAGGATAAAAAAGCTTTTAAACCCAAGGCTAAATAAAAATAAGGTAAATAAAGTGGCATATTTTGGTGAATATATTTTTGATGCCGCCACAAAAGTTTTAAAAAATAAGGATAATGTTATTAATCTCACTTCTACAGAAATCACTATCATTGAGTTTCTTGTAAAAAATATAAATGTAGAAGTATCAAGAGAGGAAATAGCTCAAACTCTTGGAGAAAATATAAATTTACGATCAATTGATGTAACCATTACTCGACTCAGAAAAAAGTTAATAGCAACTAATAATGATTCAATTCTAAGAACTATCAGAGGTAAAGGTTATATGTTAGTAAGTGAATATGAGTAATTTTTTTCTTAAAAAACTCTCTCCTAAAAGGTTGTTTCATAGATTAATTCTAATATTTTTAATCCCACTTATTGTTACCCAGATATCTACGATTTACTTTTTTTATGAAAGACACTGGGAAAAAATAATTAATAGATTTGCCAATATTGCTGCAAATGAGATTACTTTTATAATAAATGAACTTGATAAAAATAGAATAGATAATGCCAAAAAAATTGCAGCAAATCTTAACCTAATTATTTATGAGGAAAATATAATAGAACAAAAGAATAATCGTATCGGAATCTTTGAAAGAAAGATTAAAGAAATTATTAAGAATAGAGTTGAAAACACTGAGGAAGTTATTTTTTTAAAAGAAGAGGTTTTGTTTAAGTATTATATAAATAATCAAGTTTTCATAATTAGTTTTCCAAAAAAATATCTCTTAAGTCAAACGCCTATAATTTTATTCTTATGGATGATTTCAATATCTTTAATATTATCTTTAATTGCTTTTTTATTCTTAAGAAATCAGATGCGAGCTATTCAAAAACTGGCAGTTTCAGCTGAAGAATTTGGTAAAGGTAAAGAAATCAAAATATTTAAACCATCTGGTGCTATGGAAATTAGACANGCTGGNAATGCATTNNTAAAAATGAGAAGAAGAATAAATACTTANATAAGTCAAAGAACTAGTTTTTTAGCAGGAATATCNCATGATCTNGGAACAATAATAACTAGAATAAAACTTAGATTAGAATTAGTTGAAAAAACAGAAAATATTAAACAAATAAAAAGTGATGTTGAAATAATGCAGAACTTTTTAAAAGAGTATTTAGATTTTGCTGAGAAAGTTGATGTATCCAAAATAGTAAGAATAAATCTTTCATTATTAATAAACGAAGTTATTAAATCCTCAAACGTTAAGAATAAAAAAATTCAAGTAAAATGTCCAAAAAATTATTTCATAAATACTGATAAAAGTTGTTTATACAGAATAATTTTTAACCTCTATGAGAATGCACTAAAATTCGGGAATTTAGTTAAAATTAAAGTAATCAAAGAATCAAATTATTATATGATCTTTATAAAAGATAATGGCCCTGGAATACCTTATCAGCAGAGAGGACAGATATTTAAACCTTTTTTTAAAATTGATGACTCTAGAAATCTTGATAAGGGTGGTTCTGGGCTTGGATTAAGTATAGCAAGCGAACTTTCTAAAAAGATTAAGGCAAAAATTTCATTGAGACCGAATAAAAGCAATGGAGCAATATTCTTAATTAGAATTCCGGTAAAATACTAAAACTAATATTTTTTTGCTAATAATATTGATTTTTTTGTTGCGTTTTTTAAGGCCATATCAAATCTATTAAAGATTATTTTTTTGTTTTTTAAAACTTTCATAGCCTCCTCTGTTGTACCGCCTTTACTTGTAACTTTTTTGATAAATAGATCTAAATCCTTTGGATATTTTTTAAGTACTTCAGTTGTTCCTTCTAATAATTTTAATAAAAGATTAATCGANTCTTTCTCTTTAATTTTACTTTTTTTTGATATNTCNTTAAAACAATTAAGAATNTAAAGAAAATATGCNGGCCCACCACCNAACATAGCTGTAAAAAAATTAAANTCATCTTCNTTCTTTAACCAAACAAAATATCCAAAAAACGAAAATAATTTTTCAAGTTNATNTTTTTCNNCTGAAGATAGGTTTTTTGAAAATAATGCACTTGAACTTTTATTAAANTTAATGAATATATTAGGCATTATTCTAATAATTTTTTGTTTNTTATTTCCTAANAANGTTNANATTGANGAAATTTTCATTCCAGCAATNAANGAAATAAATATTTTGTTCTTNGTTTTTTTANTGAATTTANGAAGAATNTNTTTTANTTGATTTGGTTTNACACANANAAGTATNATCGANACNTTCNCAAGTACTTCTTCATCAATCTCNNTAATAATAATACATCTTTTNTGATTTATTTTTNTTGTTATNTTTTGATTTTTTTCAAGAAGGTAAATTTTTTTATTTTCTAGTAGCAGTCCATCAAGAATTATCTTTCCAAGGTTACCGCAACCAACCAGNAATATGTTTTTCACGCTTCTCCACAGGTTTCCAGGATGGCAATATCAATNGCATTNTTTGGACTCTTNTTTTTATTNAAAAAAACNTAAAAGACTGGAAAAAANCTGTCACATTCTTCAACTGCTATATCTACAAAGTNCTCAACTTGCTCTATTGTAATCGATTCCTGACCTTTNACTGANGCTTTATNGTTAAAGAAAATTGTGTTTAATTTTGGATTAAAATTGAAATAGCCTAATCCCGTCTTTTCGTTTACTTTTGAAATAAGAAGATACACAGAATTATCATTCCTGGTCTTTCTTGAATTATCTAGATAAGAGCTAATTTCAAATATTTTTTTAGTCTCACTCCAGATAATTGAAATTTTATAAGTGTTCCACAAACCTTTAGCATTGATCGTGATTTTATTCTCTGAATCTCTTAGAATATTATCGAAAAATCTTGAGAAATACTCCTCAATATAATCTATTGGATTATTTTGCCTTATAATTTTATTTTGGTTGTCAAAGCTCACATTATGATAATAATATAGAAATATAATTTTAACAACAACAATTAGTATGTTTTATTTTTTTATACACAAGATATTGATATTATGTTAAGAAATTCGTTGGCTATTTTATTACTAATTAGTTATATTTTTTCATTTTTTGTTTGGATTTATTGGTTTTACAAGTCTTTAAAAAAGAATCCTAACAATAAAAAAAAGATCTGTCTTATTAATATTTCGGGATTTACAATTATAACATACCTTGTAAGTTTTATAATTCTAAAGGTTTTAGCTTAGAGGTCTTAAATGATTATTGTAACAGGAGGAGCAGGGTTTATTGGGTCAAATCTCGTTAATTATTTGTCTACGAATACTGACCAAAAGATTGTTTCGGTAGATTATCTAAATGGGNCAAATAAAAATTATTTTANTTCCGCAAATATNTCAATGGTAGATCCTACCCATTTAGAATCATTTCTTNGAAAATTTAAAAAAGAGGTGAAATTNATAGTTCATCTTGGAGCAATATCATCAACAACATGCAATGATCCTAACTTAATNATAAAAAATAATATAAGGTTATCTATCAGATTAAAAGAATGGTGTGATAAGAATCTTAAAAGATTTATATATGCATCATCAGCAGCAACTTATGGGGATGGTAATAATGGTTTTCTAGATAGTTCAAGGTTTGAATATTTATCAAAACTTATGCCTTTGAATCTTTATGGTTGGTCTAAACAAATTGTAGATTTAAACTTTTTTTCAAATAAGAATAATAAAAAACAATTAGTAGGACTCAAATTTTTTAATGTATACGGTCCAAATGAGTTCCATAAAGATGAAATGAGAAGTGTAGTACTCAAGATTTACGAAAAAGTTCAGAGTAAAAAGTCAATAAAACTTTTCAAGTCTCATAATAAAAACTATAAAAATGGAGAACAATTAAGAGACTTCATTTATGTTAAGGATGTTATTAAAGTAATAAATTGGTTTGTTAATAATCCAAAAAAGAGTGGATTATTTAATGTCGGAAGTGGTCTACCTAGATCATTCAAAGACGTAACTAATGCAGTATTCAGGAATTTTAATTATCCAAAAAAAATAACTTATATTGATACACCAACAAATATTAGAAATCAGTATCAATACTACACAAAAGCAGAAATTTCTAAGTTAAGGAAAGTTGGGTTTAAAGATAAATTCTTTTCTCTTGAAGATGGTATAAATGATTATATTAATAACTATTTAAAATTATAAATATATGTATATCCACAATCTCAACCCTGTAGCTTTAGAGTTTTTTGGTTTAAAAGTTTATTGGTATTCACTTGCTTATCTTTTAGGATTTATTTTTAGTGTTTATTATTCCAAACTTTTAATAAAGAAGGGTGTTATAGATCTTAATACTGATATAGTAGATAATTTTTTTAGTTGGGCAATCATCGGTGTAATTTTTGGGGGAAGATTAGGCTACGNTATCTTTTACAATTTTGAGTTTTATATTCAAAATATAATTGAAATTTTTAAAATATGGAAAGGTGGAATGTCATTTCATGGTGGGTTGATAGGTTTGACANTAAGTATGTATATTTTTTCAAGGTTAAANAAAATAAAGTTTATTGATTTGTCTAATTTAATAGCATGTAGTGCTCCTTTTGGAATTTTTTTAGGAAGGATAGCCAATTTTATAAATGCAGAATTAGTCGGTAAACCTACTTTTTCTGACTGGGGTGTTAAATATTATAATGAAGAACTTTTAAGGCACCCTAGTCAACTTTACGAAGCATTTTTTGAGGGTTTGGTATTATTCTTGATAATAATATTTTTAATTAAGAGAGGATTTTATAAAAAAGTTAATTTATGTGCGATTTTTTTAGTATTTTACGGTTTGTTCAGATTTNCAGTTGAGTATTTTAGAGAACCAGATAATCATATTGGNNTTGTTTTTTATAATTTAAGTATGGGACAAATACTTTCCNTTCCNATAGTTATCTTAGGATTTTCAATTATTAAATATGGAAGAAAAAAAAACAAAACAAATTTTTAAGAGTGACTCAATTTCTTTATCAAGATTTATACATAAGTGTTTATATGATAAAGAGCTGGGATTTTATCAAAATAATAAAATTGGCTCTCATTTTACTACTTCACCTGAAATAAGTCAGGCTTTTGGAGAGTGTGTGGCGATATTCCTTTTCAAAATTTCATCTGAATTAGGTATAAGTAAGTTTTTAGAATTAGGGCCAGGTAATGGAACATTAATGTCTGATGTAATTAGAACATTATCAAAACTATCAAAAAAAGAGTTTGTTTTTTCTCTTTATGAAAAATCTAGTTTTCTTAAAAAAATACAATTAAAAACTTTAACTAGATATGAGTCTAAGAAAATTAAAATTTTAAGTCTTCAAAATTTAAAGCTTAAAAAACAACCCTATCTATTTTTCTGTAATGAATTTTTTGATGCTTTACCAATAAATCAAATTGAAAAAAATGATAATCTTCTTTTTGAAAAAAGAGTTCAATATAAGGATGGTAAATTTCAATGGAAAAAATATTTAATTAAAAATAAAAATCTTTCCTTTTTATCAAATGGTGAAACTTGGGAGTATTCACCATTAACCAACTTATATATTAAAAAGATCTTAAATCATATAAAAGAATTTGGTGGTGGTTTTTTAGTAATTGATTATGGGCCTTACATAAAGAAAAAAATATCAACTATTCAGGCAATTTATAAATCAAAAAAATGCAATATATTTGATTATCCTTTTTTTTCTGATATTACCTATCATTTTGATTTTTTGAACCTCAAAGAACACTCGGAAAAATTTAATTTAAAGTTTCATGGACCAATAAATCAAAGACAGTTTTTATATTTTAATGGAATTAATGAGAGGATAAATTCATTGATAAATCATACACAAGATAATAATGTCAAAATCAAACTTTCTAAGCAGTTTCATAGACTAACAGATCCCAAAGGTATGGGAGAATTATTTAAGTTTGTATTTATAAGTAAGAATGATTTAAACTTATCTTATTTCAAAAAATTGTGATAATGAAAATAATCCAGTATAAAAATTATGTTTTTAGTTTTCTTGGCAAACAAAATCTACTCAATAATAACAGTTCTCAATTTTTGAATTGTGCATTTGGTAAAGGTGATTCAAACTTTAGAGTAAGGAGTAATAGAAAACTAGTATCTAAATTATTTAACAATAAAAAAATCATCTTTGTAAACCAGATTCATTCTTCAAGAATTTTCTTTTATGATAAGACCCGACCCTATGATATAAAAGCTGATGGTATAATTACCAAAAATAAAAACGTCTTATTAGGTATTTTAACTGCCGATTGTGCACCTGTCATTTTATTAGGTAAGGAATATTTCGGAATCTTACATGTAGGTTGGAGAGGGTTATTAAATAATATAATTTTAAATGCTGTGAATTTTTTTATAAAAAGAGGTGAAAAAAAAGAAGATATTAAATTTTTTATAGGACCGCATTTAAAACCAAAATCTTTTGAAGTTCAAAGTGATTTTTTAGAAAATATTAAAGTATTAAAAAATTTTAGTATTTATTTAAAAGAAAACAAAAATAGGATATTCTTTAATTATACAAAACTAATAGAGGATAAGATTAAAGAATTAGGTATTGATAGTTATAAAACTTCTGAATTTGATACTTATTCAAACCCAAAAAATTTTTTTAGTCATAGATATTCTATGAAAAATGAATTAAAAGACTGTGGTAGGCAGATAAGTTTAGTAGGTTATAAAAAATGAAAATTGTATCAGGTAATAGTAATTTACCATTAGCAAAAAGAATTTCAACACATCTCGGTGTACCTTTGGTTGATGCAATAATAAAAAAATTTCCAGATAAAGAAATTTTTGTTGAGATTAAAGAGAATGTAAGAGGAGAAGATGTTTTTGTTATTCAATCAACTTCATTTCCTGCTAACGATCATGTTATGGAGCTTTTAATTACAATTGATGCATTAAAACGAGGCTCTGCTAAAAGAATCGCAGCTATTGTACCTTATTATGGTTATGCAAGACAAGACAGGAAGTCAGGACCTAGAACCCCAATTTCTGCCAAATTAGTGGCTAATTTAATAAGTATTGCAGGCGCAAATAGGGCACTCATGGTCGACCTTCATGCAGGGCAAATCCAAGGGTTTTTTGATATTCCTACAGATAATCTTTTTGCTGCTCCTGTTTTTATTTCAGACATAAAGAANAAATTTNAATCAAAAAATACNATAATAGTATCCCCAGATGTAGGAGGTGTAGTNAGAGCAAGAGCAATTGCCAAAAGAGTTGATTGTGACCTAGCAATAATTGATAAAAGAAGAGAAAGAGCAAGTGTCTCTGAGGTTGTAAATATTATAGGTGAGGTTGAAGGTAAAAATTGCATTTTAATTGATGATATTTGTGATACAGCTGGAACATTAACAAATGCAGCAACTGCTCTCAAAAATGATAAAGCTAAATCAGTCTTTGCATATATAACTCATGGTGTACTATCAGATCCTGCAATTGAAAGAATAGAAAATTCGCCTATTGATAAAATGATAATTACTGATAGTATTCTGGCGAGAGATGATGTAATAAAATCTAATAAAATTGATATTCTATCTATAGCCCCTCTAATAGGTGAGGCAATAGAAAGAATTACTGATAATAGGTCAGTATCAAGTTTATTTGCATAAATGAGGAGATTAATGTGAGTGAAGTAGTCCAGATCGAGGCAAAAAAGAGAGATTTAGTTGGAACGGGAATTTCCAGAGACTTAAGAGGAAAAAAAATGATTCCTTGTATAATTTATGGTGACAAAAAAGATCCAGTTCCAATACAAGTTGATGAAAAAAAACTTAGGGTACAAATAAATGATGCTGGTTTTTTTTCTAAGCAATGTGAGATCAAAGTCGAGGAAAGTGTTTATAAAGTATTACCAAAAGATATTCAGTTACACCCTGTTAATGAAAAAATACTTCATGTTGATTTTTTAAGAGTTGGTCAGAATACAACCGTTACTCTTTTTGTTCCAGTGAAATTTATTAATGAAAACTCTTGTGAAGGCGTTAAACAAGGTGGTGTTCTCAATATTGTTAGACACGAAGTAGAAATTAAAACACTTGTTTCAAAGATACCTGAGTTTCTGGAGGCTGACTTAGATGGTCTAGAAATTGGTGATAGTATTCATATTAGCTCTATAAAACTCGAAGAAGGAGTCTCTCCTACAATCACAGATAGGGATTTTACTATTGCTACAGTGGCACCACCAACGGTAATGAAGGTTGAGGAAACAGTTACTGAAGAAGCAGCCACAGATGAAGCTTCAGATAGTTCACCTGAAAAAGGAGATGATATAGAGGCTGAAAAGAAAGAGAATAGCTCAGAGGATAAGAGTAAATAACTTATTTAATGAATGATAATACTGTCTGGTTTAGGTAATCCTGGAAGAGAATACAAAGGAACCCGTCATAATTTGGGTTTCGATTTGATAAATAGCTTGCATAAACACTATAACTTTCCGGAATTTAAAAAAAAATTTGACGGATTATTTTCAAAGTATGAAATATTAGGACGTGAAGTGGTAATGTTCAAGCCTGAAAGGTTCATGAATTTATCAGGAAAGCCAATTAGAACTATATCACAATTTTTTAAAGTTAATTGCAAAAAAAATCTCTATGTTTTTCACGATGACTTAGACCTTGCCTTCCTAAAAATCAGAATAAAAGAGTCAGGTGGGCATGGAGGACATAACGGAATTAAAGATATAATAAATAATGTTGGTAATGAATTTTGTAGAGTAAAAGTTGGTATTAAAAATAACCTTCTTATAGAGAATAAAATTTCATCAAGTGATTTTGTGTTAAATAAATTTTCTTCTTCTGAAAAAAAGAATATAACTAAATTTAAAAAAAAACTTCAGGATCACATCGATCTGATTTTAAATAGAAACTTTTCTTTATTTATAAATAATCTCAATATATAAATCATTATGGGTTTTAATTGTGGCATACTAGGATTACCAAATATTGGAAAGTCTACCTTATTTAATGCTTTAACTTCAACGCAACAAGCTGAATCGAAAAATTACCCCTTTTGTACAATTGAACCTAATGTCGGGAAAGTAGCAGTGAAAGATTTAAGGTTAGATAACTTATCAAAAATTTCTAATTCACAAAATAAAATCTACAATCAACTTGAATTTGTTGACATTGCCGGTCTAGTAAAAGGTGCGAGTAAAGGCGAGGGCTTAGGAAACAAATTTCTAGGTAATTTATCTAACGTTGATGCAATAATACACTTAGTAAGATGTTTTGAAGATAATGATATAACTCATGTTAATAATAAAGTATCCCCTATTGAAGATATTAAAGTGATTGAAACAGAACTTTTATTATCAGACCTTGAGAAGGTTGAAAGAATGATTGATGGCTACCTGAAAAAAAATAAGGGTAAAAAAGTTGATCAAAATTTTATCACCACCTTAGAAAATAGTAGGGATACCTTAGAAAATGGAATCTTACTCAGAAATAGTAGTTTTTCCGAATCCCAAGAAGAGGTGATAAAAACAATTAATCTTCTTAGTTACAAACCTATAATTTATGTTTGTAACGTTGACGAAGATTCTCTAATTAATGGGAACCAACATAGTAAACAAGTTGAAACATATTCAAATGAAAAAAATTTAGATTGCATGAAGATTTCTGCAAAAATTGAATCTGAAATATCCAGCTTTAAATTAGAATCCGAAAAGACAGAATTCTTAGAATCTTTAGGTCTACGAGAAACATCCCTATCAAGATTAATTTCAAAGGGCTACGAGATTCTTGATCTAATAACCTTTTTCACATCAGGTCCCAAAGAATCAAGAGCATGGTCAATAAAAAAAGGAACATTTGCACCTGATGCCGGTGCAAAAATTCATACAGATTTTAAAACCGGTTTTATTAAAGCCGAGGTCATTTCATACGAAGATTTCGTTAAATTTAATGGTGAAGTTAAATGTAAGGAGAACGGTAGATTAAAACTTGAAGGGAAAGAATATATCGTAAACGATGGTGATGTTATAACTTTTAGGTTTAATGTTTAACTTTATAATCTTTAAATAATTTAACAATCTTGCACATTTCTTTATCTGATAACAACTTGGCTTTCCTAGAGATCATTAGAAAATAATATTGCTCACTAAGCTTCTCCAAGGCGATAGATAAATCAATTGCTTCCTCAAGAGTGTCAGCAAATGTAACCTGACCATGATTAGCAATGAGACACCCTTTCCTATTATGAAGTACTTTATTTACATATTTAGATAATTGTTCAGATCCAAATGTTGCATATTTTGAGCATTTAATGTCACTACCACCAAATTCTGCAACCATATAATGAAATGCTGGGATATTGATTCTCATGCAAGATAAAATTGAAGCCCATTTTGAATGACTATGAACTACAGCCCCTATATCTTTATGATTTCTGTAAATCCATGAATGAAGTAAGATTTCACTTGATGGTTTTTTTTTATTTAAGATCTTTCCATCTAAATCTACTTTAGAAATATCATTTTGTTTTAAATTCGATGTTTTAATTCCTGATGGTGTAATATAAATTTCATTTTTTTTTCTACAACTTATATTTCCCTCAGATCCAATATTAAATTGTAATTGAAGGAGATATTTTGATGCATCAATTATTTTTTTTTTTNATTTCATTTCTTCATTAACTTATCAATTGACTTTCTATTACAATCTATAGTTCCAAATTCCGTTATAATCTTACTAACTAACTTTGATGGAGTAACATCAAAAGCTGGATTAAAAGTCTTAGACTGACGGAAATATGCATCACCCTCTAAAACACTCCCACCTTTTTTTATTTTTATTCTTGAAAGTTCTGTTCCACTTCGAATCTCAATTGGAACTTCTTCTCCTTTATTAATTGATAAGTCGATTGTTGAGGTTGGTGCGGCAACATAAAAAGGTATATTATGAGCTTTTGAAGCTAATGCCTTTAAATATGTCCCAATTTTATTACATACATCTCCATTCCTTGTAATTCTATCACTACCCACAATACATAGATCAACTTCTCCGTTGCTCATTAAATGACCACCAGCATTGTCGGTTATTATAGTGTAAGGTACGTCTTCATTTTTAAGTTCCCATGCAGTTAATAATGCTCCTTGATTTCTAGGTCTAGTTTCATCTACCCAAATATGAATTGGAATCTTGTTTCTATTAGCTAGAAAAATAGGTGCCAGTGCGGTGCCCCAATCTACTGTAGCTAACCACCCGGCATTACAATGAGTTAGAATATTTATTGCTTTTTTTTTTTTTCTATAAATCTTCTCAATTATCTTATATCCATTAAAGGCAATCTTTTTACTATTTATTATATCATTATTTCTAATTGTTCTAGCTACCGAAAAAGCAATGTTTTTTCTCTCTGATTGTTTTCCTTTTTTAATCTTCTTTAAGCAAAAATTTAGTGCCCATTTCAAGTTTACCGCCGTTGGTCTTGTTTTGATTAATGAGTTGTAGATCTTTCTTAAATATTTATCTGAGGTGTTTTTGTTTGTAAGCACAGCTAGAGCATATGCCGCAGATACTCCAATTAGTGGAGCACCTCTAACCTTCATTTTTTTTATAGCATCTATAAAATCTTTTAAATTTTTAAGTTGTATAACTTCAAATTTAAAGGGAAGTTTTGTTTGATCAATTATTTTAACAGTACCATCCTCTTCCCATATGGATGAGTAATTTTTTTTATTTACCTTCATTAAAGATTCAAAATATATTTTAGTTTTGTTTTTGTGGATTTCTTAACATAAGAGTAATCAGAAATCATTGATTTTCTTGAAACTTCTTTGATCTTTTCACTACAAGTTAACATTTTTTCCTTTGTAATTGCATTTATTAACGAGTTAGCTTTATTAGTATTTTTTTTTAATGTATTTATTATCTGATCAACTGACACATTATCGTGATCTGGATGCCAACAATCAAAATCTGTTACCATTGCTATGCTAGAATAACATATTCCTGCCTCCATTGATAGCCTCGCCTCTGGTAAGTTTGTCATACCTATCACATCACAACCCCATGATCTATATAATTCAGATTCGGCTAGAGAAGAAAACTGTGGGCCTTCTATACAAATATACGTACCAAATTGATGGGCCCTAATTTTTAAATTTTTCAGTTTCTTGAATACCAGTTGACTTAACTCCTTACATACTGGATCCTTAAANGGGATATGTACAACAAGATCCTCATCAAAAAAAGTATTTTCTCTTTTGGTAGTCCTATCTATAAACTGATCGACTACTACAAAATCACCAGGTTTAAAATCTTTTCTCAAACTTCCAACAGCCGATAATGATATAATATTTTCAACATTTAATTTCTTTAACACCTCGATGTTAGCTCTATAATTTACTTTCGATGGTGAAATATTATGATTTTTACCATGTCTTGGTAAAAAGGCTACTTTATTACCATTCATATTCCCAACACAAACCTCCGATGANGGCAATCCAAATGATGATTTTACTNTGATCCANTTAGTATCTGAAAGGCCNTCGGCTTTGTAAAGACCGCTACCCCCAATAAATGCGATCTTTATGGAGCTCATTTTTAATTTACGTCTTTCCAGACTTTTCTTTTGACTCCTAGGAGCATAATGGTAAGGAGTATTAAAAAAAACATAGTTTTTACACCAAGACTTTTTCTCTCCTCCAATTCTGGTTCGGCTGTCCAAGCTAGAAAAGATGTTACATCTCTTGCTATTTGTACGTGAGTCGCATCTGTTCCGTCATTATACTCAACAATATCATCCATAATTGGTGATGGCATTGCAATTTGTTTTCCTGGATAATACTCATTATAATACATTCCCTCACTTGCTTCAAAACCTTCGGGAAATTCNTTGTACCCGTTTAGCAAACTGTATAAATAATCTGCTCCACCGGCTCTAGCTTTTACCATAAGCGATAAGTCAGGTGGGTATGCCCCATTGTTAGCTAATCTAGCTTGACTATCATTTTCGTAAGGATTAACAAATTTATCACTTAACTTTGCTTCCCTCTCAAACATTTCGCCCTCATCATTAGGTCCATCCATAACAAAATATTCGCCAGCGATAGATTTTATTTCATCATTGGTTAGGCCAATGCCTGTAAGATCTCTATATGAGACATGTTTAAGTCCGTGGCAAGATGCACAAACTTCTTTATAAACGAGATAACCTCTTTGAAGTGACGATTTATCAAACCTACCAAATACACCATTGAACGGCCAATTTTGATTGATCAGCTCGGTTTTTTCTGAGGCAGAGTGAGTTTTATTCACTCCTAAAAGCAAAAATATTAATATAACCTTAATTGTAAGTTTATTTAACATAACTCTCTTTAGTATTATTATCAAATTTCTTTGATAACACAGCTGATGAAATACTTGAAGGTAAGTCATCTGATACTTTCTCGAATCTTGACAGCAAAGGCATTATTATTAAAAAGAAAGAAAAATAATAAACTGTTGCTATTCTTGCTATTAGAACGTAGACACCTTCAGCAGGCATAGCTCCAACCCAACCTAAAATTATACAGTCGATTGCGAATAACCAGTAGAATTGTCTATAGAATGGTCTAAAATTAGCACTTCTTACTTTATGTCTATCTAACCATGGTAGGAAGAAGAGTACTAGAACTGCAGCAAACATTAAAAGTACGCCCATAAGCTTGTCCGGGACTGCCCTCAATATTGCGTAGAAAGGTAAAAAGTACCATTCTGGAACAATATGAGCCGGCGTCTGCAAAGGATTGGCAGGGATGTAATTATCGGGATGTCCTAAAAAGTTCGGTGCGAAAAAAACTAGACCAGCAAAAATTATTAAAAACACTCCAAGTCCAAAATAGTCCTTAACTGTGTAATATGGATGAAATGGTATTGTATCATTATCAGACTTCACATCAATCCCTGTAGGATTGTTAGAACCAAACTGATGAAGTGCAACTAAATGAAGAGCTACAACCCCAACGATCGCAAATGGAAGTAGATAATGTAAGACAAAGAACCTACTTAACGTTGGATTATCTACTGAAAATCCGCCCCACAAAAATGTAACAATGTAGTCTCCAACAATAGGGAAGGCAGAAAAGAGATTAGTAATAACNGTTGCTCCCCAAAAACTCATTTGTCCCCATGGTAAGACATATCCCATGAATGCCGTTGCCATCATAAGTAATAGGATTACAACCCCAAGCATCCATAATATTTCTCTTGGGAATTTGTAAGAACCATAATACAAGCCTCTAAAAATATGTATAAAAACAATTATAAAGAACATCGAGGCTCCATTCATGTGGATGTACCTTAATAACCAACCGTTATTAACGTCACGCATGATTCTCTCAACACTTTCAAACGCTAAATCAGTATTTGCAGTGTATTGCATAGCAAGGAGAATTCCGGTTACAATCATGATTACTAAAGTGATTCCAGCAAGTGAACCGAAATTCCAAAAATAATTTAGATTTTTTGGAGTTGGGTAGTCCCTCAGATTGTGATTCATAAATGTAAAGATTGGCAGTCTTTTATCTATCCAACCAGTTACACCCTTTTGTTCTTGATTTTCGTTATTTTTTTTCATATTCAACCTATCCTTATTATATCATCGGAAACAAATTCATAAGGGGGAACTTCGAGATTTAGCGGCGCAGGACCTTTTCTTATCCTCCCAGAAGTATCATAGTGTGATCCATGACATGGGCAAAACCAGCCATTAAAATCACCTTTACTATCACCGATTTTTTGTCCTAAAGGGACACATCCCAGATGAGTGCAAACACCAACAACGATTAACCACTTTGGGTTTTTAACTCTTGATTCATCCGATGCTTTGTGAACTAAGCTTGTAACGTCTGTAGCACTAGCGGCTTCAATTTCTTCATTTGTTCTGTGTCTAATGAAAATTGGNTTTCCTCTCCACATAACAGTAAGGCTTTGTCCCTCCTCAATTGGCGAGAGATCCACTTCAGTTGAAGCTAAAGCAAGAACATCTTTTGAAGGGTTCATTGTGTCTACTAATGACCATAAAGTTGCCCCTCCTCCCGCGATAGCAAGCCCAGCCGTCGTTACAAAGAGAAAATCTCTTTTCTCCCCATCTATTGAGGACTCATCTTTTTTATCTTTTGTGTCGATTTTATCCANTTTATAATTATTTTATTATAATATAAAAAATATTGCACTTAAAACAATGAAAAAAATTGATGAACAGAAAAAAAAATCATCATTATGGTTTAGATCACTAAGAAATCATATTTGTGAGGAGCTAGAAATAATCGAAAAAAATCATTCACCTAAGCCAACTCGTTTTCAAAGAACTAGTTGGACAAGGGATGAAAACGGTTCTCAGAAATTAGGTGGTGGTGAAATGAGCTTAATAAGGGGCAAAATTTTTGAGAAAGCTGGTGTTAATATATCAACAGTTTACGGAGAATTGTCAGACTCAATGGTCGGTAAAATCCCAGGTACAAAAAATTCAAAGAATTTTTGGGCATCTGGTATTTCTGTTGTCATACATCCTTTTTCTCCTAAAATTCCAACAATTCATATGAATACTAGATTTATTGTCACTGAACAATGCTGGTTTGGNGGAGGTGCTGATATAACACCAACCAATAAAGAATCAGAGGAGTCTAAAAAAATTGCTAATTTTTTTCACAACAATTTAAAAAAAATTTGTGATGATTATGAACCAAGCGCTTATGATAAATATAAAAAATGGTGTGATGAATATTTCTACCTACCACATAGGAAAGAATCCAGAGGTTTAGGCGGTATTTTTTATGATTATTTAAATTCTGAAAACTGGGATTCAGACTTTCTTTTTACAAAAAGTTTAGGTGAAACTTTCCTAAAGACTTACAAAAAAATTGTTGAAGATACAATTTCCAAAAAATGGAGTGATGACGATAAAAAGATGCAATATCATAGAAGGTCAAGGTATGTTGAATTTAATTTATTACATGACAGAGGTACGAAGTTCGGACTTCAAACAGATGGAAATATAGAAGCTATTTTTATGTCCTTGCCACCATTTGCTTCATGGTAAATATTTGATTGCAAATTCTAAACAGCNTTTTTTATTCTTGGAAAAATTATTCTTTATCCACCAACTTTCAGTGCTCTTNAGNACTTTTCCAATTTCCTTNCCCCTCTTAAACCCTATTTTAACAAGATCTTGACCNCCAAGTGGAAANTTTTTTTTTTTGTAATTTTTTATAAAAAGTTTGGTCTTAACAAGCTCACNATAAGATATTCTTTTTTCNACACTTTGAATNAGAACNTTATCTTCAACACAAAACTTGTTATTTTTATANAGCATNTTNCTAAGTGATTCTTCATCCAAATCAAACTTTACAATTTTACTTAAAAGTCTTTTTTTAAATTTCTTGTTAATTTTACTTNCAAAGTTAGACTTATCTTCTGAATTTCTCATTAAATACTTGAATCTTCTTTCAAAATCTATGCAATCCAGCCTGTATTCTAATTCACAAAATTTATCAAAATTTTCGAAATCAAATTTCATATCAAANGATTCTTCAAACAANATTTTTANTTCATTAATAATTGATTTTTTTTTTATTTTTTGATGTAANTTTTTATAATTTAAAATTTTTTTTATTTCATCAAGCTTTCTCTCNAAAGATAACGTTTTTAANTTTTGATGATAGCCGACTAATGTNTTTATANTTTTACTATTAAAGTTTTTAGCATAGAAAATTGAAAATCTATAAAACCTAATTATCCTTAAAAAATCCTCTTTTACTCTTTTATTAATATCTCCAATGAATCGTACACANCCATCCATTAAATCACTCACTCCTTTATTCGGGTCATATATGTATCCTTTAGTATCACAATAAATTGAATTAAAGGAAAAATCTCTTCTTTCAGAATCTAACATAATATTCTTTGTAAATTCTATTTCAGCCCACCTTCCATCCGAGCCAACATCATGCCTCATTATAGTCACATCAATCTTAATATTGTTTACTACAACAACTATAGATCCAAATTTTATCCCTAATGGGATATATTTTAAACCATATTTCTTGAGNCACAAAAGAAGGTCAAACATTTCGAGATCTACAACTAGATCAGCTTTATAATTATTATTATTATTTAAGATTAGATCTCTGACAGCTCCNCCTACAATATAGACTTTGCCANTTTTGAGTTTAATACATTTTTCTATGGTCTTAATTTCTTTCAGTGGAATNTGTATCTTTTTACATGTAAAACTGAANTTTTTAATTTTTTTCATCAAAGTAACCCGGAATAACTTGTTTGCCNTCAAATTCTGGAGAGATATATTTTTTATCAATATTTGAGTTTTCAGTGTTAAAAAAAATTAAAATAGGAATCGATAAAAGTATTAGAAGAATAATATTTAAGAATAATTTATTCCTTTTAGAGACTTTTTTTGAAAAAACGTAACAAGAAACTAAAAGAACTGTAATTAAAAGAATAATAAAATATTTGATCATTTTAAAAAAAATACTTACTGTATCATTAATTTTAACATTTAATAATTAATAAAGTCATGAAGTTTCAAATTAATCNCAATTTTCTTATTATATTTCTAACAATTTTCTTAATATCNTCCAAATCAAATTCNAAATTAATGCCATTTCAAAGTGAATATGAAATTTCAAATGTNCAAAAAGAAGAGGCTAGANTTCCTGGNAAGACCTATGTNGANAAAGCAACTGGTTATCTTGTNATTGACTGGTTAAATAGCTGNGAAAANTCATGGGTATCAAACCAAAGAATGATGACAAGATTTGTTAANTCTCATGGTGTTGGAACAGTTAGTGAAATTAATTATTCCCTAAACGAATTAGATAATGGAGAAAAAATGGATTTCGTACTTGAAATAAAAGAAAATGCAGAAGTTNAGGAAAGATTTTATGGTATGGCAAAAAAAGTTAGTGACCTTGAAATTAAATTTAAAGATAGAGAAATTAAACATAATTTTCCAAGTGATGTTATTTTTCCTCGTCAATTCTTAGACGANATTATCTCAAANNTAAATTCAAAAAAAAAGATCATGGTTAGAAATGTTTATGAAGGAACTATNCCAGATAAATATTTTAAAATTTCAGTTTTCTTTACAGATGAAATTCAAACTATTGAAAATGATATTTTACCTAAAAATATTTCAAATAAATTCAGAAAAGTTAAGATGGCTTATTATCAAGATAATGAACAAACACCCATATTTGAACAAACCGTTCTATTGAATAATCAAGGAATCGCCAATTCTTTTCAATATGACTATCCAGATTATTCTTTACTTTTAAAATTGAAAAAAATTAAGTTAGTTTCGTCAAAATGCAAATAAGGGTTTGTTTTTAAAACAAACCCTTATTTTTTGGTGGGGAGACTGTGATTACTTCTTTACGAAGTCAGGATAAGATACAGAGCCTAACTCACTCATATCCAAGCCGTATTCTTCGTCTTCCTTGGTTGCTCTGATACCGATTGTCATTTTAATAAGTGTCCAAACGATAAAACTTGCTATTAGTGTAAAGAAGCCATAAGCAATTACTCCAATGAATTGTGTAACTAATGATGCATCTGGGTTAGTCCATGCAACTGCAAGTGTACCCCAAATACCTGCAAATAAGTGTGCAGGAATTGCCATTACTACGTCATCTATTTTTAACATATCTAGTAATTTCATTCCGTACATACAAATTATTCCGCCTATAGCACCAATCACTATCGCTTGACCCATAGAAGGTGTTAAAGGTTCAGCAGTTATAGCAACTAAACCNGCAATAGCACCATTTAAAGTTGCTGCAATATTTGTGTGACTATTAGTTACCTTGCTCACAATCATACAAGCTAAAACACCACCTGCTGCAGCTAATGAGGTATTAACAAAAATATCTGCAACTGCTGTTGCATCTGCGCCTGAACCCAGTGCAAGTTGTGATCCTCCATTAAAACCAAACCANCCAAGCCACAGAATGAATACACCTAATGTTGTCATAGGTAATGAACATCCNGGTANAGTATTGACAGAACCATCACTACCAAATTTACCTTCACGAGCACCTAATATCATNGCCCCAGCTAATGCTGCCCAGCCACCTACTGAGTGGACCAAAGTCGAGCCAGCAAAATCAGAAAAACCCATTTCGCTTAACCAACCACCACCCCATTGCCATGAGCCTGCTATTGGATATATAAACGCAGTTAGAATTGCNACAAATAAAAAGAAAGGCCAGATTTTAATTCTTTCAGCTAAAGCACCAGACACAATAGATGCAGTAGTTGCCACGAATACCATCTGGAAGAACCAATCTGATGCGGCTGCATAACCTGTTTCTAGGTCAACGTCNGAACTTCTATCAAAAAGAGAGAATGATCCTAAATAGCCTCCATCGACTCCATCATACATTAAATTATAACCGACCAGATAATACATGACACCAGCCAATGAAAATAATCCTATATTTTTAAGACAAATTACTGCAGTATTTTTACTTCTTACTTGCCCTGCCTCCAGCATACAGAAACCTGCTGCCATGAACATTACAAGAAATCCACATACTAAAAATAGAAATGTGTTTAAGATATACGCTACTTCAGAAGATACTGCTGGTTCTGAAGTTTCTTGAGCCCCCACTGAGGAAGAAAGTCCTAGTATTGTAATACCAAGTAAAGCAAAAAGACCCTTCCTAAATATAGGGGAAGTTTTATTTATTAAAGTATTTGTAAACATTTTTACTCCCTATAAAATTAATATAATAACAAAAANAGGTATGCAGGAAATGTGCCATAATTTATTTATGCATTATAAGTCAATGATTTTATTAATAAATAATAATATATTATTTTTTATAAGATGTTTTTATGTATATTTATTAATCATATATATAGTTTTGTTTATTTTTTAATCATTATGCAGGAAAGATACGCGGGCGATATTCATGATTTTTTTAAAATAAATTTCTTAGAATTTATATCTAATGGTCTTGGACAAAAAATTGGGCTTAATTGGTACCTAGCAAAACCAGAACTAATAGGTGTATCAGAATTAAAAAAAAAAGATGGTGAAAAAAGAAAATACCTTGAATCTCCAGAGTTTATAAAAATAAATCCCGACCTAATTGAAGAGTTAAAAATTTTTAAAAGTATGCAAAATAGAAGAATAAATAAATTTTCAACAATTCCAAAATTTAATAATTTTTTGAAATTTTATAATTCTGCATTACCTCTTAAGAATAGAGAAAAATGGTTTAATAAATCATTGATTTTCTTTAAGGATTTAGAAAATATTTTTCTTGACCCTGACAACGGTATAAGTTTCAAAGAANTAGGTAAAAAGAATATAAAATATTTGAAACTTCAAGAATTATGTCAATATTACGCTAATGGAAAAACAATAACTTTTACACAGTTTCAATCTTTCAACTTAAGTTANAAAGAATATCTCAAAAAAATTTTTTTNCATCTGAATAGNCATGGCCTAAGNACTGACTATCCNGTTATACGAAACAGGACAGGGCCTAACACATTTTATATTACTGTGGGAAAGATAAAAAATAANAAATATGAATCTTTGATTAAATCCTATGCACAAAAGTTTGTAAGAGTTGAGCTAGTTATTCTTTAATTTATCTTTAATCAAAAACCAACTAGTTATAGCNGGTAATCCGATTAAAATTTCCCTTACTCTTCTTCCTAATGCTATAGANAANGAAGTTTCNGAGCTCAAACCAACAAAATCTCCAACAATTACAAAGGCCAATTCTTGAACTCCAATTCCAGCAGGAATGAAAAAAGCAAATGCTCTAATAATTCCTGAGAAAGATTCTATGATAATAACATCAATGATATTAGGCTCAAAACCAATAATCCATAGAAAAACATAAATCTCAAAAGCTCCACCTAACCACCCAAAGATTCTACAAATCAACGCCTTAATCAAAGTAATTTTATTTTTTACCGCTTGATAAAGAGCTCTATCAATTCTAATTATCGAAAAAACCCTTTGCGATGAAATTTTATAACCAAAAAGACTGGGTATTTTTTTAATTAAAAATTTTAGGATTCTTTTACTTATAAAAAAATAAAATATTATACATGAAATAAAGATTAGTAATAAAGATAATGATAAATAAATTATATGCTTAATTAATAGGTCATCATGGCTACCAAATAAAAAATAAATAAAACTCATCACAGCAATTAAAAAAAGTGAGAAGGTAGCTATAACAAGGTCAATAAAAACTGTTGAGGTAGCCTCAGCTGTAGATAAACCTTTTTTTACTGCAAGATATATTCTTACAAATTCACCTGTAATATTTCCTGTTGGAAAAAATTTGCCAGTAGCCTGGGAAATCCAGACTATTATAAAAGACCAAAGTAATGATAATCTAGGATTCTTAGATAAAATAACCCATGTCATAGCGTCAAAATACAAAGTTGGAATATGCGCAATAATTAATAGATATAAAAGATCTTTATTTTCAAATATTATATTGATTGCTTTTTCCCCTGAAAATACATCATAAACCCACTTGAAGACGAGGATGCCAACTAATAGTAAAATTAAAAACTTAATTTGAGATTTCATTTATTAAATATTTTTGAGTTTCTAATTTCATTACAAATATCGATTGGTGAATTATTATCAACTCTTGGGTGCCAAGAAAATAAACTATATCTTCTATAAAACAAGACTCCATCATGCGGTGGAGATGAATATTCGTAACTTGCTAGAGGTCTAAAGCATTCTTGTTTAAGGTTAATATATTTGAGGTTTTTTTTTTCTGATTTATAAATATTCATACTTTTGGTTTTGAATAATTTTTGTTTATTGTCTAAGTCAATAACAATCTCAGTTCCGTTTTTATAAAAAAATGTATTTGAATTTATTGTTTGACCATAAAAATTATATTCAGGAAATTCAAATACTTTACAATGTGATTTAAGTTTGGAAACAATAAAATTTGTAACATCATGGTCCTGATGCCCACCCTCATACGCAGGACAAAACAGAGTATCTATATTCTTATTTAAAATTATTTCTTTTAAATAAATATATGATTTATCAATATTTGACTTTAAGGTTCTTGTAGGAATATCCTGTAAAAAGAAATCATTTACATCTAAATTTGCAAGACTTTTTAGCATTTCTTGATATCTTATAGAGACTTCCTTTTTATAGTTTTTTCTATTCCAGAACCAATTCGTATTAGGACTGATAACCCCATTTGTTAAAAAAACTATAGAAACTTTTTTTTTCTTTAGAAAATCTTTAATTAAAATACATGAACCTACAATTTCATCATCAGGGTGAGGAATTACAAATAATACTTTCTTCATAGTTCTATATAATAGATTTCCATTTTTCAAAAAAGATATCATAAAATATATCTTCCCAGGATGGATAATTATTTGATAATTGAACTTTGTCTTTCATAAGTTTAATTTTTTTCTTATTCTTCAGCAATTTTATTATTTCAACTGACCAATTTTCCGGAGATTGATTATTTAGAATAATACCGTCTTCTCTATTTTTTTTAATTCTTTTTCCACCTCCGTCTTTTGAAACAATACAAACTGCTCCGCAAGATCTTGCTTCCAAAACAACTTGAGGGCCTGTCTCGTAAATAGAAGGAAATACAAAAAGATCACAAATATTAAGGAATTTGCTTACTTCAGTCTGATTTATATAATCTAAAATCAATAAATTCTTTTTACATACTTTAAGACATTCTTCACCATGTATATTTTCTCCAGCCATTACAGTTGTGACATTAAAGCCTTCTTCAACAAGAATTTTATTTATTTGTGAAAGTAAAACTGCTCCTTTTAATTTATGAATTCTGCCACAAAAAAAAATTAATTTATTTTTTGGATTTATTTTATATTTNTTTAAAAAAANATTCTTATTAATTTNTTTTTTAAAAAAAATCTTTTTATCAATACCTCTGGATATTTTACAAACTTTTATTTTATTATCTTTTAAAAAGCTCATTTGTTTATGAGTGAAATCATCATTAACAAATGCAAATTTACAATCTTTTATATATTCACGTATTTTATCTTTTTGAGAAACCGAAATTTTTTTATGAATTCTTAATTTTTTTATAAATAATTTATCGAGAAACTTTGGGAGCTTTTTCAAGATTTCTAAGACATAATATTCTGTATATGATGGTGTATCTGTATGATAAGAGGTGGTTAAGGGAGTCTTCCANATTCTTGAAGCTAACTTTGCAGTTTTAGCCATACAGTGAAGCTGATCTGTTGTGTGGATTAAGTTATAGTGTCTCAATTCAAACAAAAGTCCTAGATTTATTGGTGACAAATCTGTTATATCTGCATCAATACCTAAAAAACTTAAATTAGAGCTAGAAAAGCCAGGTTTATAAATATGAAAATTTATATTTTCACTCACTTTAATTGTTTTCTTTTTTTTCCCCAAAAAAAAAAATACCAAATCAATATTTAGCTTTTTTTTAACTAAACTTTGGCTAATTCTTTCCCAAAATTTTACATGACCTCCAGATTTATCATTAAGTTCTAAGTCAACAAGGATAGCAATTTTTTTTCTAGAGCTCACTTAATACCTCCAAAAATAAATATGTAAACTGCAATTGTTAAGATGGAAGTAAAATTCATAACCAAACCATTTTTTACCATAAATTTTATTTTAAAGCTGTTATTTGAATACACAATAGCATTAGGTGGTGTTGAAATAGGCATCATAAAAGCACAACTAGCTGATAGAATGAATGGTAGTAAAATTTGAATCAAGTCAAAATTATTTGAATTTGCAAAAACACTTAAGATTGGCAATAATAAAAATGTCGTAGCAGTATTACTTGTAAATTCTGTCAATAATGAAGTAAATAGAGCAATTACAAGAATTATTAAAAATAGATCTAAATTACTCAGAATTTCAAGGAAAACTGATAATTTATCTGCCAGACCAGATGAAATAATAAGGGATGCTAAGGCTAACCCTCCTCCAAATAAAATTAAAATATTCCAAGGTATTTTTAAAAACCATTCATTGTTTAAAATTGGTTTGCCATTAGTTGAAGGAATAATAAAAAATAAAATTCCACCAAAAATAGCAATAGCTGCATCCGTGAGGTTAATATTAAAAATAAAATTTATTTTTGATTTAAATATCCATAAAAATGCTGTTAAGGAAATAATCAATGATGCGATTTTCTCATTTATCGAAAACTTACCTAGGCTTAAATAATTTTTTTTAATTTTTGATTTTGAAATAGAATCATTGGGCTTATCAATTCTAAGATAAATATANAGAAGCAATAAGNTAATAAGAATAAAAACTAACGGGAAAATATGAAATACCCAACTTTTAAAGTCAATTATAATATTATAATTTTCCTCAACAAATCCTATAAATACTGCATTTGGAATTGTTCCTATAGGCGTTGCCATACCACCTATTGACGCTGAATAAGCGATAGCAAGTAAAAGTAAGTTTGAATAGTCTGAATCATTTTTTTTACCTAAATTCTCATCGATAATTGATTTAACTATAGGCAGCATTAATAAACAAGTAGCAGTGTTTGAAAAAATCATACTTAATGAAGCAGTTAGAAAGCATATGGATATCAAAACATTAATCTTTGTATTGCCAAACCTGTTAAGTATTCCAAGAGCAATCCTCTGATGCAATTTGCTTCTTTCAAAACCTTGAGCAATGATAAATCCTCCAAGAATCAAAAAGACTACAGCACTAGAATAGCTTGTTAGTATCTTTTTTAAATCAATNTCTATNACTAAAGGTGCAACAACAATTGGAATTAGAGCAGTAACTGAGGTTGGAATTAATTCCGTTATCCATAAAACAATCATTAAAATTAATACTCTGAATACCAAGGTTTGCGTATCCGTTAAAAATTCATGGGAGGGAAAAATATCTGGAATAAAAAAAATTAAGATTCCAGTTAATATAAATAAGAAATATTTTTTCATTTTTTAATCTCCAAAGTTTTTTTCCTCAAGGTCAACCCACTCTTTCTCAAGCAAATTTAAATCATTCTGTGCTTGTTTAATTTTATTTATAGCTTCTTTATAATCTTCATTATCATAATTTATTTTTTTAATGCTCTGTATTTTTTCACTAAATTTTTTTATTTCTTTTTCCTTATTTTCAATTTTTTTTAGTATTTGGGTAATTAATTTACTTGCAGATACTGGTTTTATTTTCTGTTCTGTTGCTTTAATATTTTTCTCATTATTGTTTTTATCCTTTAAATCCTTACCAACTAAATTTAAATCTTTTTCAATATCTAATGAAAACCTATATCCTCCATTACCGTCTAAAAAAATGAACTTTTTACAAGTTTCCTTCAAAAAATCTACATCGTGTGAACTTATAAACACCCCACCATTATAAACTTTAAGAAAATCAATCATAATATCAATAGTTTCCATATCTAGATCGTTAGTGGGTTCATCAAGAAGAATAATTTCCTTTGGATCAGCAAGAATTTTTGAAAGTAATAATCTATTTTTTTCCCCTCCAGATAAGTTCACAACCTTATTATCAACACTTTTAGGGTCAAATAAGAAATTCTTTAAATAACTGCAAATATGAATTTTCTTTTCACCAACCTTTAGGTAATCTCCTCCAGAAGGAATTAAATTTTGCTTTATTGATTTACTATCATCGAAATTTTCGGCATCNTGANTAAAAAAACTAAAATTAATATCCTTTTTTATCTTTATTTTTCCATGATCAAAATTTAGATCTCCAGATATCATTTTTAAAAAAGATGATTTACCGACACCATTTTTACCTATTATTCCTATTTTCTCATTTCTCATAAGTTTAAAACTAAAATCTTTTATTATTATCTTGGGGGTATTATTATCTTCAAACGATTTACTTACATTTATAAAATTAANAAGTATATTTGGACCATTGTTATCTTTTTTGTCCTCAAGAGGTATTNGGATCTTTGATATAGTTTTAATAAAATCAGATCTTTGTTGTTCATAGNTTTCTTTGAATGAAAAAAACTCTTCTTTTCTTCTTTCATTTCTTTTTCGTCTAGCCTTAACTCCTTTTGATAGCCAATCANTTTCGTTATCTAAAACTTTTTTTTTATTTTTTANTTCTCTTTCTTCATGTTGAAGTAAAAGTGATTTCCATTCCTCGAAAAATTTGAATCCCTTTGGAGAAACTTTAACTTTTCCTCTATCNATCCAAAAAACTTTATTTGTTATATTTCTTAAAAAATCTCTATTGTGACTGATAACTAAATATGAACCTTTAAATTCTTTAATCAAAAAATTTTCAAGCCACTTAATAGATTCNATATCNAGATGGTTGGTTGGTTCGTCAAGTAATAATAAATCTGGCTCATCTAACATTGCCTGTATTAAACTCAATTTTCTTAATTGACCTCCAGATAAAATATTCATATCCAATTCCCAATCAAGTTTTAGTTTTTGAAATATATTTTCTATTTTAAATCTTTCAGTATGATTTTCATCATCATAAGCTTGTAATACAAAATCTTTAATTTTTATATTCCGTTTTTGAAGATTTTTTTGATGCATTATAGCAATATTTGCATTTGGATTAGACCAAAATTCACCCTCGTCTACAGTAATTTTTTTGGCAAAAATATTGAATAGTGATGATTTACCAGCGCCATTTTTACCGACAAGGGCAATCTTATCATCTCTGTGTACGGTTACAGAAAGATTATTAAACAATTTTGTTTTATTGTAGCCGAAAGTACAATCAACAACTGATAGCAATACATCTTTTGAATTCATATTATTGTGGCTGGGGTGGTAGGATTCGAACCTACGAATGCCGCTACCAAAAAGCGGTGCCTTACCACTTGGCCACACCCCAATTAGCTTTAAAGATAATCATTTTTCACTTCTTATACAAGGCTTATATCATTTATAGAATTTACTAATTTTGTTTTCATAACCCAAAATGAAGGAAATTTTAATTTCAACATATTTTCTGCAATTTTTAAACTTTCTTTATTTTTATAAAATGAAAAACAGGTTGCACCTGAGCCAGTCATTCTCGAATATAAACTATCTGTTTTAGATTTTAAAAATTCTAAAATTGTCTTTATTTGTAAAAGCTCTCGTATTGCCACTGCCTCAAGGTGATTTTCTTTTTCCTTTAAAAATTCTAAGTTTAGTTTATTAAATTTGATTTCTTTTTTGACCTTGTTTTTTTTTAATATTTTTAACTTTTCAAAAATTTTTTTAGTTGAAACTTCTTTAAGCGGATTAATCAAAAGAACATAATAGTTACACAACTCGTGGTTAACAAAATCAATTTTCTCACCAATTCCATTTATTATAGCTGACTTACCGTAGTAACAAAACGGAACATCTGCTCCAATAGAAATCAAAAAATCATCAATATTCTTACTTTCTTTGATTCTAAAAATCTCGTGAATTGCTCTTATAACTGTTGCAGCATTTGATGAACCTCCACCCATCCCTGAAGAGATTGGTAAATTTTTCTCAAGGGTCACACAAACTTTAAATTTTCTTTCATAAAGCTTCTCAAGACCATTTATTACTTTTAAAATTATATTTTCGTTAAGGTCTAGAAATTTTCCGAATGGTCCTTTTATTTTTAATTGAAATGAGTTGGACTTCTCAATTTTTATTACATCGCCTAGCTCACAGA
>NHBS01000010.1 GCA_002167825.1 Pelagibacteraceae bacterium TMED13
ACTGATTTTTTTTTTTTTATTGCTGTTAGTAAAATCGAAGTACAATCGCTACTCATTATATCATCACCGCCAACTAATTTAATATAATCTCCAGTTGATAAATCAATTCCTTTCTGAGTTGCATTGGCCGGCCCTAAGTTTGATTGAGTCAATATTTTTACATTGGACCATTTATTAGTAAATCTTTTTAATTTTGACAGCGAGGAATCCTCAGAACCATCGTTAATAAAGATATATTCTTTTTCGTAACTTCCATCTTGTTGTCTTATAGAAGTTAAAACTTTTTTTATATATGAACTTTTATTGTAAATTGGACAAACGAAACTAACTTTGACCATTCTAAAATATTTTCTTCTTCCACGTATCTGGAGTTTGTGAATTTATTATTTCTATATCTAGGTGATACCTAAACTTCTTGGCACCTTTATTTTTAATGTATTCTATCATTTTTGATATACCATCATCTAGGCTAGTTTTAGTCTTATAATTTAAAAGTTTTCTTGCTTTATCTGCGCTACAGGTTGCTTCTAATACTTCTTGTGGTCTTCCTCTCATATATCTAGGGTTTAGATTTACCTTAAGTTGGTTAGCAATTTTTTCCGCCAACTCATTGATGGTAATAAATTCCTCATCAGGACCTATATTTATAGTTTGACTTAATACTTTTCTACTAGTAGCCATTTCTTTCAAACAAAAAAGATCATCATCGACGTATGAAAAGCATCTCTTTTGTTTTCCATCTCCATAAATGATAGGCTGTCTATTTTGAAGCATTAGATTAATCATAATTGACGCTACATTTCTGTAAGGATCGTCATATTTTTGTCTAGGTCCAATTATATTATGTGGNACTGCTATTACATATTCNACATTATGTACTTCACATAAATTTTTTAAAATATCCTCTGCNGCTACTTTGGCAATTCCATAAGGATCTTGNGGCTTTGGAGTATAATCCTCTCTGAATGGCACCTTATTTGTTCCATATCTAGCCATTGAAGAACAAAATACTATTCTTTTTACATTGTTTTCGATTGCTGCACTAAATAAGGAAACTGAACCGGTAACAATATTATTTGTAATTAAGTGGGGTGAAAAAACTGATAATCCCTCATACGCTGTAGCTGCAGTGTGGTAAACAAGATCACAGCCTTTAGTAATTTTGAGCATAGAATTTCTATAACAACAATCATATTGATAAAACTCAGCTTCAGCTGGAACGTTACTTAATTCGCCGCCAATCAAACTATCGCAACCAACAACGTGATGCCCATCCTTTATAAATGCATCTGCTAAATGACTTCCTAAAAAGCCTGCTATTCCACTGACAAATATCTTCATTCTATATGGCTCCGGCGACAGGACTCGAACCTGTGACCCAGCGATTAACAGTCGCTTGCTCTACCAGCTGAGCTACGCCGGAATAAAAAGTCATAATAATTAAATTTTTCGATTTGTAAAAACATTTATTTCATTATGGAGGTGCGGACCGGATTCGAACCGGTGTACTCGGCTTTGCAGGCCGGTGCGTAGCCTCTCCGCCACCGCACCAAAGATACATAATTATTGTAATAAATTATTATACTTATATATTAATTCAATACNAAAAGACATTAAAATGAATAAGAATTATTTTGAAATTGCAAGAAAAAATATGGTTACAAACCAAATNCTTCCAGTAGGNGTTAAAAANAAAATNCTGATAGAATCTTTTGANAGTATTAAAAGNGAACTTTTTATAACTTCTGGAAANGACGATNTAATATATAGTGATTCAGATGTTAAGTTTACTAATGAGAGAAATTTTATAAGATCATTCTTGTTGGCAAAAATGTTTGAACAATGTAATTTTACCAAAGACGACAAAATTTTAATAATTGGATGTCTTACAGGCTACTCTGTAGCGATTCTATCAAATTTAGTTGGGTACGTTTTTGCAGTTGAAAATGATAAAAAAACAGTAGAGTTAGCTAATAAAACTTTGTATGAATTAAATTTTCTAAACTGCTCAGTTCATTATAAAAGCAAACTCAATCACGGAAATTCAAAAAATGCACCATATGATAAAATATTTATTGAGGGTTCGGTATCAAATATTCCTATGGGTATAGTTAATCAGTTAAAAGAAAATGGAAAGATCTATACAGTAATTAAAAATATAGATGAGTCTATTGGTTTTTTTGTTAGAGGTTTAAGGGTAAAAAATGGATTATCTTTCACTAAAATTTTTAACACAAATATCAATAGTTTAGGTGACTTCATCAATGAAAGTGATGATTATGCAGATCAAAATTAAATTTTTTGTATTTATCTCTTTAATTATTCTTTCCAAACTAACTATTTCAGGTACGATAATTAACGATGACTTAAAAGAATCATTAGAAAAATTATATGAAACTAATCCTGAACTTAGTTATGAAAGAGAGTTGCTTAAATCTAAAGATGAATTAATGCCACAAGCTCTATCTGAATTTCGTCCAAAAATCTCTGGTTACTATAAAAAAGGAAAGGTAGATACCAACTCACAAGGATTTAATATTGCTCAAGATAATCTTAGGACAGAAACATACAAAGGAGTAAAGTTAACTCAACCAATTTTTGATGGAGGAAGTAGTTTAAGTAATATAAAAGAGGCAAAAAATAAAATAATTTCACATCGATTCTTATTAAAACAAAAAGAACAAGATATTTTTTTAGATTCAATTAGAACATATGCTGATTTAGCAACAGCACAAACAAACCTTTTTTTAAAAAAAAAGAACTTGGAGGTTTTAAAAAGAAGGTTGGAGTTAACTAAAGAACAATTTGATATTGGTGAAGTGACTCTTACAGATGTTTCAATAGCGGAAGCAAGACACTTGCTTGCCCAATCAGAATTAATTGAGTCAGAAAAAAATGTTAATACTTTATCTGCTAAGTTTAATTATATTTTCGGAGTCAATCCAAATAAACCAAATATAATTTTAGATTATAAACAAATTAATTTAGAAGAATCGTTGATTGAGAAATCAAGTCAAAAATACAACCCCAAATTAAACGATATAAAATATCAAATCAAATCTATCCGTAACGAAATTGAAAAAATTAAGAGAAAAAGACTACCCACTGTCAAGCTTGAGGGAGAAGCATATATTAATGAAGGCTATTTTAAATTCGATAGTAAACGAGAGGTTTTATCTGCATTTGCAACTGTTGATATTCCATTATATCAATCTGGGGCTGCTTCCTCGAAAATTCGAGAAACCCGTTCAAAATTGTTATCACTACAGTCATTATTGAAAAAAATTAAAGATGAAATCAGTTATAATTTGATATCATCAAAATCACTATTTGATAATTCTCTATCAAAAATTGCAGCATATGAAAAACAAATTAAGTCTAATAATATCTATTTGGACGGACTCAAACAAGAAATGCAATTAGGAGAGAGAACCATGCTTGATCTACTTGATGGTGAACAAGAATTACTTCAGTCGGAACTTGATTTGGCATTATCTTTTAAAGATTTATTTATTGCTTATTATCAAACACTTTATCATGAAGGCAAACTTAATGCAAAAGACTTACGCTTATCAGTTAAACACTATGATGTTGAAAAAAACTTTAATAAAGTTAAAGGTAAGTGGCTTGATATAATTGAATAAAATGTTGGATAAAAGATTTAATTTCAAAGATGTAGAATCTGAACTTTTGAAGTCGTGGGATTCAGCGGATACTTTTAAATTTAAAAAAGAAAAAGAAAACCCACCATTTTGTATTATGATGCCACCACCAAATGTTACTGGAAGTTTGCATATGGGGCATGCGCTAACTTTTACCTTACAAGATATTCTAATAAGATATAATAAAAAGTTTGGTAGGAATGTTTTATGGCAACCTGGAACTGACCATGCTGGGATAGCCACCGAAATAGTTGTAGAAAAACTGTTGGAAAAAAATGAGAAAAAACAAAAGAAGAATTTTACAAGAAACGAATTTATTGAAAAAATTTGGGATTGGAAAAAGCAATCTGGTAATAAAATAACAAATCAAATGAATAGACTTGGAACCTCTGTTGACTGGAGTGTTTCAAAATTTACGATGGACGATGATCTTTCTAAAGTTGTTACAGATGTATTCATTAAGTTATTTGATGAAGGTTTAATATATAAGGATAAAAGATTAGTTAATTGGGATCCAAAACTACAAACTGCCATTTCTGATTTAGAAGTAAATCAAAAAGAAGTTGATGGCCAAATGTGGTTTATCAAATATCGCATTAATAGTTTAGATGATTTCATTTCTGTTGGTACAACAAGACCAGAAACTATTTTTGGAGATGTTGCAATAGCTATACACCCTAAAAATTTAAAATTAAAAAAATATATAGGTAAATTCGCAGAGATTCCAATAATTAAAAAAAAAATAAAAATAATCTCTGANGAATATGCNGANCCAGAAAAAGGTTCTGGAGCCGTAAAAATTACTCCAGCTCANGATTTTAANGATTTTGAGGTTGGGAAAAGAAATAATTTAGAATTTATAAATATATTCGATAAANACTGTAAGNTTTTAGAATCTAGATTTATCCCNAAAGAATTCTGGGGAGTNGAAAGATTTGAAGCAAGAGAAAAAGTTATTAAAAAACTTAAAAAGATGGGTTTGCTTCAAAAAGTATTACCAAATAAAATGGTAATACCTTANGGCGAAAGAACGGGTATTGTGGTTGAGCCGTTATTAACAGATCAGTGGTTTGTTGACTCCAAGAAGTTATGCGAACCTATTCATAAGCTAATCAGTAAAAATGAAATAAATTTTCATCCCAATTTATGGATTAATACATTTAAACATTGGATAAATAATATTCAACCCTGGTGTATTTCTAGACAAATCTGGTGGGGTCATAGAATTCCAATTTGGTATTCTAAATCTGGCGATATGGTAGCTGCAAGAAATGAAAAAGAGGCTGAAACAAAACTTAAAGATATTGATGAAAATGCAGTAATTTCACATCAAGAATCTGATGTACTAGATACCTGGTTTTCTTCGGCTTTATGGCCATTTTCAACTCTTGGATGGCCAAATAATAACGAACTTTTAGAGAGATTTTACCCAACTAATGTACTCGTTACCGGATTTGATATTATTTTTTTTTGGGTCGCAAGAATGATAATGATGGGTTTAAAATTTATGAAAAAATTGCCTTTTAAAGATATATATATTCATCCTTTAGTTAAAGATGAGAAAGGTAAAAAAATGTCAAAATCTAAAGGAAATATTATCGATCCTTTGACAGTTATCGATTTATATGGAGCTGATGCACTAAGATTTACTTTAGCAAATTTGTCAACACAAGGTAGAGACATAAAATTATCTAACAAATTAGTTGAGAATGGAAGAAACTTCGTGACTAAGTTATGGAATGTAGCAAGATTTTCTCAGTATAACAATTTTAGTTTAAATGAAAACTTTGACCCAACAAATAATAAAATTCTTTTAAATAAATGGATTTTTTATAAATTTTTAAAAACTAAAAGTTCTATAACTAAATCAATCTCAAATTTTAAATTTAATCTTTTGATTTCTGAATTATATCAATTCATTTGGAACGACTTTTGTGATCTTTATATTGAGTTATCAAAATTTTCTTTAAAAACCAATGAAAATAATACTACTGATGAAATTGCTCATAACTTTAGTTTTATTTTTAAGGGTATACTAAATATGATTAATCCTGTAATACCTTTTGTAACTGAAAAAATCTCTCTTGAATTGAATTATGTATCCTCAAGCCTTTACAATGAGCCTTTTGTAAATACTGCAAAACATCCAATCGATCCAGAAGTTAAAAACTTTGAGAGGCTAATTGAATTGATAAAGAAAATTAGATTTGAAACTACAAACGAAAATTCAAAAAGCTTTTCCTTACATATTCATTCAGAAAATAAGGTTGATTGGATAGATGATAATAGGGAATTAATAGTTTCAATATTTAAATTCAAGGAATTTACTTACAACAACATAACACCATCTGACAGTAGTCCTTTTGTTATTAGTGGGATAAAATTTTCAATTATTTTTGATGCTAAAAAAAGTGATAATCCAAAAAGAATGGTAGAAGAACAAATAATTTTTTATAAAAAAGAAATTGAATATTTTAAAAAAAAATTAACAAACTCTAATTTTCTTAATAAAGCTCCAAAAAATGTTGTAAATACAGAAAAAGAAAAATTTAATTTAGCAATTAAGAATTTAAAATTATTACAAAAAAAATAATGTTTAAACTTAGATATAAAAANTTAATCTTTCTATCAAATAAACCNAAATTNTCTGATGATAATTANTTAATAATNTTTTANGGACTTGGTTGTTCAAGCGATGACCTAAGTTTTTTATTATTTAATCGATTGATAAAAAAACANATTTTAATTCCTGAACTNCCNGGTCACAACNACACNAAAAACNATCAAAGTCTTTTAGATTTTAGTAAAAGTATGTCTATGTTATTNAAAAGGAGTAAAAGAATAACNTTTTTCTCTCACTCTGTCGGTGGGATTATACCAATTTTAATGTGNAAATATTTTTTAAAAAATAANGATATATTTTTAATCAACTACGAAGGAAATCTNACAGAGNATGATACTGAAACNTTAACNAAAAAAACAGTTTCTTTTGACTTCAAGCATTTTATTGAAGAAAAATTTTNTAAGCTTNTAGAGATATCAAAAAATTCTAGTCANGAATCAATTAGAAAATGGTCACTNTCATTAAAAAAAACNTCACCTGAAATGTTTTACAAAATATCNCTAGAATGTGTTAGGTATAGTAANAGGTCTTTAACNTTAAGTTTTTTCAAAACTTTTTTCAAAAAAAAAGTTTATATTTCAGGAGAAAAATCAAATTTAAAAATCTCTTTTTGCAACCTAGGTTCTCCGTGTTATAAAATAAAAAATACAGGTCATTTTTCTTATTATGATGATAAGGTTGAATTTACTAAAATCTTTAATTATTTACTCTTAAAAAGGTGTTAATTTATGGTTAAAATTTCCAAAGATAAGTTGCCAAGTAGGCATGTAAGTCTGGGTGCTAAAAGTGCACCTCACAGAGCATACTACTATGCTATGGGATTAAACGAAAAAGAAATAATGCAACCTTTTGTTGGAGTAGCAACATGTTGGAATGAATCAGCTCCATGTAATATTTCTTTATCGAGGCAGGCACAAGAAGCAAAAAAAGGTGTAAAAAAAAACTTTGGCACACCTAGAGAATTTACAACAATCAGCGTGACTGATGGTATAGCAATGGGTCATGAAGGAATGAAGTCGTCTCTTGTATCACGCGAAATAATAGCTGACTCGATTGAGGTTTCAATGCGCGGTCATTGTTATGACGGTTTGGTAGGAATTGCTGGTTGCGACAAATCTTTACCGGGTATCATGATGGCAATGCTTAGATTAAATGTTCCATCAGTTTTTTTGTATGGTGGATCAATTTTACCTGGAAAATTTGAAGATAAAGAAGTTTCTATTCAGGATGTTTTTGAAGCGGTAGGTGAATTTGATTCAAATAAAATTGATGAAAAACGATTATGTGCTCTTGAAAAGGTTGCTTGTCCTTCCGCCGGATCTTGCGGAGGACAATTTACAGCCAATACAATGGCATGTGTTGCTGAGGCTATTGGACTAGCTTTACCAGGTTCATCATCTCCGCCAGCATCTTATGAATCAAGAGATAAATTTGCTTTTGAGTCAGGAGAAGTAATTATGGATTTAATAAATAAAGGGATCAAACCAAGGGATATTGTAACAAAAAACTCGCTAATAAATGCAGCTAGAATTGTTGCATGTTCTGGAGGCTCAACGAATGCTGCGTTACATTTGCCAGCTATTGCAAACGAAATTGGGATACCTTTTGATATCTTTGATGTTGCTAAAATTTTCAGAGATACTCCCTATATAGCTGATTTAAAACCTGGTGGTAAGTATTTGGCAAAACATCTTCATGATATTGGCGGTGTTCCAATTATGATGAAGGCATTGATGGACGGAGGTTTTTTATATGATGATTGCTTAACAGTTACTGGTAAATCTATTAAAGAAAATCTTAAAAACATTAAATTTGAAACAAGTTCACAAGATATTATATACTCTACACAAAAACCTCTTTCTAAAACAGGTGGTGTAGTTGGACTTAAGGGTAATTTAGCTCCGGATGGGGCAATTGTTAAAGTTGCCGGTTTAAAATCAACTGATTTTAAAGGCAAAGCTCGTTGTTTTAATTCGGAAGAGGAAGCTTTTAATGCTGTATCTAAACAAAAATATCAGGAAGGAGATGTTATTGTTATAAGGTATGAGGGTCCAAAGGGCGGGCCTGGTATGAGAGAAATGCTTGCAACCACTGCAGCCATATACGGTCAAGGTATGGGTGAAAAGGTTGCATTGATAACTGATGGAAGGTTTTCAGGTGCAACAAGGGGACTTTGTGTTGGCCATGTAAGTCCAGAAGCTTTTGTTGGTGGAAATATTGCTTTAATTGAGGATGGTGATGAAATCGAAATAGATGCTGATAAGGGAACTATTGAGTTAAATGTTGATGGTAAGACATTAGAAAAAAGAAAGAGTTTACTTTCCTACAAGTCAGAGGAGTTTGGCTCTGGAGCATTATGGAAGTTTTCGCAAACAGTGGGATCAGCAAGATACGGTGCTGTTACTCATCCTGGAGCGAGGAAAGAAAAGAAGATATATTCAGATATTTAATTTCAACCAAAATGGAATATGGTCTGAGGGTTTTTCAAGCCCTCTAAAGTTTGTTTCATATTCAAGTCTCTTAACATTTTGAAGCTTCTTTGGTGAAATTAAAAAGTGATCTATTAAAATCCCATCATTTCTTTCCCAACAAGCTCTTTGATAGTCCCAAAATGAAAAGATTTGACCGGGTTTGAAAAATATTCTTGATAAATTAGTTAAACCCAAAAAACATAGTTCTCTAAATTTAGTTCTAACTTGTAAATTTCCCAAGGCATCATTTTCCCATTCTTGAAAATTTATTGCATCTTTTATATTTTCTATGACGTTAAAATCACCCCCTATTAAAAGATCTTGTTTCGAAAGAATAATTTTCTTCGATAAATTATACAATTCATCATACCACTTCAATTTAAACTGAATTTTATCAGGATCATTTATTGGATTACCATTTGGTGTGTAAACATTCAAAATATTTAAATTTAATGACTTCAAATATATCAATTGAACCCTTGCTTGACTTTCCAGGGTTTGGCTTTTGATTTGAATAATTCTAATATCAATTTCTTTTTTATATATGATTGCAACACCATATTTTGCTTTTTGCCCATTAATAGTGACATTATACTTGGATTGATCAATGAAATCGGGAAATTCACTATTCATGCACTTTATTTCTTGTAAAAGTAAAATATCAGGATCTACTTTGTTTAAAAAATTTTCAACGTGACCATACCTAACTCTTATAGAGTTTACATTCCAAGAAGCGATTATTGTCATTACTAAATCGAAAAAGAAGTCCCACAACCACAAGTAGAAGATGCTTTTGGATTTGAAACCTTAAAATAAGATCCAAGCAAGTCATTTATAAAATCAAGCTTGGAGCCATCTAAAAAATCCATCGAAGTTTTATCAATTAAGACTGTGATTTCATCAAATTTAATTTCAAGGTCATCGCTTCGTTTAATTTTATCAAAAGAAAATTTATATGAGAAGCCTTGACAACCTCCACCATCAACGGAAATCCTGAATAGATTACTCTCTTGTTTGGTGGATATATCTTTTATTCTTTTTATTGCGTTTTCTGTTATATCAATCATTACATAGACATTTTTTTATGATACTAATAACTATTATGGTACAATATTCAAATTTTTCAACTGATTATAAATTATCTAAAGGTCGAATGTATTTAGAGAATGAAGATATTAATCGGACATGTTTTATGCGTGATAGAGATAGGGTTATTCATTCTACTGCTTTTAGAAGACTCAAATACAAAACTCAAGTCTTTGTCTATCACGAAAAAGATTATTTTAGAACAAGATTGTCTCATAGTATTGAAGTTTCTCAACTAGCAAGATCTATTTCAAAAGTCTTTAATGTTAATGATGACTTATCGGAGGCTATATCTCTAGCTCATGATCTAGGTCATACCCCATTTGGACATGCAGGTGAAGATGTACTAAACAAAAAAATGGAAACAATAGGAGGTTTTAACCATAATTTTCAGGCAATAAAAATTCTTACATTGCTCGAAAAGAAATACCTTAATTTTGATGGTTTAAACCTATCCTTTGAAACTCTTGATGGAATACTTAAACATAATGGACCAATTAATTGTCAATTACCAGATTATATTAATAGTGTTCTAGAATTTTTTGATGCTAATAAAACTAACTATGGTTCATTTGAGTCACAAATTTCTGCCATTTGTGATGATATAGCATATAATAATAATGACATAGATGATGGTTTATACGCTGGACTTTTTGATATTGATCAGATTTCTGAAATACCGATTGTAGATAAAGTAATTAATTCTATAAAATTTCCTAATAATGANAAAAAAAGATTTAATTACGAGGTAGTNAGAGGTTTGATAAAGCTAATGGTTGACGATCTTATTNTTAATACAAAAGAAAATATNAAAAAAAANAANATTAATTCATANNATCAGATTTTAAATTTAAATCAAAATATAGTTTGCTTTAGTGATCATATTGTAGNTCAAGAATNGAAGCTCAGGAATTTCNTGAAAAANAATATGTATGAACACGCAAGAGTAAAAAGAATGACAATTAAAGCAAAAAAAATTATTACCGACCTTTTTGAATTATTTATTGATGAACCAAGTCTTCTTCCAACTGAATGGAGAAACTTTGATAACCATGATCAAAAGTTGACTAAGGTTTGTGATTATATTTCTGGAATGACTGACAAATATGCTATAAATATGCATAAAAAATTTTTTGACTTATACAATTTATAATGAATTATTTTAATTATTTTAAAATCTCTTTGTCAGAGATATTAAAAAAGATATCTGAAAAAAAGGGTAACTTAATAGAAAATATAGAGGACTCTTTCACAGTAGAAGTTCCATCAAAAAAAAACTTTGGTGAACTGTCCACAAACATAGCAATGATTTTTTCCAAACAATTTAAAATGTCACCTAGAAATTTAGCAGAATTAATATCTGAAGAATTAATTAAGAATGATTCTGTTAAAGATGTTAATATTGCTGGTCCAGGTTTTATAAACCTTTTTTTAGAAAAAAGTTTTTGGTATAGTCAACTTACAAGCTTTGTTTCAAGCTTTGATACTTATAATTACNATGTTGATCCAAAAAGAATTTGCATAGAATATGTTTCAGCAAATCCTACAGGTTTGCTTCATGTTGGACATGCAAGAGGTGCAGTTTTAGGTGATGCCATGTCATCTATCCTTAAAGAAGTTGGCCATAAAGTTGATAAAGAATACTATATTAATGATGCCGGAGAGCAAATCAAAAAACTAGTTAAAACCATTTCTTATCATAAAGAAAATCCTAATTCAGATTTAAAAAAAATTAATAAAGAAGAGTATTATCCAGGAGATTATTTAGTTGGAATATCGTCCATGATTAATGAAGTTGATAATAATATTGACAGTGAGGTAACTGATTTAATAATGAAAGATATAAAAAATGATCTGAAGAACTTAGATATAAGTCACGATAATTATATATCCGAAAAAGTAATGGCAAGCAAACCTAGTGTTGAACAATTAAAGAAAAAATTACTTGAATTGGATCTTGCATATTTAGGCTTTCAAGATGAACCTGATAGTTCAAAAAACCAAAACTGGAAAAGAGAGAGTAAACTACTCTTTAGATCATCGAATTTTGGTGATGACAAAGATCGAGCCTTAATAAAATCAAATGGTGAGCTCACATATTTTATGACTGATATTATTTATCACCTTAATAAAGTTGAAAGAGGTTATGATATTTTATTGAATGTATGGGGAGCAGACCACTCTGGATATGTAAAAAGATTAACTAACGCAACGTTGCAGCTAAGTAAAAAAAAAATTAAGTTTAAAATTTTCTTAACAGGTCTAGTTAATCTATATAATAATGAAAAGCTTTTAAAAATGTCTAAAAGATCAGGGAATTACTTAACTTTAAAAGATGTTTATAATGAAGTCGGATCTGATGCTTTAAGATTTATGATGATTTCAAGAGATGCTAGAAGTACTATTGATTTTGATTTTAAATCTGTACAGGAAAAAAACAAAGATAATCCAGTATTCTATGTTCAATATGCCTATGCAAGATGCAAATCACTATTAAAGATATTTAAAGAAAATTTTAAATTAAGTTCAGAGAAAACTTCTTTTTATTCTCANAACCTTAAATTAAGTGAAGAAATTGATTTAATTAAAAAGATTGCAAATTTTCATAATATTATTTTACAATCTGCTGAATTTTATGAGCCTCATAGAATTACAAACTATTTATATGATTTAGCTAGAATGTTTCATAATTATTGGGGGCTAGGAAAAATTAATGCAGAAAATAAAATTATTATTAACGACAATGTAGACCTTACATGTTCAAGAATTTTTCTTGTGAATATAATAAGTTCCGTGATTAAAAAAGGTCTNGAAATTATAAAAATAAATTGTCCAGAGAATATGTAATGAATCAAAAAGTGAAAATATTTATACTATCATTTTCGTATTTATTTTTTACATTTATATTATTCATATCATTTAATGCCGTAATTCCTAATCAAGACATACCTGTAATACAAACAAAAAAACCAATGATAAAAAAGATTGAAAATGAATTTATTGATGACAAGNATTCNATATANGAAATTTTNAAAGAGGATAGTANNATNTTAAATANAAAAGTTGAAGATAATNCACNTAAATNNAATTATGCAAAAGAAGAANTGGTNAATAAAATTGAAGTGNTATCNAANACTNTGNGNGNTNAATNANAAAATAAATATTCNGTTCAGTTTATGTCACTAAATNNTTTTGATAAAAGTTTNTTAGCAAGTAACCAATTNGAAAAAAAATTAAGNGCTGATAATTTTNATTTGAAACTNANAGTTAAACNAAANCTTATTGAAGGNAAAAATTNTTNNCGTATTTTNACTGANGAATCATTTTCNTTTNATAGTGGTAAATTACTNTGTGATAAACTNAAAAAAAAAAAATATAAGTGTATTTTGATTAAGTTATGAAAACACCTGATGGAATTATTCTTTCTTGCTCCTCTCTTAGAGCTNTCTTNGCAAGAGAGNNATTTTTTTGTNAAAACTAATCCTTTAGGNTTTGTTTTATTTAAAAGGAATTATNNNGATAAAGATCAATTAAGAAATTTGATTTNAGANCTTAAAGAAATNACNCTTAATAAAAATTTATTAATTTTTGTTGATCAAGAGGGAGGNAAGGTCCAAAGATTTGANGGNNAGGGTTTCACTAAATTTCCNNCTCAAAGTTTTTTTGGTGANATCTACAAAAATGATAAAAAAAAGTCTTTAGAACTAGCATATAAATCNTCCTTTCTAATGGGNNCAGAATTNAAAAGTATTGGNGTTGANGTAACCTTTTCNCCAGTCTGNGATNTATTTTTTCCTGATAGTGATGANGTNATTGGNTCTAGATCATTTAGTGAAAACCCNAAAGCTGTTCTTGATCTTTCAAAAGCTTTTTGNAAAGGTTTNAANGATTCTGATATTTATCCAGTCCTTAAGCACTTNCCGGGACATGGAAGATCTAAATTTGATACGCANTTTAAAAAATCTNTTATTGAAAACTCGTTNGAAGAGATTNNAAAGTCTNATTTGGTTCCTTTTAAATTANTGAAAAATGAAAGNATGGTGATGTTGGCTCATATTATATATAAAAATATTGATAATAAAGTTGCAACATTTTCTAAGGTTATAACAAATGAACTTTTGAGAAANTNANTGTCTTTCAAAGGTTTGATTCTATCAGATGANCTTTCAATGAAAGCTTTAAGTGGAGATATAATTTCTAAAGTGAAGAAAACNTATGATGCTGGTTGTGACGTTATTCTTTACTGTCANGGAATTCTTGATGANATGNAGAAGATGTACCCATTTTCTCGAAAAATAGATGTTNATAACTTTAAATATTTTATTTCTAAAAAANCACAAAANTATTTAAATAATGATATCCTTAANATAAGAAAAGAATTGATNAANNATAGGGTAATTNCANAATAAAATGCATCTAAATCTTAATATAAGCGGNTATGAAGGGCCACTTGACCTTTTACTTGATCTNTCAAAAAAACAAAANGTTGATATAAAAAANATTTCNATATTAGAATTAGCTAATCAATATNTAGATTTTATNAACAANAATTTAGAAAATCTTAAATTGTCNGCAGATTACCTTGTAATGGCATCATTTTTAGCNTTTTTAAAATCTAAATTTTTACTCCCNGATGAAAAAGAAGAGGTNGAAATTCTAGAAGAAGANCTTTCNAANAGATTAATTCATTACAANGCAATCAAAACTTTAACNAAGAAAATATTTGAATTATCAAGAGAAGGAAANGATTTTAAGAGTGTTAAAATAAAAAATGATTTTAAAATAAGTAATAAAATAGTTCCAGAAGCATCACTTCAAGACTTAATNCTTANATATGCTGAAATTACNAAGAAAAAAAATACAATGAAAGTCTTAATTGATGAACTTGAGCAATTTACCATTGAGGATGGGATCAANTGGATAAAGAGCTTTATAAATATNGATAAGGTTTCTTGGCTTAGTCTATTTTCNTTTTTACCTAAAAANAATCTTAATTNTAAAAATAAAAAGTCAGCAATACTTGCTTTATTTCAAGCATCNCTGGATCAAGCAAATCAAGGTGAAATTGAAATNAACCAAAATTCTCATTTTCAAAAAATTATGATAAGATCAAAAAATGGATGAAAAACAAGCTAAGAATCTTATAGAAGCTCTAATTTTTTCAGCGGAGGAACCTCTTTCTATAGAAAGTATAAGAAAAATATTATTGACTTATGGTAAATTTGATTTGGAAAAATTAATAAATGATCTTGCAAATGATTACAAAAATAGAGGTATAAATCTCCAATCTATAGAAAAAAAAAATTTTTTTTTTAAAACATCTGAGGATTTAGGTGTTTNNCTNAACNTACAAACNGAAAANACAAGGAANTTATCNCAAGCAGCAATGGAAACACTTGCAATNATTTCNTATCATCAACCAGTCACAAGAGCAGAAATTGAAAAAATTAGAGGAAANCCNGTCTTTAGAGGAACANTAGATAATTTACTTGAGCTGAAATGGATAAANCCNGCTGGNAGAAGAGAAACTCCNGGGAGACCAGTAACTTGGGTAACAGATATTGAATTTCTNAAGCACTTCGGTTTATCTTCGATAAAAGATTTACCAAAAGTGGATGAATTAGAATCAATTATTATGTAAAGTATTAGAAGGAGAGTATATGTTTGGTTTAGGTCATTGGGAAATAATCCTAATATTAGTTATTATTTTAATTGTTTTTGGAGCTGGTAAACTTCCTAANGTTGCTGGTGAAATTGCAAAAGGAATTAAATCTTTTAAGGAGGGCTTAAAGGATGATAANAAAATTGATAAAAANTAATGTTCAATATTGGTNTAATTGANCTATTAATTATAGTCTTTTTTNTNGTNCTTTTTGTTAAACCAAAGGATATACCTNTAATAATTAAGAATACNGGNTTATTCTTCAGAAAGATNGAAAGGTATTTCAATAACCTAAAATATGAAATNTCAGATATNGAAACAAATCTAGAAAAANCTAACCAAAAAATAAGAAATANAAAGAATGAAGTATATAGACCACTTAAAAGAACTAAGAAAAAGAATACTTCTTAGTTTTTTTATCCTAATAATTTCATTTTGNTTTTTTATATANAATGCNTCTTTTGTTGGAGAGATTTTGACTAAACCATTGTTTGATCTGTTTGATGATTCAGATAAAAAAAGAATGATATTTACAGCATTACCTGAAGTTTTTGTATCNAACTTAAAAATNGCACTTTTTGCATCATTCTTAACTTCATTTCCTTTTTTAATTTCACAGATAGTATTATTTATTTATCCAGCTCTATACAAAAAAGAAAAAAAAATTATTGTTCCTACTTTTTCATTAATACCAATTCTATTTATTTGTGGCGTTTGTTTTGCCTATTTTTTCTTGATTCCAATAATTTGGAACTTTTTTATATCATTTGAAAATTTTCTTCAAGGGTCAATTCCAGTTGTTTTAGAATCGAAATACTCAGAATATATGAAACTTACTATGTATTTATTATTTGCCAGTGGTTTGTCTTTCGAGTTTCCAGTTTTATTATTTATACTTTCAAAACTAGGAGTTGTAAGTTATGAAACGTTGAGAAAAAAAAGAAAATATTTCTTTATTGGTATTGTGATTTTTTCAGCTATCCTCACACCACCGGATGTAATCTCTCAGATTGGAATTGCCATACCTTTAATAATATTCTATGAATTTTCATTATTATTAATAAAATTAACCAAGAAAAATAATTAATGCACGATATAAAATACATTAAAGATAATACCAAAGAATTTGATAATGCTATTTCCAAAAGGGGAGGATCTCCTTGCGGCAATAAACTCTTACAAAAGCATGAAAAATATCTATCTTTTCTAAATAAAAAACAAGAACTTCAGGAAAAAAGAAATCTAATAACCAAATCTTTTAAAGATAGTAGTGATACTGAAAATTTAAAAAAACAAGTTCAACTTTTAAAAAAAGAAATTGATGAAGTATCATTAATTTCAGAAAAAATATTTGAAGAACTTAACGAAGATTTGTTATTAATTCCTAATATAGCAGATGAAGCCGTTCCTAACGGTTTAAATGAAAATGAAAATAAAATCATTAAAGAATCTGGTCAAAAAAAACAGATTAACTTTAAACCTCTCGATCACGTTAAGTTGATGGAAAATAAGGATCTTTTAAATTATGAACAAGCAATTAATTTATCTGGGAGTAGATTCTCTGTTTTGAAGAGNGAGCTTGCATGCCTTAATAGAGCATTAGTGAATTTTTTTATTGATCATAATGTTCAAGAATTTGGTTACATGGAATGCGTTCTTCCCGAGCTTGTAAAAAGTTCAAGTCTGCAAGGCACTGGGCAGCTTCCGAAATTTAAAGACGATTTATTTCAAACAAATTTCAATGATCTTTGGCTAATTCCAACTGCTGAAGTTCCTTTAACAAATTTGAACAGAGATTCGATTATTAAGGCTAATGAATTACCATTGAGATATACATCATTTACAAACTGTTTTAGATCAGAGGCTGGAGCNTCTGGTAAAGATACAAAAGGCTTAATGAGAGAGCACCAATTTGGAAAAGTAGAAATTGTTTCAATCACACATCCCAATAAATCAAAAATTGAATTTGAAAGAATGATTTCATGTGTTGAATCAATACTTAAAAAATTAGATTTACCATATAGATTAGTAGAGTTATGTACTGGTGATTTAGGCTTTTCCTCAACCTATACGATTGATTTTGAAGTTTGGATGCCTGGGCAAAATCAATTTAGAGAAGTTTCAAGTTGTTCTAACTGTAAAGACTTTCAATCTAGAAGAATGAAGATGAGGGTTAAGGATGAAAAAACTAGTAAAATTTACTACCCTCATACTCTGAATGGTTCGGCTGTTGCAGTAGGGAGAATACTTGTGGCTATTCTTGAAAACTTTCAAAATGCTGATACTAGTATTGAAATACCTAATATTTTGCAAAAATATTTTAATGGAAAAAAAAATATCTCACATGAAGGCTGAATCGGATATAAATGAAAATAAAGTCAATCTTATTCTTGATTTAAGAAAAAATGGTATTGATTCACCTGAAATTCTTAGAGTAATTGAAGAGATTGATAGGAGTTACTTTGTTGATTCTCATTTGTATGATAAATCTAATTTAAATACAGCGCTACCGATAGATTGTGGACAAACAATTTCTCAACCATTAATAGTTGCATTAATGACACAACACTTGGAAGTTAAAAATAATATGCGAGTTCTTGAGGTAGGCACTGGTAGTGGGTATCAAACACTTGTTTTATCTAAAATAGCTAAGTTTGTATACACCGTCGAAAGGTATAAAACCTTACACCAGAAGGCAAAGGAACTACTTAAAATAATTAAAGCAAATAATATTTTTTTTAGACATGGTGATGGTGGGCATGGTTGGGTTGAACAAGCACCATTTGATAGAATAATTGTCACAGCATGTGCATTTGAAATACCCAATCAGCTNNTAGANCAGTTGAATGAAGNTGGCATTATGATTGTTCCAGTTGGTGAAATTCACGANGAACAAGTNCTTAAAAAGGTTAAAAAGTNNAAGGNAAAAATTTANGTTGAGAACCTTGAAAANGTAAGATTTGTTCCGTTGATTGAAGGTGTTGANAAGAAATGAAGTTTATTTTACCAATCTTACTTTTCTTATATGGATGTGAAAGTTTTATTTACAGCGAATATAAAATTATTAATAATAAACCAACATCTTTAAATATATATAAAGTAAAAAGTGGTGATAATCTTTACTCTATTTCAAGAAAACTAAATATTTCAATAAGTTCTTTAATAAAACTTAACAAAATAACTCCTCCTTATAAAATTTTCCCTAAACAAAAGATCATTTTACCTAAACAAAGTTTTCATAAAGTGAGAAAGGGTGAGACACTATATTCCATATCCAGGCTATACAAAACAGATGTATATTCTATTTCAAAACTAAATAATTTAAAAAATATCAATTCAATAAATGAAGGTCAGGCACTAAAAATATATGGAGAACGAAAAATAGAAACTAAAGATGATGATTTAAGCTATATAAAAAAGCCTAATATTAAAAAAATAGATTCTAAGAAAAAGACATTTAAACCCACAAAAAAAACTAGATCAAAATTGAAAAAGAGTTTTAGTAAAAACTCTAAATTTATATGGCCTGTTAAAGGAGAGCTTATTTCAAAATATGGAAAGTCTAACAAAGGCTTCTTTAATGACGGTATAAATATAAATTCTAAGTTAAATCAGGAGGTAAGTGCATCTAATGACGGAGTGATAATTTATAGCGGAAACGAGATCCCAGGGTATGGAAATCTTATTCTTATCAAACATTCTCAGAATTGGATTACAGCTTATGCACATCTTGGTAAGGTTTCTATTGAAAGAGGCGAAAAAGTTAAAAAAGGACAAATTATAGGGCTTGTAGGTAAAACTGGTAATGTTAGAAAGCCGCAACTACATTTTGAGATTAGAAAAGGTAAAGATGCGGTGAACCCACTTAACTATTTGTCTTAGAGCCTGTTGAGCAAGTAGTTTTTTGCAAATTGTAATGCAGTTCTTCCAGAAAAGTTACCTTTTTGAATCGACCATTGAATAGCTAGTTTTTTTGTTGTTGGGTTTGTTTTGATCGAAAACTTTTTCAGGTAAAAATTTACAACATTTAGATATTTTTCTTGATCAAAGTCATAAAAACTTATTTTACAACCAAAGCGATCAACAAGAGACAGGTTATTTTCTCTTATTTCTCGAATCTCCAAATCATTTAGATTTTCTTTATCAATAGAGTTTATTGATAGATTTCTTAAATTAGAAGTAACAAAAAATTTTATATTTTCTGCGGAACTTAATATGCTTCCTTCAATTAAGCTTTTAAAATACTTAAAATTATCATCAGTCTTATTGAAATTAATATCATCAATAAATAGGATAAATTTAAAATTATAGTTACTCAGAATAAAACATAAATCAGCAAGAAAATCTAGATTTAGACTAAACACCTCAATTAATTTAATTTTTTTTCTCCTTAAACTTATTTTTTCAACTGCGAGTTTTATAAGTGTAGATTTACCACACCCCTTTGCCCCCCAAAGTAAAGTATGTTCAGAAATATCGTTCCTCGCAAATGAATCGATATTATTTAATAATAATTTTTTTTGACTCTCTAGGTTGATAAGTTCATCATATTTAATACTAGAATTAAACTTGACNGAAACAATCCTTTGCTCTTTTGGTAATAATGCAAAAAATGTTGAATTTTTAAAAATATTTTTGTTCTCAATTAATTTCATAGTTTGTAAATTAAAATTTATTTATACTTGTATTTCTTAAGATTTTATATATTGATTTGATTGTATTAATTTGTAAACATTTTTTTTAGGTGAATTGTATGTTTAATTTTGCACATGCTCAGACAGCAGCTGAACAGCCCTCGATGTTGGCCTCATTTGTTCCGCTAATACTAATTTTTTTGATATTTTATTTTCTTTTGATCAGACCACAACAAAAAAGACAAAAGGAACACAAAATCTTATTAGAATCTATTAAAAGAAATGATGAAATAATGACTAGTGGAGGTATTTTAGGTAAAGTTTTAAAAGTCGACGGTGACAAACTCAGTGTGGAAATAGCTAAAGGGGTAAATGTTACTGTTTTAAGGTCAACAGTTGCTGATGTAATCAATAAAAAGTAGTTTGAGATGCTCAATATTAGTAAGTGGAATTTATTTTTTGTTTTTTCAGTCTGCTTGTTAGGACTTTATTATTTTATACCAAACTTTTATGGAAAGAGTGAAGTCACAGCTCTACCATCATTTCTATCAAAAAAACAAGTTAACTTAGGCCTAGACCTTCAAGGTGGTTCCCATTTACTTTTAGAGGTAGAAACAAAAACAGTTCTTAAAGAGGAATCAGAAAATTTAGTTGACGAAATAAGATCATTTTTGAGAAAGTCAAAAATAAAATACACAAACCTGGGTTCTAAAATTAAGGGAGCAGTAGTTACTATAAAAGATAAAGAAAAGGTAGATTTTGTTAAAAGAGAAATACGAAATAATATCAATAAAGAAATAATTATAAGCAGTGAAAAGAATAAGATAACTTTTTTATTTTCAGAAAAATTAATATTGGAATCAAGAAATAGAACTGTCGAGCAATCTATTGAGGTTGTTAGAAAAAGAGTAGATGAATCTGGAACTAAAGAACCAACAATTCAAAAACAAGGCGAAGAAAGAATTATCGTTCAACTTCCTGGTGTGAAAGATCCAGAGAGAATAAAAACACTTATAGGAAGAACTGCAAAGTTAAATTTTCATATGTTAGACCCCACTACAGTTGAGTTGGCAGAACAAAGAGGTAAGTTTCCACCCGGAACTTTTAAAGCCCAGAATTCAGACCCGACTGCTTATGAGAAAGAATTTATTGTAAAAAAAAGAGTTCTTTTAACTGGTGATAGGCTTAAAAATGCTGCTGCTACAGTAGATCCTCAGACTGGAAGGTATGTTGTTGCTTTTGAATTTGATACTAAAGGGGCGAAAAAGTTTGCAAAAATTACTACAGAAAACACATATCAAAGACTTGCTATACTTTTAGATAGTAAAGTAGTGAGCGCCCCACAAATTAGGGAGCCAATAACTGGTGGACAAGGAAATATAAGTGGAAACTTCTCAGCTAACGCAGCTAATGATTTAGCAGTTTTATTAAGGGCAGGTTCATTACCGGCACCTATTAAGGTCTTAGAAGAAAGAACTGTGGGTCCAAGTTTGGGGTTTGATTCTATAGAAGCAGGAAAAAAAGCATTAATTATTGGTTTCATTTTAGTAATTGTATTTATGATACTTAGATATAAAGTATTCGGAATGGTTGCAGACTTAGCTATAATAATTAATGTAATCCTTTTGGTGTCATTGCTTAGTGCCATTGAAGCTACTTTAACAATGCCAGGAATAGCGGGAATTGTTTTAACGCTAGGGATGGCGGTAGATGCTAATGTTTTGGTTTTTGAGAGAATTAAAGAAGAACTGAGATCAGGAAGATCTATTATAAACTCTATTGACCTTGGTTATAAATATGCCTTAAAAACGATTATAGATGCTAATTTCACCACCCTAATAGCTGCACTTCTCCTATTTAATTANGGNTCAGGGCCAATTAAGGGGTTTGCAGTAACCCTAAGTATAGGAATATTAACTTCAATGTTTTCAGCCCTAATCCTTACAAAAATGGTTGTAAGCTTTTGGGTATTAAAGTTTAAACCTAATAAAATTTACNTAAATTAATATGACTATAAATTTCTTCAAATATAGATANATTGCTTTTGGCTTATCAANTGTNCTATTGCTAATNTCAGTACTNCTATTTGTCTATAAAAGTTTAAACTTAGGAATAGACTTTAAGGGTGGTATAATGATTGAAGCAGAATTTGATACAACACCCAACATTTCAAATTTAAGACAGAAAATTGATAACTTAAATATAGGTAATTCTGAAATACAAGAATTTGGTGATCCAAAGATTATTTTATTTAAGTTAGAGAGTAATTCTAAAGAAGGTCAGGAAAATAATTCTATTATCGAACAATTTAAGAAGTCAATTGGAGAGAATGTAGATTATAGAAGAATTGAATTTGTTGGTCCAAAAGTTGGTAGTGAGTTAAAGATGATCGCTATAAAGGCTATATTATTTTCCTTGATAGCAATGTTTATTTATATTTGGTTTAGATTTTCAGGTTGGCAATTTGGTTTAGGGGCTTTAATAGCATTATTCCATGATGTGATTTCCACCTTGGGTTTCTTTTCGATTTCACAAATTGAATTTAATTTAGCATCGATAGCCGCTATATTGACAATTGCAGGTTACTCCATTAATGACACCGTGGTTGTTTTCGATAGGATAAGAGAAAATCTCGTTAAATCAGAGCTTGAGCTGTCAAATTTGTTGAATAAATCTATTAATCAGACTTTATCTAGAACCTTCATGACCTCAGTAACAACGCTTTTAGCTCTTGTAGCCTTATATATCTTTGGTGGTGAAGTAATTAAAGGTTTTGTATCAGCAATGATATGGGGAGTTGTCATTGGGACTTATTCATCAATTTTTATAGCTTCACCACTAATCGTTTTATTTGGCTTCAAGTATAATAAAAAATAATACTTGTTTATCAATACAAGTTAAGGTTCTGAGCCGCAACCATTGAATAAAGCATTGGAATTGACAACAAAGTGTTAGTTCTCGAAAAAAGCATTGCTTTTTTAGCGGAAGCTAATTTTTCAACTTTAGAAACCTCAATGATACCCAGTGCTTTCTTTTGGTTTGGCCAAATGAATACCCATACATTGAATGCCATTATTATTCCTAACCACATACCAATACCAATCAATTGATTCTTTGTGCTTCCAGGTGATAATAATAAAGCTTCATGAATATATCCATTTAGATGACCAAGTATCAATCCAGTAATAAGAGTAGCTATTGCNGCCCATCTGAACCAGAATAATGCTTTCGGTGCAATTACTTTAGAAATAGCAGGCTTTTGTTCATCGGGAATATTTGGCATATTTGGTATTTGAACGAAATTAAAATACCACAGTAAACCAATCCACATTATTCCTGATAAAACATGTAACCATCTAAATAAAAAAGAATAATAGGAGTGGTCAAATGTTAAACCAGCAGATGATAAAAAAACTACTAGTAAAAGTACGAGGAAAAATCCTGATAAAACTGTTTTTCCTAGTGACGAAAGAATATTATTCATTTAAACTCCTTATTAATTAAAATATATTTATAGATTTAAGTTTAAGTGAATTCAAGAAATCTTTTTTATGTAAGATATTTACAACTAAAAACATTGGATGTTCGAAATAAAGAACTTTTTGCATTATTTGTCTTTGAAAAAGAATTATTTAGATATTATCCCAAAATAGAAGAAAAAATATTATCTAAAATTAAACTAAAATGGCTATTTGAAGAAATTAGTAAAAAAAATAGAAATAACTTCATTTTAAAGAATTTTAATGATTCAGAGATTGTCTATAAAAATATTAAAAATTTATTGGCGATATTTGACAAAATAATAGACAAAAAACCTAATCACACTTTAATATCTGAATTTAAACAATTTAATAGAGTATTTAATAAGTTTATCAAAGAAATTGATTCAAACTTTTCTACATCTTATATTTTTCAATTCATTTACATGATATATGATAATGAATTAGTAATTACAAATTCTACATATGAAGTATTAATTAATNATTTTAATNAAAATTATAGCAACATNAAAAGAGTTGAAAGAGTTTTTATAAGCTTATTTTTAGAAANTTATCCAAAAAAAAAAAAAATCACCAAAAAAAGATATTTATACTATATTCTAAAATCGTACTTCTAAAATGTTATATTTATTAATTATATCTTTATTTATATTCCTCTTTCTTTATTTNTCNCTNTACATNGATGTNGTNTTTTTTTTTGGATTTACAGGAGCAATAATAATCTTTTTATTAATTTTAATTAGATTTTACTATTTAAAAATTATTAGTTTAACAGTTTCGGATAAAAAAAAAGTCAATATGAAGGAATCTGCTGAAGATCATCCGATAATTAAATCAGCAAGATCTAGGCTAAAAAAGTAAATTACTCTTTTAGATCTTCCAGCCAAGCCGCTGCAAGTAATTGCCTTATTCTAACAACGTTTGAATTTAATTTTTCAGGCAAGCTAACCTCTTTTTTCTTTTTTTTAATAGAGGAATCCAACCAGAGCATTTCGATTGACTCNAAAAGGTTTACCTTTTCTTGATCAGATTTATCGAAAAGTTCTTGTATTGATGTCTTTATTTTATCTAAATTCTTATTATGCTCCATATTTGACTGCAATTTCGAATAAATCTCTGGTTTCAATTTGGTAGGTCTTCTTGTCAATAAATCCTTTTAAATAAAGCTCTCTAACATTTTCCATTTCATTTCTAAGAAGTGTTAAATTTTTTTCTTTATCATCCATTATAATTTTATATTATATACTAAAAATAAAATGAAAAATAGATTAAATAAATCATTATCAAGATTAAAAAAAGAAAAACTTGTCAAAGAAGATAAAGAACTAATTAGTAAAAAAATTAGTCCCTTCGAATTTAAAATTTTTAAAACCTTGTCGGATAAATATGATTTATCCTTATTCAGCTCCAATGAAAAAACATCTCTTAAAGAAAGTGAAGANCTGTCTAACGATCAGAAAAANACACTCAATAGAATAAAAAGGGGAGAGAAATTCGAAATATAATAATGNTTNTTATTATTATTTCNATTTTTAANGGGGNGAATGCTAACTTTGCNAAAATATCTTCTAATAAATTTTTAGATCTTCATGTATATTTTNCTTTCACAAAAGAATCAAGGGAANGAGGATTGATGTGGAAAAAAAGATTGATTAAATCNAGTGGAATGTTGTTTTTATATAATAGACCACAGATTGTGAATATNTGGATGCATAATACTTTCATCCCACTTGATATAATTTTCATTGATGAAAATAAAAAAGTACTAAGTATTAAAGTTGGCAATCCTCTGTCGAAAAAAATTATTTCATCTGAAAACAAAGTTATTGCAGTATTAGAAATACCAAAAAATTGTTCTAAAAAATTAAAATTAAATATAGGNGANAAANTAGATTGGAGTTTTTTAAAATATTCNAAAAAAAAAAGTTATCATTGTTTATATTATGAGAAACANTANAATATNNTNGGGTTGANAAATGGGGAATTCAATAGACAAATACAANAAAAATGATCCTATATTTAAAGCAGAATTTTCNGAATTTATNCAAAATATTAAGTTNGAAAATCAGGATGAACACGATAANTTACATAAAACAATNTCTTCGCTAAGAGATCAACTTGATGATTCAAAGTTTGCTTTAAAAAATAATATCCAAGAGGCTGTAAGCACAAAAAATGATGAGATTAATCAACTAAAATCTACCATTACNGAATTAAGGNATCAATTAGATAANGCTCAATACGAAAGAAAAACAGCNATTCANAAACAAATACAGTCAAGTGCTGATGAAATAAATCAGTTAAAAAAATCATGTCAGGTTTTGAGAGATGAGCTTGANACACTAAAATTTGAAAAAAAAGAAGCAGTTCAAAAAACNATTTTAAATTCATCAGATGAAATTAATCANCTCAAACAATCAACTCAAAAACTTAGAGATGAANTGGAAACTATTCTTAAGAAGTTAAAATAATGAAAAAAATNAAAAAAAATGTATTTCCNAATGANGAAATTAAAAAAATAAAATGTTTNTTAGAAATTTCTAGAAAAATTGGAGCACTTAAAGATTTATCNCANATACTTTGGACTATAATCGATTTTGCAACTGANAATGTNAATGCTGATAGAGGNTCAATTTTTTTAAATGATTCAGAAACAAATGAATTATATTCAAGGGTTGCTCAAGGAGACTTAACAAGAGAAATAAGAATATTAAATAATGTTGGTATTGCGGGTTCAATATTTCAAAATAAGCTCGGAGAAATAATTCATGATGTCTATAGTGATAGAAGGTTTAACAAGGACGTAGACCAAGAAACAGGCTACAAAACAAAAAATATGATTTGCTCACCAATTAAAACAATTGATGGGAGAACTATTGGTGTGATTCAAGTTTTAAATAAGAAAAAGGGAAGGTTCAGTAAAGCAGATTTAAATTTGATAAACGATATCTCTACTCAAGCCGCAATTTCAATTCAAAATGCACAAAATAATGAATTTTTTGAAAAAAAACGTGAACAAGAAATGGAATTTGTAAGCATAGTTTCGGATGTAACTGCAGAAATTGATTTAAGTTCACTTTTAAAAAGAGTGATGGAAGAAGCTACCAAAATGTTAAATGCAGATAGAGCTACATTATTTCTTAATGATGAAAAAACAGAGGAACTTTTCTCAAGGGTAGCAATGGGTGAGGGGATTGGCGAAATAAGACTACCAAATTCTGCAGGTATTGCTGGAAGTGTTTTTACTTCAGGTAAAACTATGAATATACCTTATGCTTACGCAGATTTAAGATTTAATCCAGCATTTGATAAACAAACAGGTTATTTTACTAGATCAATTTTATGTGTTCCAATCGTCAATAAAATTGGAAAGGTAATTGGTTGTACTCAGGTTTTAAATAAGAAGGGAGGGAAGTTTACAGATGAAGATGAATCTCGTTTAAAAGCTTTTACCCAACAAGTTGCTATTGCTCTTGAAAATGCAAAGTTATTTGATGATGTTTCAAAATCAAAAAAATATAATGAAAGTATGCTTTCAAGTATGTCCAATGGAGTTATTACAATTAATGAAGAAGATGAAATTGTAACCTGTAATAAATCCGGACTTAAAATTTTAAGAGTTATAAGTCAAAAAATAGTTGGATTAAAATCTGAGAGTTTTTTTAAAGAAAAAAACTCATGGATTCAGGAAAAGATTAATGTTGTAAAAAANAGTCATGAGCCTGAATTAATTATGGATTGNGAAATTGAAGTTTTTAATTCAGAAAATGAGAAGAAAGAATTAGTATCNGCCAACCTAACCATATTGCCATTAATTAATGAAGAAAATGAGGGAAGAACTGATTCTCAGAATCAATTTCTTGGNACACTTTTGATGCTCGANGATATTTCATCAGAAAAAAGAATGAAATCTACAATGTCAAGATACATGGATCCTGGTATAGCNAATCAATTACTTGAAGAAGGTGCTGACATAATGGGNGGACTAGATACAACAGCTACACTTTTATTCTCTGATCTAAGAAGNTTTACAAATATTACTGAGTCACTTGGAGCACAGGGNACTGTCAANCTTTTAAATGANTACTTTGAAATTATGGTGGAATGTATNACNGAACAAGGAGGAATGCTTGATAAGTTTATTGGAGATGCNATCATGGCAGCGTTTGGCTTGCCNATAAAACACGAAGATGACGAAGATAGAGGGGTTAANGCAGGCATTAATATGATTAAAAGACTATGGGAATGGAATGANATTCGNAATAANGAGGGAAAGCCGCCTCTTGATATGGGATTAGGTCTAAATACTGACAAAATTGTNGCAGGTAATATAGGTTCACAAAAAAGAATGGATTATACTATGATAGGTGACGGAGTTAATTTGGCAGCAAGGCTNGAGAGTGCNTGTAAACAATATAATGCAAGAATTCTTATCAGTGATNTTACTACTAAAANACTAAAAGGAACATANAGGATACGNTACATTGANGATGTAGTTGTAAAAGGNAAAACAGAACCTGTNGGAGTTCATGAAGTATTAGATTATCATAATGANAAAACATTTCCAAATCTAATGGANGTTGTNAATCACTTTAATGAGGGTAGAAAAAAATANAAAATNGGAGATTTTGAATCCTCAATTNATTCCTTTAAGGAATGTTTAAAAGCTAATNCAAATGACCTGCTCTCNANNACTTATATTGAAAGNTGTGANCAATTAATTNAAGATAAGCCAAAAAANTGGGANGGAATNTGGGTTATGAAAAGTAAATGAGACAGTACCCTCTCGAAAAAAATATGCCAAGNCTNAATTATATCATAAATAATTGGCCAAGATCAAAACCTATNCTAAAAAAATTTGTACTTTCTAGACATTCATCACCAAACCTATNNAANATATGTCAATTATGTNTAAGAGAACTNAAAGTTTTNAGAGAAANAAAAATTNATANTATTATAAGAAAAGCTTCTAAAATTTGTTTGATAAATAAAACTCATAATACATACCACAATAGTCATCACTTTAAGGCTGTAGTTGTGATAGCATGTATTATTGCAAAAAATANTGAANTATCNNANAGAGACAAAGTTTTATTAGTTATNATTTCNTTNTGTCANGATATCGANCATCAGGGTAGAAGAATAATTTCTAAACCNTACTATCAAGAGGAAATTAGTTACCATTTNTTTAGGAGATTATCTNATAAGTTTTTTTTTAAAAAAAAAGAACTTCAAAGAATTTNAANAATTTTTAAAAATACNTACTTTNCTGAAAAACCAAAAAAAGTGAGTGATAACTTAGAAAAAATTATACTTGATGCNGANATTTTATCTTCATTAATGTTTGATGTAACTACTGGATTAAACTTTGCAGGACGACTTAAGCATGAANTAAAAATGACNTCGACTTCTGAAGANTTATTNNAATNNTTTTTAAATTCAATNAATAATAAATCATTATATATGGATAGATCAAAAAAATTATGTTAAAAGTATTATNNATAGTGACGTTAGNAATTATACACANTNAATTTTTTGTGGATAANNTANTTNTNGCTTAAANTTATGATTTTANANAAAAGTATATTTGTTTTTTTGATTTTTCTTTTTCTGGATGCTAATTCTCAAGAAAAATCCTTTAATCTTAAGCAGTCTATAGATAAGGTGCTTAGGAACCATAAAACAATTTTAGCTACGAAGACTGATATAGAAGCAGCTAAATTCAGAATTAAGCAGTCTAAGGGAGGATATTTTCCATCTCTTGACGTTACAGCAAATTACGGTCATGAAAATATAATAAAATATGGACCTGGGAATAACACACAATTGGCAGCTAGAGATGCAACTGCCAAAATTACACAAACGCTATCTGATTTTGGATTAACAAAATCAACTGTAAAATCTTCTAAACTTTCTCTAAAACAAACTAGAGCTTTAGAAAGGCAAATAAAAAATGATATTCTTTTACGAGCTTTAACAGCTTATCTAAGAGTAATTCAATCAAGAGAAAGTGTAAAATTCGCTAAACAATCTGTTGAAAATATTAAAAAACAAACAGAGTTAGAGGATGCTGCTGTTAGTGCTGGTGGGGGGTTAACATCAGATGTTTTACAGGCAAAAACACAATTGGCTGGAGCTCAGGCAAGGCAAATTCAATTTGAAGGTGTGCTAGACGCAGCAAAACATGAATTTGTATATGTTTTTGAAACATTTCCTAGAGACTTAGGCTCGTTAAAACTATTAAAATCAGTAATTAATAAGTTACCTAAAACTTTGGATGAGGCTGAAAAAATAGTACTTAAAAGTAATCCTTCATTGATTTCGGCTAGAGTGTCTACCGAGATAGGTAAGGAGGCAATTAATACCGCAAGAGCATCACTTTTTCCGAAAATAAAAGGTATTATAAGTCATTCTGAAAAGCAAGATTTTGGAGGAATAGTTGGCTTTAAACGAGAAAGTTCAGCTAAGATAGATTTTTCATATCCATTGAATTTGAGCTTCTCTGAGTATGCTGGAAAAGATGCAGCTATTCAATCTTATCTGTCAACTCAGACTAGAATTAAAGACCAAGAGGATATGATAACACAGATGTTAAGAACAACTTGGGATGGTTTATCAACTGCACAAAAAAACGCTGAATTTTTATCAAATCAAGCAAGAATATCTGGAGAGTTTCTTGAACTAGCAAGAACAGAAAGACAGGCAGGGAATAGAACACTTTTAGATGTTTTGAATGGAGAAACGGCTTTTATTAACTCTCAATCAGATGCAATTGCTGCAAAAATTGAGGTTTTAATAAATAGTTTTACACTTTTAAGTTTAATGGGAGGATTAACNCTAGATAATATTGAACTTGTACAAAATTAATAATGCTTACAACTCAAAATACAAATAATAGCCAATATAATCAATTGGTTAAAAGCCATTACGCAGGTAGTGGATTAGATATTAAAAATGCTCCGGAATGGCTTCCTAAAGCAACTTTCTCAAGAACTGACACAGATTTAATTGCAACCGATTCAAATAATGAATCTCATATTTTTGTAGACTATTTTACTAATTTTGAATTGCCTTCAATATTTACCAACAACGGTTTAATGTTAAAAGGTAGCCTTATTGAAACACTAGCTGGTGTACTTTCTAAAGCACAATATACTCAAGCAGCGAGTAGCAATATTCTTTCTATCGGTGAAGTTTCAACTAAGGATGGTTCTGTAAGTGCAACAAGATTAGATGGAACTTCACTAGAATTAAATGTTGGGGATCCAGTTTTTCAAGGCGATACCATAGAAACAGTGGGCAGTGGATCTGTTGGATTAGTATTTTTAGATAAAACTACTTTATCTCTATCAGAAGGCGGAAAAATGGTACTCGACGAGTTAATTTTTGATCCATCAACAGGTAATGGAAGTATGGCAGTTGATATGCTAGAAGGAGCTTTTAGTTTTGTTAGTGGAGAAATAGCTAAAACAGGACCTGATGCTATGAAAGTTTCTACTCCTGTTGCAACTATTGGTATAAGAGGAACTACTGTTGCTGGAAAGGCTGCGGTTGAGGGTAATGAAAATTCATTTACTTTATTACAAGACGCAGATGGTGGAGTTGGTCAGATTTCTGTAAGTAATGGTGGTGGAACACAAGTTTTACAACAAGTTGGTGCTACTACTAGTATATCAAGTTTTACGGCACCCCCGCCACCCCCAATAATATTAACAGCTGCACAAATTCAAGCTAATTATGGCACTGCACTTAATGTATTACCTCCAACACCTGCCGTAGCTCCGACTCCTCAGACGGCACCAGCCCCTCAACAGGAAGAACAAGAACAGCAGGTACAAGAAGAATCTCAAGAAGAAGAAAGTTCTGATGAAGATATAATTGAAGAAGAATCTTCAGAAAATTCTGAAGAAGAAGGGGCTCCTGAAGGTGAAGGTGGACCTCCAGAGGGTGAGGGTCCTCCTGAAGGTGAAGAAGGTCCCCTAGAAAATGAAGAAGGTGGCCCACCATTAGGACCAGATGGAGAACCATTACCACCAGGTGAGGGTGGCCCACCATTNGGACCAGATGGAGAACCATTACCACCAGGTGAGGGTGGNCCACCATTNGGNCCAGATGGAGAACCATTACCACCAGGTGAGGGTGGTCCACCATTAGGNCCAGATGGAGANCCATTACCACCAGGTGAGGGTGGCCCACCATTAGGNCCAAATGGCGANCCATTATCTTCAGANCAAGAAAATGCAGGTAGAGAGGCATTTGAACAAGCATTAGCTGCTGGTGCAACTCCAGAGGAAGCGATGGCGGCAGCGGCAGAAGCTGCAGGTTTTGATGGTCCAATACCGCCAGGAGGTCCAGGAGATTTTGGGCCAGGAGGCCCAGAGGGTCCAGGTGGTCCAGGAGATTTTGGTCCAGGAGGCCCAGGAGGCCCAGGAGGCCCAGGAGGGCCTCAGGGTGCTGGAAGTCCAGGAGATTTTGGTCCAGAAGGAGATCCATTCGGCGGACTTGGATTTGCTGGAGACCCAAGTTCAGATATATTTGTAAACCCTGGAGGTGATTTTGGTTCTCCTTTTGGTGGCCCAGGTGGTCCAGGAGGCCCAGGAGGTCCAGGAGATTTTGGTCCAGGAGGCCCAGGAGGTCCAGGAGATTTTGGTCCCAGTGGGGGTCCGGGAGGGTTTAACCCTTCTCCATTTGGTGTTCCTAGTGGTGGATTTAATCCTTCTCCATTCGGTGGTCCTGTTGGGTTTGCTGATCCTTATGGGGTTCCAGGAGGTTTTGGCCCTGACCCTTTTGGTGGCCCAGGAGGTTTTGGCCCAGATCCCTTTGGTGGTCCTGTTGATCCAATTATGGGAGGAGGTTATCACATGGGATTTACAGATCCATTAGGAGGACCTGTATTTAATGCAATTTATAATGATTTTGGTGGAGGCTTTATCGAAGCATATGGAGATAGTTCATATATGGTAGAACCCATTTTCTTTGACGATCCATCTCTTTATAACGATTATATTCCACCCGGTGAAGAAGAATACGAAACAGAGGAACTTAATTCAACTGAATTTACTTTAACTGGAACCAATAATGCTGACAATATAAGTGCATCTTCCTCTAATAGCTCTTATACCCTTTCTGGCTATAGTGGAAATGATATTTTAGCAGGTGGAGCTGGAAATGATGTTTTATGGGGTGGACTTGGGAATGATTCTTTAACTGGTGGAAATGGGAATGACCAATTTTATTATACAGACTTACTAGAGGGTGCTGACACAATTACAGATTTTGGTCAGAATGGTGATCAAGATAAACTTTTATTTGCACATTCACCAAGTTCAATCTACACGAGAACTCCAGTAGCTGAAAAACAAAATAATATTGGGGCATATGATTACTCACAAAATAGTATCTTACCGTATGTATTCGCATTTGAAGACACAAGTCTATACGGAATAACAAGTTTAAGTACATTAGCTAGTACTTTAACAAATGGTAACTTCAAAATTTGGACTAATCAAGGAAATGGCCAAGCCTTGGCAGGTGAGCAGTATTTTCTTCTTACACCAGGTGCATCAGATACAGGAATTAATGTTTTTGTTTGGACAGATGGAAAAACTCCGCTAGCACAAAACACTGGTACAAGCGATGGTATTGTTAATTCAACTGAGCTTACATATGTTGCAAGTTTAGCTGGAGGTGATACATCTAATATTACTGGAGATGAATTTGCATTTCAGTCAATTTCTGGTTTTAGTGTTTAAATATTACCTTTCTTGCAATATTTCCATAATAAGGTATTATACGATTGTATTTACTTTCAAAGTGTAGACATAAATATAAACTAAATTAAAATACTTTTTGCTAATTATAGTTTATTTATAGCTTTTAATAATCGAGATATCAGTTAAATCAATTAATGTTTACAGATCAAACACATAATATTCATAATAAATCAATATTTGCAGGCTCACCTAACCTCATCAAGGATCTTCCAGAATGGTTTCCAAAGGCCAATTTTCATAGATCTTCAAGTGATTTAATAGCTAAATCGAGTTCAAATAATGAGCAAATAATATTAGTTGATTATTTTTCTAACTTTGACCTTCCATCAGTTTTGACTAGTAATGGTCTTTTACTAAACGGATCACTTTTATCGACTTTAGCAGGGCCAGTTTCAATTGGTAAGTATGCTCAAGCCGCCGAAACTGAAGTTCTCTCAATTGGAGAAGTAACAAGTATTAATGGTACCGTTAAGGCTACTAGGATTGATGGAAATATTTTTGAGTTAAGTATAGGAGACCCGGTTTTTCAAGGTGATACAATTGAAACTACCGGTAATGGAAGTGTTGGTTTAGTTTTCATAGATAAAACTACATTTTCATTATCTGAGGGTGGTAAAATGGTACTTGATGAACTTGTTTATGACCCGTCAACTGGAAATGGTAGTATGACTGTCGATATGTTAGAAGGAGCGTTCAGTTTTATAAGTGGTGAAGTAGCAAAAACTGGACCTGATGCTATGCAACTAAAAACACCTGTTGTCACTATGGGAATTAGAGGAACAACAGTAGCTGGTAAGGCTGCAGTTGAGGGTAATGACAATTCTTTCACACTTCTGCAAGATGCAGATGGCGGGGTAGGTCAAATTTCTGTAAGTAATGATGGAGGAACTCAAGTGTTATCTCAGGTTGGCGCAACAACGGTTGTATCTAGTTTTACAGCACCTCCACCTCAACCTGTTATCTTGTCAGCAGCACAAATTCAAGCGAATTATGGTACTGCTCTAAACGTTTTACCTCCAACTCCAGCTGTAGCACCTCAGCCTCAATCTGCACCACCTCCGCAAGAAGAAGCGCAAGAAGAAGCAACTCAAGAAGAAGCAGAGGAAGATAGTGATGAGGATTCTGAGGATGAAGGAAATGAAGATGTGTCAGAGGAAAGTGATGGCGAATCTGATAACGAGGAAACTCAATCTGAGGAAGGTCTTCTAGACGAAGAAACTCCAGAAGGTGAAGGTGAGGCATTAGAAGGAGAAGGCCCTCCAGAAGAAGAAGGTCCTCCAGAAGGAGAAGGTCCTCCAGAAGG